>DASRCF010000230.1:0-5248 GCA_035653255.1 Chloroflexota bacterium
GTTTCGAGTTGGGGATTTGGAGCCGGACACGAGGCTGGTGAGGGCTGGGCTCGGCGGCTTCGATGTTCGAGGGTCCCCGTCGGCTACACTGGCTCGAAACCATTACCCTATCGGGGACGTAAAGCATGATTGCCAGTCCAAGGATTCCGGTCGCCGGGCGACTTGACCCACGCGCGGTTCTTGCGCTGGTCGGCGCCATGGTCGTCTGCGGTGGCCTGGACGCCGGCCTGATGGAGTGGATCCAGATCGGCCCACCGGGACACAAAGGCCAGCTCTTCTTCGTCGAGCTGGTAATCCTGGTGGCTGCAGCCCTGGTGGTTCTCGCCACCGCACTGCTTGCACCCGAGAAGGCCCGCGTGGCCACACCCTTCCTGTTCATGGGACTCGCCTGGCACACGGGCTTCCAGGTGCAGCTCGGAAGCGACAAGTTCGTGCTCACGGTGTTCGACGTGCTGGTTCCGATCACCCTGCTGATGGCGATTGTCGGGGGGTGGTTCGGCACCGCCTCGGGCGCCACCTGGTTTCACCGGCACTGGCGTTTGATGGTCATCTTCTGGCTATTCTGCCTGTGGGGCGTATGCGTAGCGCTCTATCGCGGTGTCGACCCGTCGCCGTTGATCTCCAACCTCAAGTCTCTCGTGATCTATCCATTGATTCTTATCCTGCTGCCGCTGTGCATCCGCTCCTGGAAGCAGCTCTACCTGGCCACGGGGTTCATGCTGGCCCTGATCACCGAACGCGCTCTCGACGGCTTGAGGCAGGCCGCTACACACGCCACGACTGCCTTTGCCACACGCCTCAATGGCGGCCAGCTCATCACCCGGATCGACGGTGACATGGCTGCCACGAACCAGTATGCGACCTACCTTTTGACGGGCTTTCTCATCATGATGGCCCTCGTCGGGGCGAGCAAGCTTCGCGCCCGGCACCGCATGCTTATGACCATTCCGCTGGGGTGTGTGGGCCTAGCTTTGCTCCTTACCTACAGCCGCGGAGCCTGGCTGGGAACGGGCATGGCCACCGTTGCGCTGATCTTCATCCTGAGGCCGAAGCGCGGAGCGGCTGTGCTGGCGACGACCCTCTTGTTCGTTCTCTTGCTGCAGGTCGTCTATCCTCAGGCCGACAAGCGCTTCGTGGCTCGAGCCACCCAGTACGACTACTCCATCGCCCAGCGGGAATCCTATCAGGCAACGGGATTCGACGTAGTGCTCAGATATCCTCTGGGTGCGGGGTGGGGCGCGTGGTTCCAACGCACCGCTTCCGGTATCCAGCCTGTCCCCGGCTACCCCTGGTATCACGACGACTATCTGCAGCTCGCAACTGAGATCGGCATACCGGGACTGCTCTCGATCGTCGCCGTACTGGTATCACTGCTGCTCTTGGGACTGCGCGCCAGCCGCGCCGCCCTCTCGCCCACCAAGACTGCTCTCCTGGCCGGCCTAACCGCCGCTTTCTTCGGCATGCTGGTCCAGACCGGAACCGATCAGTTTCTGTGGCACGCCGATATTGCTCCCCATATCTGGATCGTCGGGGGATTGATCGCCTCCGGGGCTATGCTGGTCGGCGTGGACGCGGCCGAGCTACGCGGGCGGAGGCGATTCGCACCCGTACCACCAGAGCCCGCCCCAGCCATCTGAGGACCGCCAGCCGGTTCAACGGAAACGCGGGAAGTTCGAATGATTCACCATTTCGCATAATCCGGACGGCTCTGCCTGCAATCGAGCTCGGATGTAGGGGCGGGTCTGCCCAGACCAACGCGTCGCCTGCCGTTCGCCACAATCGACGGCTGATGAGCCGGTGCAGCACGTAGCGCTCGGGGGTCTGAACCAGCACCAGGTCGCCCGTGTGCACATCCTCGCTCGATGCCGGACGCACGACAACGCGGTCTCCAGTTCGCAACAACGGCACCATGCTGTCTGAAACCACCACCAGCTCGAGGTCGGCACCGCCGGCCAGCCACCCCCGGATGGCGCGCGCGGCCACGGGATCGATCACTCCGCGGTCTCGGCGACGCCTGCCTCGATCAGCTGGTCGTAGAGGGCAGCCACGTCTCGTGCTGCCGTTTCTCTGTCGATGTCGAACCGCGCCCGCAGCCCCTCGACGACTTCGGCCTCCGTCCTTCCACCATCCGAAAGCTCCCAGATGCAGGCGCCGGTCTCGTTGAGCACCAGTATCTCGTTGGTGCGTGGAAGCACAATGACCGTCTGGCCCTCCACCTCGCGATGGGCAATGTCGCGACTGCGCCGAACTCGCCTGCTCAAATCAGGCTCCAGAACCTCATGCTTTCGGTAAAGTGTAGCCGCCCCATCGGGACCATGCGAGCCAGACGCGCCGCATTGTGCAGAAGTGCCTCGGTGGTTTGGGCATACATGTTGACGAACGGGGATTGAACCATCAGCATGGCAGTTCTCTCAGCCGGGGAAAGCGGCTCTACCCGGTCCTCGGGAGCCTGCGCCAGATGGTACAGGCATCGGAGCGGAAACGCGCCGGCGCTGGTCGCGAGCGGAGTTGCAAGTGCGCAGGCGGGCATGCCGTACACCTCGTAGCCGGCGGCCGCAGGAAGAATCGCGTTGAGGTCATCGCTCAGAATCGCCGCGCCGGCCGAGGCGGAGAAGGAGGCAAGTGTCGACTTGCCCGTTCCTGTCGCTCCCAAGAACACGACAGCTCCGTCGGGGCGTGCTATTGCGGAGGAGTGGAGCAGCAGCCCGCCCATCCGTAAGGCCAGCAACGCGGCCAGTGTGCGCAGATGGAACCTGAAGGCGTCGGCCGGGTGATTGCCGTCCATCTCCAGCTCGGCGGTTGCGGCTTCAAGGTCGATGGTAGAGCGAAAGCCCGTAGAGCTTTGGACTCGCACGACATCACCCTCAAAGCTGAGCTCGGCAGGGTCACTGGCGCCCGCGATGAGCGTTCGATCCAGCCGGACTTCGGTGAGTACGGCAGGCAGGTCGGTCCGACTTTCGGGGCCGTCGGCCTGCATCAGGACCGGCACGAGTAGCCGGCTCAGCTCGACGCTCGGAATCTGGAAGCGGAACCTCCTTCCCATCATGGTCGCCTGAAGATCGCTCAATCCGGTTTCACATCCCTTCGCCGGGCCAACAGATCACCACTCGGATACAGGCCTCCGAAGTCGGATGTCTCGCCGCCGCTTCAGATGATCCGCCGTCCCTCCAGATGTTCGAGGCCCGAGCATCGGATGCCGCGGCGGCACGAGCGCATCCGACCCCAGCTTCACGTACACGAAAGTCGTGGCCTTGAGGTCTTAGCCTCGAGGCGCACTCATGGGCAGAGCGACCGGCTGATGTGAAACGCCTCCGAAGATGGCGTTGGCCGGACGAGGCATCTCGCCGGACTTGTCTCTGCTGCCGGCCGGGATGAATGTTCCGGTGGCGGCCAGATGCTTCATCTCGGTCTGCTCGCAGGTATGAGGCGAGGGAATGGTCACGTCGCCCATTTCCATGTAGAACAGGCCCGGGCATATGGCGCAGTAGTCGCGAATCTTGCAATCGGAGCAGCCGAAGACGTCGGCGACACGCATGGCCCTCAGCCGAAGGAACTCGGGCGCCGAGCGCCAGATCTCGGCGAAGGGCTGCCGGCGGATGCTGCCGCAGTCCATGCGCATGATGTTGCAGGGCTGGACATCCCCGTAGGGAGTGATGTTGAACGCGTGGCGGCCGGCGCCGCAAAACCAACCCTCATTCTGGTACCCCGACGCCTCCCAGCTACCGTTCTCGGCGGTCGCCTCGTCGACGTACTGCTTCTGAACGGCCAGCATGTCCTCGCCGTGCAGCCGCATGGTCAGCGGGATGACGCTGCGATCGTCCCGGGGCGTCACCTGTGAGCTCCACTCGAACTCGCAGCCGAGGCCGGCGGCCAGGCGCTTGCTCTCCACCACCTCTCGGAAGTTCAAGGAGAGCGCGGTAAAGTACAGTTTGACCGGCACCTCGTGCCGCCGGAAGGTGTCCACGGCGGCCATGGTGCGATCGAAGGAGCCGGGAATCCGGGTCACGGCGTCGTGCGTTGTCGCCGAGGCGCCCAGGAGGCTCATCTCGACCCGTTGGATTGGGTTGCGACGAAGAACCAGGGCCAGCTCCTCCGTAACCATGGTGCCGTTGGTCTTTACGGTTAGAAGGAAGCCTAGGCTGCCGGCGTGGTCGATGATCCGGAGCAGGTCCTTGCGGAGGCAGATCTCGCCCCCTGTAAGCAGCAGCTCGAAGCAGCCGGCCTCCCGGAGCTGCCGCAAGAGGTCGAAGACCTCGCCGGTGGTCAGCTCATCCTTCTTGCGGCCCTTTCCCCAATCGGGCCCGAGATAGCACATACCACAGCGCTCGTTACACCTGTAGGTCAGCTCGAGCGTGCCCGCCCATGGCGCCTGCGAGCGCTGCGCCTGCTCTTGGAGCAGCTCGTACAGATTCGGCTGGTTCTCCATCCGGTTCTCCCGCAGAACTTAACGGCTAATCGTACACCATCGGGTGAGGAGTTTCGGATTTCGGGTTTCGAGTTTCGGGCTATGCCTGCCGCTGGACTCTCGGGCGGCGGTGGCTTGCGACGATGCATCCGGGCGAAACCTCCAGTGGTGCACGATCTGGTCATCGCCTGGTATGTCCCGGATGGCTGACAGTTAGCCTGCTCCTTCCCTCTCCATCTCCGGCTTTTATCCCGACTCCCGGACTGGCTGTTCTGAAAGGGCCTGGTCACTCTTTCTGTGAATGGTAACCTCGTGCCGAACCTCGCAGCCGCCCTCGCCAAGCTGGATGGTGGCGCTTACCGGACAGTAACGGTCGACCGCCAGCCGCACGGCCTTCCCGATCAGCGCCGCATCGCCCTCGCCGTTGAGATCTACGGTGAATGCCAGTGTGATCGAGGTGAAAGCCTTGGGCCAGTCAGGCTGACGCTCGCCGAAAGCCACGACCCGCAACCCTGCCACGGGTTGCCGCATCTTCTTCAGGAGCGAGATCGCGCTGATGCCGCTGCAGGAAGCCGCGGCGACCAAAAGAAGCTCTGTCGGCCGCGCGCCTTGATCCGTCCCTAGCGGCTCCGGCTCATCGACGACGACACGGTGCCCGGCAGGCGTCACGCCGGCGAAGCGCACGCCGGCGCCCGTCCAGCTTACCTCGACCGAGGGAAGCTTCCCGTTTCCAGCTTCGGGTTTCGCGTCCACTGTTTCGCTCTGCCTCGTCCTTTTATGAATGTAGAGGTGAGAGTTGATAGCACGAGCTGCGAGCCTCAGGGTTGGGGGCGGGAGTTTCAG
>DASRCF010000231.1:0-5286 GCA_035653255.1 Chloroflexota bacterium
GCCGGCCGCATCCCCCGCCCCGATTGCGGCCAAAAGCCGGTCGGCTAGTGATCCTTGCGTATCGAGGAAGGCGGACTCCATGGCCTCGACCACCTGAGGCCCCAAGAGAATGTTGCCCTGGGCGGCGTACCCTTGACCCGACCTGCCACCGGCCCAAACGTTGCAGCTGTCTCCGGTGAAAGTCGCCGCGTTGCCGGACGCATCCACCAAACCGAACTGACGCTGTGCGGCCTCCGGATCGGCCGCGATCAGCTCTCGGCCGACGGCGACGGGCTGCCTCCCACCTGCCATGAGATCGAGCGCCCGCGAGCCATAGGTGGTGTTAGCCAGGGCCTGAGTGGCGACCGCTCCGACGTCGGCCCTGGCGAAGGGCACCACGGCGCCGACGGCAAGGAATTTTGACGCCACGGCCACCCCGCAGTCTCCTGCCTCGGGATCAGCCGCCACTATGGAAAACGTCGCCACCCTCAACGTCACCGGCTCGCTTCACTCATACGCCGTCATCTCCTTCGGCCTTGGAATCCGACTGTACTTGCAGATCGAACCGCCGCTGGTGAGGTCCGCCCCCACCAACCGCGATCTTCATCTCCATGCCCCGAGCGTATACCAACCGTGTACCGGCAACCTTGTAGCGCTATACGTGGAGCGGGCCGCACCGGCCCCGTATTTGAGGGTTACGGTGCCTGCCCCGCTCCCCTCACATCTGCGGCCTTATCCCTCATCTACCCTCCCTGACTGTGACGTCTCGGCGCCTCCGTTTCTCTGTTGCTTTCGCCCTCGTTGCTAGAATGTCCCGTGCTTCCACGCCGTCCCGCGGTTGTCCGTCGATGATTGACCTGGAGCTGAGTGCCGACCAACAGCTTCTCGTGCGGACCGTTCGGGACTACATGGCCACCGAGTTCGCGCCCTTCATTCAGGAGTGGGATTCCGAGCACACGTACCACCCGGACACCTTTGCCAAGCTCGGGGAGATCGGCCTCACCGGCATTTGCTTCCCGGAACGCTACGGCGGCAGTGGAATGGATTACATCAGCCTGGGCCTGGCGTCCGAGGAGCTGGAGTACGTCGACACCTCACTGCGTACGATCCTGTCCGTTCACATCGGCCTCTCGGGCATGGGCATCTATATCTGGGGCACCGAGGACCAAAAGCAGCGCTTTCTGAGACCTATGGCCTCGGGCCGCCGTTTCGGCGCTTTCGGCCTCACCGAGCCCAATGCCGGCTCCGACGTGGCCGCCATCACCACCACTGCTCGCCGCGACGGCGACAGCTACGTTTTGCGAGGTGAAAAGACCTGGGTATCATATGCCGACCATGCCGACTGCTTCCTCATCTTCGCCAAGACGGACCCTGAGGCGGGCCACCGAGGAATCTCGGCGTTCGTGGTGGAGCGTGACCAAAGCCGAGAAGCGCTGGAGACGCGGCCCATCAAACAGAAAGCCTCGATTTTCGCGGGCGACACCGGCAGCGTCATCCTGAATGATGTGCGTGTCCCCGCCGGAAACCGGATTGGCGAGGAGGGTGAGGGCTTTGTCATCGCGATGAGCTGCCTGGAGAATGGCCGCTATACCGTAGCCTCGGGTGCATGTGGAACCATCAGGGCATCGTACGACGCCAGCGTTGAATATGCGGGGCAGCGTGAAGCCTTCGGACGGCCGATAGGAAAGTTCCAGCTGGTGCAGCAGATGATTGCGAAGATGTATCAGTCGTATGAGGCCGGCCGTCTGCTGTGCTACAAGGCCGGGTACCTCAAGAATGTAGGCGCGCCCTCGAACCGCGCGGTTTCCCTGGCGAAGTGGTTTTGTTGCGACGCCGCCTTTCAGGCGGCCTCCGATGCGGTCGAGGTCTTCGGCGCCTATGGCTGCTCCGACGAGTATCCGGTGTTCCGTTTCATGCGCAACGCTCGAGCTCCGGTGATATACGAAGGCACGCGGGAGATCCACACCGTTCTTCAGGGGGAGTACGCACTTGGGTATCGATCCGACAAGCAGCCACGCAGAAGCCTGCCGGCCTTTGACGGAGAGCAACACGCAAGCACCGAGCCGGAGCCGATTCCGGTACCCGCAGGGAGAGCTTGATGACTGAAAGCGGCAACCAGGTTTATCCGGTTACACTGATCCCGGGCGACGGAACCGGTCCTGAGCTTACCGACGCCACCGTACGAGTGCTCGAAGCCACGGGCTTGGTCTTCGAATGGGACGTCCAGGTCGCGGGCGAGGCGGCCATCGAGCAAGACGGCACCCCTCTGCCGGATCGGGTCATCGACTCTATCCGGCGCAACGGAACCGCCATCAAGGGACCGATCACGACTCCAATCGGTACCGGTTTTCGCAGCGTTAACGTGGCCCTCCGAAAGGCGCTCGATCTGTACGTCAACCTGAGGCCGGCCAAGTATTACCAGGGGGTCCGATCACGGTACCAGGACGTCGATCTCATCGTAGTCCGTGAGAACACCGAGGACGTATATGCGGGTATTGAGTTTGAGCGCGGCAAGCCCGAGACGGACAGGATGATTGAGGAGATCGGCGAGCGCTCCGGAACCCGAATCCGTGAGGGCTCGGGGCTCAGCATCAAACCGATCTCCGAGTTTGGAAGCAGGCGCATTGTCGAGTTCGCCTTCGACTACGCGGAGAAAAACGACCGGCGCACGGTAACTGTGGTGACCAAGGCCAACATCATGAAGCACACTGACGGGCTCTTTCTGGAGGTTGCCCGGGACGTGGCAGGACGGCATCCGACGATCGAGTTCCAGGAGATGCTGGTCGACAACATGGCCATGCAGCTGGTTCAGCGCCCGGAAGACTACGACGTGCTGGTCATGCCCAACCTGTATGGTGACATTCTGTCGGATGAGTGCGCCGGTCTCGTCGGTGGCTTGGGACTAGCCCCCGGGGCGAACTTGGGCGACAGCGCCGCCCTCTTCGAGCCCGTGCACGGCAGCGCTCCCAAGTATGCCGGTCAGAACAAGGTGAATCCGACCGCCACATTGCTCTCCGGTGTGCTCATGCTTCGACATTTGGGTGAGCGGGAATGTGCCGACCGGGTGGAGGGTGCCATCGCCAGAGTGATCGCCGAGGGCGTCAACGTGACCTACGATCTCAAGCCTGACCGAACCGGCGGGGTGGGCACACGAGAGATGGCCGATGCGATCATATGCCACATGGAGGACCAACGTGCCCCTATCGACTAGGCTCCGGCCTGTGGTGTGGCGCGCTTTCTGCTGATACTCGAGTCAACGGCGCCGGTCTACTGGCTAGGACAGGGGACCTTCGTGGTGTTTGAATCCGGCGGTCACGGGAGGACAGATCATGGTACAGACGCCGACTCGTAAGAGCCTCGACGAATACGGAATCGAGAGTCACGGTGAGATCTACTGGAACTCGCCCACCCCCGTGCTCTACGAAGCATGTATCCGCAGGCGCGAGGCACTTCTGGCCCAGGCAGGCCCACTGGTCGTCGACACCACCCCCTACACGGGCCGCTCACCGCGCGACAAGTATATCGTGGAAGAGTCCTCGAGTGAGCGGAACATCTGGTGGGGCAAGGTCAACCAACCGGCGACGACGGCCACGTTTGACACCCTGCGCCGCCAGGTGTCGTCCTATCTGCGCGACCGCGACCTTTTCGTGCAGGATTTGTACGCCGGCGCCGACCGCCGCTATCGCATCCCCATCCGGGTGATTAGCGAGCTGCCGTACCACAGTCTCTTTGCCCGCAATATGTTCATCCGGCCGCCGCTGGGGATGGGGATCGAGTCGTCACCTGAGTTCACAGTCCTGGCGGCGCCTCGATTCGAGGCTGATGCCGAGGCAGTCGGCATTAGAAGCGGAACCTTCATCATGCTCAACTTCGCCGAGCGAATGGTGCTGATTGGCGGCACCAGCTATGCCGGTGAGATCAAGAAGTCGATCTTCTCGGTGCTGAACTACCTGCTGCCGCTGCAGGGAGTGCTCTCCATGCACTGTTCCGCCAACTATGGCTCATCAGGCGACGTGGCACTCTTCTTCGGGCTGTCCGGGACGGGCAAGACCTCTCTGTCCACCGTCCACAACAGGGTGCTGCTGGGAGATGACGAACACGGCTGGAGCGACGAGGGAGTCTTCAACTTTGAGGGCGGATCCTATGCCAAGACCATTCGCATCTCAGATCAGGCCGAGCCTGAGATCTTCGGCGCCGTCCATCGCTTCGGCACTGTGCTGGAAAACGTGGTGGTCGACCCCGAGACCCGGCAGCTGGATCTGGACAGCGACGCCAAAACCGAAAACACCCGGGCGGCGTACCCCATCGACTTCCTTCCCAACGTCGATCTGTCAGGGAAGGCCGGTCACCCGAAGAACATTATCTTTCTTACCGCCGACGCGTTCGGCGTCCTGCCTCCTATCGCCAGGCTCACGCCGGATCAGGCGAGCTACTACTACCTTTCCGGCTACACCGCCAAGGTGGCCGGCACTGAACGGGGCGTGACCGAGCCGGAGCCCAACTTCAGCACCTGCTTCGGCGCCCCCTTCTTGACCCTGCCCCCTGAGTCGTACTCGCGGCTGCTGCGCGACCGGATCCAGGCGCACGGTTCCCAGGTGTGGCTAGTCAACACCGGCTGGACCGGGGGTCCATACGGTGAGGGCAGTAGGATCAAGATTGGGCTGACGCGCGCCATGGTGTCGGCCATTCTCGAGGGCCAGCTGGACTCGACGCCGTTCCACGTCTCCGAGCGCTTCGGTGTTGAGGTGCCGGACCAGGTACCTGGGGTACCGACCGAGGTGCTGACTCCGGCACAAACCTGGGCTGATCCAGTGCGATATGAGGAACAGGCCGCGAGACTGGCGCAGATGTTTGCCGCCAATTTTCGACAATTCGAGGGCGTCGTTCCAACCGAAGTATCCACCGCGGGCCCGGCTACCGGTTAGAGCGAAGCTCTCTCGGCCGGGCTGGCTCACTTCGGCGGAGCCACATCAGGCAATGGCATCCGATCTTCGTCACTCTGACCTCGAGGCGTTTATCGTCCGAGTCCAAATGGATCACGGCCTGCAAGAGAAGCTCCGACCGTTCGCGGACCGTGAGAGTTTCGTAGCCGCCGTCCTGCACATCTCGCTGGAGCTGGGCTTCGTGGTGAGCGCAGTCGATGTCGAGCATGAGCTCCGCGGAACACGAGCCAGATGGGTCGAGAGTCACCTGTCGTGAGCCGGCGGCCATCCCTTGAAGAGTGGACTCCCGTGTGGGTTCACAGTACGACAGCGGAGCCTCAGGTCGAGTGGTGTCACTTCGGCCCGAGGCGACTTACGGATCCCT
>DASRCF010000232.1:0-2788 GCA_035653255.1 Chloroflexota bacterium
GTCCCGAGGAGGGTCCTTCGGGCGGATTCTGCTCACTCCCACGGCAATCCGGCCTGAGCCAGCAGGCGCTTCAGCGCCTCGGCAGCCTCTGTAAATCGTTCCGGCCCGCTGAACCCCCGAAACTGGCCCGCTGCCGCAAGGTGCGGCTCCAGTGCCAGTATGCCCGAGAATCCATCGTCTCGCAGCCGGCCCAGCAGCTCGGGAAAGTCAGCGTCACCCAGGCCGGCCGGCACAACCGCTCCATCACGCACGTCCTTGACGTGAATCACCCGCAGCCTGTCCCTCACCGCCTCATACCCGTCGGGGTAGGGACGCTGATGGGAGAGCAGGTAATTGGCCGGGTCGAGAATGGCCCCGAGGTGCGGGCTTCGATTTTGGTCCAAGACCTCGGCGCTGCGAACAACCGAGTCGCCGTAGAGGTCGGTGTCATTCTCATGAAGCAGGGTTACGGGCGTCCTCTCGGCCCTGGCCACCAGCTGTGCCATCTTGGCATGAACGCGGTCCCGCCAGCCGGATGGTGATTCGGGGTGGCCACGGCTCGGAGGGTAGTAGGAGAAGATGCGGATGAAGTGGCAGCCGAGGACATGGCACAGGCTGAGAGCTCGATCCAGCCGGGCCAGCTCCTCATCCATAGAGGTGTCGACCGGCACCTTGCCTATGGGCGAGCCGATTCCGGTTACGTCGATACCGGCCGAATAGAGCCTGCTCTGCAGCGTCTCGACCTGAGAGTCGGACAGGTCCAGGACTCCCACGTCCCAGACGGAACGTAGCTCGAGATGGGAGATGTGCTGCTGTTGGAGGACCTCGATCTGCTCGTCGAGGTCGGACGAGATCTCGTCTGCGAACGCGGAAACGCGGATCACGCCACCCTTACCTCGCGCTTCTGGACGGCCGACTCGAGAATGGCCAGGATGATCTCGACCGATCGCCGGCCCTCGTTGCCGTCGACCAGTGGGGACCGGTTCTCGCGAACGGCCTGGATGACGTCGGCGATCTGTGCGGCATGCGCATCGAGGTATTCACGCGGATCGTACGACCCGGTGTCATCCGGCTCGTCCGCAGCCGGCCCGGCCACCCGTAGGTCGCCATCGAGGAGGACCGCCGAGCCTCCGTCACCGAGAATCTCCAGCTGGAGGGCCGATCCCGGGTTGGCGCCCGTGGTCGCGCTGATCGTTCCCAGCGCGCCGTTGCTGAAACGGAGAGTGGCGACGGCCGTGTCCTCGCACTCCATCACATGTGCCACGGTAGCCACGTACCCCTGAACCGCCTCAACCGGCCCGACCATCCACTGCAGCAGGTCGACGACATGGATCGCCTGATTCATCAGTACTCCGCCGTCGAGGGTCTCGGTTCCGCGCCATGCGCCGCTGTCATAGTAGCCCTGGGTCCGCCACCAAGGCACGTGGGCCACCGCCAGGACGATGCGTCCCAATCCCCCACGTTGGATGAGGCGGTACAGGGTGCGGACACCGGGCTCGAAGCGTCGCTGGCTTATCACGGAGAGCTTCACCCCTGCGCGGTGCTGAGCCTCGAGCATGCCGTCGATGTCTCGTCGAGTGAGTGCCATTGGCTTCTCTACGATGACATGCTTGCCTCGGGACATGGCCTCGATCGCCTGCTGGGCGTGCAGTCCGGACGGAGTGCAGATGTTGACGACGTCCACATCCTGTCGCTCCAGCATCATGGTAAAGTCGGCACATGCCGATGCACCGTATTCGGCACCGAGCTTTTCGGCCGCCGAGAAGGCCGCCGGGACGTCTGCGACCGCGACCAGCTCCGTCTGCGGAAGGCTCGCGATGGCTCGGGCATGTACCTCGCCGATGACCCCGCACCCGGCGAGCCCGAAGCGGATGGTGCTCATTCCTCATTGTCGAACCCAACCTTGGCAGCTTCCGGCAGGGCTTGCCAAGCTCCAACGAGCTCTATACATTACAATGCGAATCTGATGGATAATCCGTCGTGAAGCGGACGCAAATGTATCTTGATGACGACTTGGATCGGGAGCTGCGGCACGTCGCCGCTTCCGAAGCGCGATCGGCGGCAGCCGTTGTACGAAAGGCGGTTCGGAGGTACATTGCCGCGGGCTCGTCGGGCATTTCCTATGATCCGATACGGGCGGCCGTGGGAAGGTTTACGGGTGGACCGCCCGACTCCGCCCGCCGGCACGACCGCTATATCTATGGCGAGGAACGAGCTTGCCGGCCGAGTGCGATGAAGCTGGGGTCGGCCGGCGGCGACGATTGATCCACGTCTTCGCCGACTCGGTGTTTGGATCGGCCTTTGAAGGCCGACGGCTTGACCATCAGGTGTACGTACGGCGTTACGGCGAGCTTGCGCACAGGGAATAGGACTGATCACCAGCAACTACGTGGTCGATGAGACGGCTACAAGAGTCCGATATGACGCTGGTCTCCAAGCTGCTCTTGACTTCCGGTTGACGCTGAGGGCCGCCGAGTCTGCTGGGCGGCTTCAGCTCGAGTGGGTCGACGAGCGTATCGAGGACTAAGCGTGGGGATCCTGGAGCAGTACCCGGCTCCGACATTGTCTTTGACGGATGCGACCTCAGCAGCGATTGCGAGAGTACAGCGGGTTGTCGAGCTCTTTGGCCTTGACCGCCATTTCGAGGCGCTCGGATTCACTGTCCAACCCGGGCAGCCGTTGCACTTTTGAGGATCCAGGCCAGCTTGAGGCCCGGGAGGGCCCGAGCTTCCGACCTGAATGGGCCACCAGCCCATGACTGAACCTTCGCACAACCTTCCGGCTGAGGCGGCCAGCTTCATCGGACGCC
>DASRCF010000233.1:0-12103 GCA_035653255.1 Chloroflexota bacterium
ACCCGCCCTGGATCGCGTCGAGTAGGGGCGCGACCCGACGGTCGAGCGAGCTCCGCGACCCAGGTGCTACCCGCACCTCGCCTATAGATAGATATGGCCTGGCTCACACATCTGTTCCGGAGGGGACCGGCTCCGCCTCATGTGAGTACATCACCCTCGAACTCCTCAACCTGGGCGCCCTTGCGGATCGGCATATTCCGGTCGCTTTGGATCGCGAAGTTGGGGGGCGGCGATCGTACCTGGCATCAGCGACCCTGGAGAAGCCGGCCTGAGTGCGTCGGTCACAATGGAGTACGACATGACTGATCCGCGACCCTCACTTGGCTTTATCGGCCTCGGTCTGATGGGTTCACGCATGGCATCGCGGCTGATTGACGCCGGTTACGACGTTTCCGTATACAACCGCACCCGGGAGCGGACGAAGCAGCTCGCGAGCCAGGGCGCCGCAGTGGCATCTTCTCCCGCAGAGCTGGCCGCATCGACTGATGTCCTACTGATGTCGCTGGCCGACAATGCGGCCGTCAGCGCAGTCATGACAGGCACGGAAGGCGTCCTTCGGGGACTACGCTCCGGTTCGGTGGTCGTCGACCTCAGCACGATTTCCCCTCGTGTATCCCAGGAGATGGCTCGTCACGTTCAGTCAGCCGGTGGGGCAATGCTGGATACGCCGGTGTCAGGCAGCACCCCGCAGGCGGAACAGGGGACCCTCAACATCATGATCGGTGGGGACGAGGAGACCTATCGCCGCTGTGATGAGATTCTGGCAGTTCTCGGCAAGCACCGCTTCTACCTCGGTCCGAACGGGATGGGGCTCGTCATGAAGCTTGCCGTCAACACGATGTTGGGTCTTGGCGCCCAAGGACTGGCGGAGGCTATGGCCCTCGGCCGCAAGTCAGGACTCGACAAGGACCGCATGCTGGATACACTGTCGCAGATGGCGGTGGTCTCCCCCTCACAGAAGCAGAAGATCGAGAACGCGCGGTCGGACGATTACACGCCCGCGTTTCCGCTGGAGCACATGGATAAGGACTTCGGCCTGATCGCCGAGCTCGCCATGGATAACCACGTCTTCATGCCGTCGACTGCAGCTGCCCACGAGCTGACGAAGGCGGCCAGGAGCCGCGAGCTGACCGAACAAGACTTCTCCGTGGTCGTCCAGCTCGTGGCTCAGCTCAGTGGATTGAGCTAGGCCTCTTCAGGTCCCCGCCCCCATCCGCAGCCCGGCCCAAATCAACCGAGGTGTAGAGAGCTGGGAGTCGGCCGGCGAGCGTGAGTGTCTGCGAAGGATCTGCGCCTCGCCACATGGCGCTGCCCACCGCGTGGAACGTTAGCCGGTTCTCGTCCCCTCGGCCACCAAGATCATGCGTGGATCGCGAAACCGTCAATGAGAACCGGCCACCTAACGTGCCAGGTCGTTCACGGAGAACGAAGGAGCCTCTGAGTAGGTGCCTTAGCCCATCGTCTTCTGGCCGTCGAGTGCCTCGCGGACGATGTCGGCGTGTCCCGAGTGGTGCGCAGTTTCGGCCAGGATGTGGAGCAGAGTATGTCGTGCCGACCAGCGCGCGCCGGGAGGGAACCAGGGAGCCGCCGGAAGCTCGTGACCGTCGTCAAGCGACGGGTAATTGCGAACGAGGTTGTCCGTTCGCTGAGCGACGGATTCGTAGTACTCCAGGACGCTTTGAAGAGTCTCACCATCGCCTAGCTGAAACGTCTTTTGGTGGTCATCCGCATCACCCGCGGTTTCCCCAAATGCGTCGGCTCCCTTTTCGATGAAGGTCGCCCATCGCTCCTCGACCGCGGCGACGTGCTTGATCAGGCCACCCAGAGTGAGCGCGCTGACGGTGGTTGCCCGCCGTGCCTGCTCATCCGTCAGGTCACGAGTCGTGTAGCGCAGGAAGCCACGCTGTGCGTTCAGCGCCGAAAGGAGATCCTGACGCTCCAGGTCGAGGCTCTCGCTATCCGTCATGGCCATCCCCTCCGACCGAGCATAACAAGGCGCCGGCGGCGAAAATGTTCCGGGCGCCCAGAGGATACGGGGCATTATGGAAGGCGGGAACATCAACGGCTTGAAGGCCTGGACTACAGTGGTGTGCCGCCGCGGCACAGGCCGAACCTTCCTGGGTGGCCGGTGCGACACTCCGCGAGCTTGGATGATAACGGCTCCGATCGCGTTCCGGGGAAAGGCGCCGACACAACCAGTGACCGACCCCGGCCTCACCAGTACTCCGGCTCGGCACCTATAATCTGCTCGACGGACGGCTGCGTGAGCCGGGAGGCGGGTGAGAGCACATGAGCAGCTGGAGCGAGTTCGAGCACGACTGCCCGGAGTTTGCCGCGCGGGTACAAACGCTTTTCCAAGCCCACCGGCACAAGACGATGGCCACACTGCGACGCGACGGCTCGCCGAGAATCAGTGGAATCGAGCTGAGCTTCCAAGATGGCGAGGCGGTCATCGGCATGTCATCCGACTCGCTGAAGGCAAGAGACATCAAGCGTGATCCACGAACCGCCATTCACAGCGGAGCGGAGGACCCGCCGGAGGATGATCCCGGTAAGTGGCCCGGAGACGCCAAGCTGGCGGGCCATGCGCTTCCGATCGCTGATTCCGACCATCCGGAAAATCCACCTACGGCGTACCGGATCGACATCTCGGAGGTTTCTCTGGTCAAGGTCGGGGCACCGGCTGACCACCTCCTCGTAGAGTCCTGGCATCCGGGACGGGGCTATGAGAGTCGAAGGCGAGGTTAGTTGCTGCTGCGGCCCGCCGGCTGGGCGACGGCGCGCCGGCTAAGCGACGGCGCGCCACGACTGCTCGGGCCCTCAAGCCGTCGCCCGCGCCTTCAGCAGCGCGGGCCCGTGACCGGCGCTCACCGGGACCGATGCGGGCACGAATCCACAGCTGCGGTGAACTAAGGCGCTTACATTCGCCCGGCCAGCGGCAGCGCCTGGGGTAGCGCGAGTACCAGGATTCCATAGAGTGTCAACGCTGCCCCGACACCGCGAGAGATCGCGATCCCGGCCGGCAGAATCTTCTCGGCAAAGATCAGCAGCGCCAGCACCGCCATCGCGGGCACGCTCATGACACCCAGAGGAAATAGGATGGCGAAGAGCAGCCAGCAACAACCAAGACAGAGCTGGCCGTGCCGAAGGCCCATCTGCACGGCTCCCAGGTATCCGTCGCGCCACGAGGTGAAGACAAAGTCCTGGGGAGACCGGCACTTGGCGAGGCACATTCGCTTGGGCGGCGAGAGCTGGTAGACGCCTGCGGCGACAAAGACCAAGCCCGCGAACCGAGCAGCGTTGTGCATGAGCCACATGCTCTGCATACCCAGATTTTGCAGCCACTGCGCAAGAAGGAAGGCTACCCCACCAGCTCCCACCCACACCAACAGATATGCTCCGGCAAATGCCAACGTTGGGACAAAGGCGTCATGACGGCCACGGCGGTCGCGACATGCGCAGGCGAACGCCAGGATCATCGGCGCCGAGCTGGGGAACATCATCGCTGCCATCATCGTGCTCCAGATAGCCAGGAACAGCGGCCCGGTCAGGCCCATTGTCAGTCCCATGCCCATTCCGCCCGACCCTGACTGAACGACGGTAGCGATCCACGCGGCCAGGGTGAGGGCAACCAGGATAGCCAGGATCAATCGCTCCGACCTAGCCCGCGAGCCGGGGGACCGAAAGTCGAAGGTAGACCGTCGTGAGAACTCCACGAAAACACTCTACCTCCATTTCGAGCGGGGCGCCCGACTGCGGAGTCCAAGACGGGGCCCGTCGGGGTGACAATTGCGCATGGGCAGGACCTTGGTGCTGGTGACGGGGCCGCCCGCAGCCGGCAAGACCACCCTGGCCGTGCCCCTGGCGGCTCGGTTGGGGCTTCCACTCGTTGCGAAGGATGCGGTCAAGGAAGCGCTGGCAAGTGCCGTCCCGTGTCCGCCGTCAGGGGAGGATGCCTCAGAGGGCGGCCCTGCATCGCGAGCTGCGGAGTGGTCCCAGGCGTTGGGGGCTGCCTCCTTTGAGGTGATCTGGACAATCGCGGAGCGCTTCGAAGGCGTGGTCCTCGAAGCCAACTTCCACCCCTCGGACTCGCACCATCGGAAGAAGCTGCTGGATCTGGGCAGACCCCTAGAAGTCTTTTGTTCCTGCCCCACGGACGAGGCCCTTCGGCGCTACCGGAGCCGGGCCGCGGGACGCCATCCAGTACACATCGAAACGGATCTTTCGTCCGAGCGGATGGCGCAGTTCGAGTCACCGCTTCGGCTGGGTCCGGTCCTTGTCGTCGACACCACGCAGCCTGTGGACCTCGACGGCATCGTGGCCTGGATCCGAGAGACTGCCTCAAATGGAGTCTGAGCGCTAGCTTCGGCCTCCAGCCCTGCCCGACCTGTCGACACCACGGCCTAGAGGCCCGCAGGTCAAATCAGGCTTCAGGAAACGGACCATGGCTCCTGACCGCTGCGCGGGCGGTTCCGCTCGGCTCTGCGTAACGCCGACGCGAATAGATGGTTGAACATCCAACACCTGGAGCGAACCTCATGCAGCCACTTCACAGACTCTTCATCGCCGCATTCACTCCGGCTCTGCTGATCGGCGTGACTCTCGCCGGTCAGGTGCAGGCCCAAAGCCGGTCTGCCTCCGCGTTTCTCTCATCGCTTGCCCAGACGCCCTCCCTCAATGCCGGCACTGTTCCCGGCAACGGTGACGGCAACCCATACGGTGTGGCGATTGTCCCGGCCGGGTTTCCGGCCGGGGGCAATACCCGGCCAGGCGACATCCTGGTCAGCAACTTCAACGCCTCCTCGGGCAAACAGGGCACCGGACGGACGATCGTTTCGGTGTCCCCCTCCGGCAAGACCTCGCTCTTCTTCCAGGGGCCACCCTCTCTCGGCCGCCTCGGCCTGACGACCGCCCTGGTTGCTCTGAGATCCGGAATCGTGGTGGTGGGGAACATGCCGACCACGGACGGCACCTCCGCCACGGTCGAGGCCGGCAGCCTGCTGTTCATCGATAAATCGGGTCATATCCTCCTCAACCTCAAAGATCCCGCGTTCGTCAATGGTCCCTGGGACATGACTGCCGATGATCGCTTCACTAACCGGCCCATCCTCTACTTCAGCAATATCCTCAACGGCACGGTGGTCCGCCTCAACCTTCACGTAATCCAAGGCCGCCCGACGATCGAGAGCCTCACTCTGGTGGGCTCGGGATTCCCGTGGCGCCCGGACCCCAATGCACTCGAGGTGGGGCCGACGGGGCTGGCGCTGTCGCACAACCATCACTCCCTGTACGTCGCCGACACCACTCGAAACCAGATCCGACTGCTCCGGCACGTCGATACGGCGACCGGCGATGGCCAAGGCAGCGGAAGCCTCGTCGCCTCCGGCGGCTCGCTCGAAGGTCCCCTCGCCCTAACCTGGGCGCCGAACGGCGACCTGATCACCTCGAACGGCGATGCCTCGGGGCCCGCACACACCAAGCGGAACATCAATCGAGTCGTGGAGATCAATCTCAGGCAGCACACGATCGTCGACAGCCTCCAGCTCGACACCACCGGCACACCCGGAGCAATCTTCGGCCTAGCCGTGACTCGCCTTGCAGGCAAGGAAGCGCTGGTATACGTCGACGACAACAGTAACACTCTCCAGGCGCGACTGGTGAAGTAGCCTCCCCACCAGGGGACGGGATGACTCACCCATCCCGTCCCCTCCCACCCGCCTCTTGACGGGCAACCGCCCCCGCTGCTTTGGCTGGTCGAGCCACACCTGAGTCAAACGGCGTCTGGTCTAGAGAGGGTAGAGCCGGTCGGAAAAGGGAGGAAGGCAGGCCAAAATAAATGGCTGCCAACTGATGCGGTGACGGTCCCTGATACAGCTCCTGCGCAACCGCTCCCTCCTCACCCTGTGCCTGGCCGCATTCGCGGCCTATATGGGCGCCGGGATGGTCTCCACCGTTCGGGTGCTATATGTGCACGCGCACGGAGGCTCACTTGCCGTCCTCGGCGCCATGGCGGCTGCATTTTTGGTCGCCAACTTCATCTGTCAGTATCCGTGGGGGTGGCTGACGGACCGATGGGGGCGAAAGCGCGTCCTCCTCGTGGGTCTGACGGCCCAGGCGCTTATCACCGGATCCTACGTGCTGGTCTCCGACCCGGTGCTGTTCATCGCCATCAGATGCCTTGAAGGAGCAGCCACCGCCAGCATTCTCCCCTCCGCCCGAGCGGCCGTCGCCGACCTTTTTCCGGACCAGCAGCGGGGCCGCGCCTATGGGCTCTTCTCGGCCTTCTTCAACCTCGGGTTCCTGTTCGGGCCTGCGGCCGGGGGCCTTCTGGCCGGACTCGGCTACGTCTGGGTATTCCTGGTGGCGGTGGGAATCCGGCTGATCGCGGCCGGCGTCATCTGGAGTGGCCTGCCGGCACTGAGGCCGCCACGGTCGCCGGCGCACGAAACGCAGGCCACGTCGGGATGGCGATCTCTGGTGACCCTGCCGCTGGTCGCCGCTTACGTTATTGCCTTCGGTGACTATCTTTGGATCGGCTTCGATCTCACGCTGGCGCCTCTATGGATGCGGCAGCATCTCGGGGCCACCATCACCATGATCGGCCTGGCCTACTCGGTCTGGGCCTTGCCCAGCGCACTACTCGTGCCTCTGGGGGGTAGGTTGGCCGACCGCTACCCGCGCTGGCTCCTCATCCTCATCTGCGGTTTGGGCCAGCTTCCGATGTACGCCGCCTATGCCCTGGCTCACTCCATGACTCCCATCCTGATTGGGTTCGCCATTCAGGCCGCGCTGTATGCCGTCGTCTCGCCGGCGGTGGATGCGCACGTGGCCAAAAGCTCCCCTTCAACCAGCCGGGGCCGAGTTCAGAGCACCTACTCGGCTGTAGGCGTCGTGGGGGCGTTCGTGGGCGCCAGTGTATTCGTGCCGCTGTATGCCCTCGATTACCGGCTGCCGTTGATCATCCAGGGCGCCGGATACGGCGTGGTCATCATCGCCGGCGCCTCGCTGATCGCGCTCTCGCAGCGCCGGCTGACGCCTGCGGAGCCATTGGAGCCGGATCTGACGGAGGAGCCGGCGGTGGTCGCGTTGCAATGACCTTGAAAGCCTGGCTGCCGGCGCCGGACGATCGACAGTACCATGGCCCGCGAACGCACCGGGAAGCTCTACTCTCGAGGCTCCGAGCTATTACCGGGTTGGCGTCCCTGCCGATGGTGCGTTTCGCCGCGTGCCAGCATGGTCACGAATTGCTCGATCCGGCGCCGCCGCGTCTCCTCGCGTCTGGCATCCTGCAAGCGGTAGAGGATGGCATAGCGGTTCTGCTTGCTGAGCCGTTCGAACGCGGCCTGTGCCTCCGGGACGGCAGCGATGGCAGCGGCTAAATCGTCGGGAACTTCGATGGTCGCCGAGCCGGCGTAGGCTGCTTCCCAGCGTCCGTCGGCCCGCGCTCTCTCAACCTCGCGCAGTCCGGCCTCATGCATCTTCCCTTCCGACAACAGGCGCTCGATGTTCTCGACATTGCGTCTTGACCAGCGACTTCTTGCCCTTCGAGGAGTGAAGCGTTGCCGGTAGGTGCTCTCGTCACGCCGGCCGATGGTGCCGTCGATCCACCCGTAGCAGAGTGCGTGCTCCAGTGCCTGATCGTAGGTGAGCGAGGTCGGCTCGGTCGTTCCCTTCTTGGCCAGCACCAGCCAAATCCCTTCTGGGTTCGAATGATTGCGATCCAGCCAGAGCCGCCAACTGGCGGCATCGGGGGCGATCAGCTCCGGTAGCTCTGTGTCGGCGCGGCCGGCGGGTGACAAGGGCGAGTTGCGAGTTGAGAGTTTGGAGTTCGGGCGTTCAGCAGCCACGGATTCAAGTATAGCCGTGGCGAAGATTCGAGACGTCTAGGCGGCCATTGCGCCGCGCTTGCCCTTGGCCTGGAACGCCAGCTCGTCGGGCGGCTTGGGCTTGCTGATGTGGTAGCCCTGGGCCAGGTCGCAGCCGAGCTGGGCGAGCAGATCGAGCGTGGCCTCGGTCTCGACGCCCTCCGCCACGATGCGTAGGCCGATGGAGTGTCCCAGCTCAATGGTCGACCGCAGCAGCCCGAGGTCACGCTCAGCATTGGCCCCGTCTACCGCAATGGCAAAGGCCCGGTCGAGCTTTAGCTCGGCCACCGCCAGGTCTCTGAGGTAGGCCAGGGAGGTTGTTCCGGCTCCAAAATCGTCGATCGAGACCTTGACCCCGAGGTCGCTCAGCTTCCGGATGGCCTGCCTCGCAGTATCGAAGTTGGAGGCCAGCCAGTTCTCGGTAATCTCCAGGACGATCGAGGAAGCCGGCACGCCATGCCGGTCGAGCGTCTCCCTGACCGTGGCGAGCAACTCGGCATCCAGCAAATTCGACGGCGATACGTTGACGGATACGGACAGCTCGAAGCCCTTCGACCGCCATTGGGCACAGTCTGAGGCTGCCCGATTGAGCACCCACCGGGTCACCTCGCGAATGTCTCCGCTGCCTTCAGCAAGAGGGAGAAAGGCCGGTGGAGCGAGCAGCCCGAGGCGTGGGTGATTCCACCGCACCAGGGCCTCAACTCCGGCGACGGACCCGCTCCGGATGTCGAGCTGCGGCTGGTAATACAGCACCAGCTCATCCTCCTGGATAGCCGTCCGCAGCTCATCCAGCATTCGCATGTGGTCACGCTCCACGTCGACCATCTGCTCGAAACAGGCAAGTCGGCTGTCGGACAGCTTGGCCCGGTACATGGCGGCATCGGCACACTGCAGTAGCCCGTGGCTATCAGTCGCGTCCGCCGGGGCCATTGCTATGCCGATGCTGGCGCTGATGCTTGCGCTGACGCGCCTGAGCTGGAAGGGGTGCTCGAGGCAGGTCGACAGGCGGAAGGCGACCGTTACGGCGCTCTCCATATCACTGCCCGGCAGCACCACCGCGAACTCATCTCCACCGAGACGGGCCAGGATGTCGGAATCACGCAGAGAGCCCGAGAGCCTGGAACCGAGAAGCCTCAGGAGATGATCGCCCGCGGCATGACCGAACGAATCGTTGACCTCCTTGAACCCATTGAGATCGACGAAGAGCAACGCCAGGGTCTCATCCGTCGTTCCCGCCTCGCGCTCCGCGAAGTAGGTGTCGAGGACGCGAAATATGTGGCGGCGATTCCACAGACCTGTCAGCTCGTCTGTCGCCGCCTGCTCACGACTGACCTTACTGATCGCTCGAGTGTCCCGAAGTAGAAGAAATAGCCGCAGCCCCGCTCCGGCGATGGTGAGTGAGGCAAGCATAAGGGCAGCGTGGTTGAACGCGACCAAGGGTCCCACAAAACTGATGGCGAGCGCCGGGAGAGCCGCCAGATTGGGGAGCGCCAAGCTGGGCGTCGTCCGCCGCCCGCCCTCGTCTTCCTGCGGCCTTAGCCAGATCGCGAGCGAGAGGAGCAGAATGGCGACCGACCAAGCGCCGGGAGCGATGACCGTTTGGAGCAGCGAGCCTGATGCGACCGGCAGCAGGGAACAGGTCGCCCCGATGACGACGAGGCCAATTCCGGCGGCAGGGATGATCGAGACAATGCTTCTGCGTTCCCACAGCAGGGAGACATAGGCGCCAACCACTGCCGCGACCACCACGTCGCCGACGGCGTACCCCAGATGCATGAAATCTAGGCCGTCGGCAAGACTCGGAACGGACCAGAAGGCAAACACCGCACACACGGAGCCCGAGCCCAGGGCAACGACGAGCATCTCCAGCCACATCGGCACCCCCAGCTCCTTCAGGTCTTCCCGTAGAAGGAACACGAGGCCGCCCACCACCAGCGGATAGAAGGCCAAGTGGAGACCGGCGGGCACGTACGGGCTGAGACTGTGGAAATATTCCTCTCGGAACTTCAGAGTCGCGTCTCGGAGCGCCCAGGTCAACAGTGCAGCGCCCATTATCCACGCCGGCATTCTCACGGCCCGGTTGCTGAACCCTACCTGCAGACATAGCAGTGCGGCGACCAGCTCGACCGCGGCCGGGGTCCACGTTACCCAGGCGGACCCAGTGCTCACATAGTGGAGTCCCGTTAACGCAAAGTAGCCGGCCAAAATCAGGCCGAGCACGCCGCAAGAGACGAGTACGGCGCCGCGTGGTGGAAGCTGTACTCCGGCCGGAATCTCCGCCTGTTGCTCGGGGAGCTCAGCAGCTGGCGTTGCGATCACGAGACGGAGAAGCCTCCTTGATAGTGCGAAAGAGCTCTTGGTATCGGCCCGACCCGACCGCTCATGAGCTTGGCTCTTTGCGTTGCATCTGTGATGTTGTGCCGCCGCTGGACCGAGAGGTCAATGGCCAGGCTGGGCCAGATGATCGTCGCCGGATCCGGTTACCATGTTCTCTCGACAAGCGGATAAGTTGTCGGCGGACTCCGAGATCACGCCGTTTCCATCTGCCTCCGAAGCGGCACCCGAGATCCAGGCCGGCAGACGCTCCGGCCCTGAGTAGAGTCGGAAACCCGAGCATTGCGGCTCCATGCCGTAAACGGGCGGCTCCCTACCGCCGGAGCCGTGGAGCTGCGCTCTGCCTTAAGCAGACTCCTCCGAGAGGATACGCACGTAGTCGAGGTTGAAGTCGTGTTCCCACGTCTTTCCGCCGTCGACAGACTTCTTCCAGGCTCCCTTGATCGTCTCGCCGTCAGGGGCCACCACGGCCTCGAACCGTTGGGAGAAGTCCCGTGTTGTCCGCCAGATCAGCCCGTCAGGCGGCGCGAAGGTCATGTGGTACATACGTGAGACGCAGCGATCGTCGGCGTAAAGAACCATGAAGCCTCCCTCGCTCTCGTCCCGCCCGATGATCCAGGTGGCCTCGGGCGGGCCCTCGCCCACCGATTGCCGCATGGCGATCGCAGTGCCCCCTTCGATCCAATCGACAGTGAAGGTTCCCGTCATTCGGGCGTCCGAGTCGGGCAGAAAGGTGGCGCCATAGAGCTCCATGCGCCACCGACCGACGAGGGGTGAGTTCGGCCAGTGAGGGGTTGTTCACCGCGTGCTCCTTTCATTTCTCGGCGAATTCGCCCATGGCTCGGCCGTGACGAGACTGGCGTCCCACTGATCGAATGTGTGCGTGAGGAACCGGGTTGCGGGCAGGAGGTCGCTGTTCTGTATGGCCCGCGGTCGGACCACAGCGCGGGCGAGCTGGGGGACCCAGTGGGCAGGCACCTGTACCACTCGAGCGCGAGCGAGCGCCGTGTCAAAGTCCGCTTGGTCCAGATCGACGCCCTCTGCCCTCAGAGCAGACCGGTACCAACTCACAAGGAGCGATTCGGAGACCGGTATGTCACGGTATCCTTCCCTCAGGGGCAGGAGCAGATTCATGAAGTAGGTCAACTCCCAAAAGCCACTGAAGATCATCGGATCCTGCCAATCGACCAAGACTCGCCGGCCTGAGCCCGTCAAAAGCACGTTGTAGAACCAATAATCTCCGTGGACAAGGGTGACGCCTGGATGGCAGAGCCGTGCGACGATCGCTCCCATCTCGACCACCACGACACGGATGCGTTCCAAGCGCTCTGGAGTGAACACACCCGGGACTGCCTCACGCGGCCAGCTTCGTTCTATTGTGTCGAGATCTTCGAGCAGACGGCCTGTACGCCGCGCGAGCGTCCTGGAATCTGTCAGATCGGTCAGCCAGTCGCGTCGTACGTGTTCGAGCCGGTTCCAGAAGCTGCCATGCAGCCGCGCCATGTCCTCGACTACGACACGGTAATCGGCATCTGTCCACGAGTGATGTGGCCGGGCTTCAATCCACTCCAGCAACATCCATGTCCGCCTGCCATGGGTTCCGGAGGCGACCAGCCGGGGAGTGGAGAGCGGAACCTGCGCTGCCAGATCTCGGTAGAAGCAGGTCTCGGAGGTGCTCTCTGGCGGGCTGATCTTCAGCAGCAGTTTCAGCGGCTCCGGCGCGGCATCACTATTCACCGTCACAGAATGCAGCTCCGCCCCCGACGTTCCGACATTGAGCGGGGCGCTGTCAACGCTGGCGACGGTCACTCGATCGCGGCCCAGGAAGGCGGGTAGGCAGGCCTCCAACACCTCCACATTGATGAAGCCCGTCTCCCGTTTCCGTATCTCCTTGCTCACCGCCA
>DASRCF010000234.1:0-6429 GCA_035653255.1 Chloroflexota bacterium
TTTCCGACGAAAGCGCTCTCTCAGGATCAGTACGCCGAGCTCCACGGCCTGATCGGCGCGCTGGGCGTGGACGTCAAGACCTATACCTATGATGGCGATACCCCTCCTTCCGCGCGGCGCGCCATCCGGCTGGCCGGCCACATCGTGGTCACCAATCCGGACATGCTGCACACCGGCATCCTGCCGCACCACACGCGCTGGGTCAAGCTCTTCGAGAATCTCCGCTACGTGGTCATCGACGAGTTGCACACCTACCGCGGGGTCTTCGGCAGCCATGTGGCCAACGTCATCCGCCGGCTCAAACGGATCTGCGCCTTCTACGGCTCGAAACCTCGGTTCATCTGCTGCTCGGCCACGATCGCCAATCCGCGGGAGCTGGCCTCGAACCTGGTGGAGGACGACGTGGTTCTGGTCGACGGCAACGGCGCTCCCTCGGGACCGAAGCACGTCATCCTTTACAACCCTCCGGTTGTCGACCGGGCCCTGGGCATCCGCAAGAGCTCCATCCTCGCGTCGAGGGCGATCGCCGGCAATTTCGTGCGCAACGGCATTCAGACCATCGCCTTCGGCCGCACTCGAACCACTGTCGAGATCCTGCTGACGTATCTTCGGGCAGACGCGGGTGACGGCAGGCGGGAGAGCATCCGTGGATACCGAGGAGGCTACCTTCCGCAGGAGCGGCGCACGATCGAGCGGGGATTGCGCGACGGCTCGGTGAGAGCCGTCGTCTCCACCAATGCACTCGAGCTGGGCATCGACATCGGCGGTCTTGATGCCTGCGTCCTGACCGGCTATCCCGGTACCATCGCCAGCGCCTGGCAGCAGATCGGCCGGGCCGGCCGGAAGACAAAATCCTCGGTGGCGGTCGTGGTGGCCAGCAGCAGCCCCCTGGACCAGTACGTCATCACGCATCCCGACTACGTCTTCGACAGCTCGCCCGAGACGGCGCTGATCAACGCCGACAACCTCCACATCCTCATGAGTCACATCAAGTGCGCCGCCTTCGAGCTTCCTTTCAGGGATGGAGAGGCGTTCGGCGGAGGCGACTCGACTGAGTCTTTCCTGCAGTACCTGGCCGAGGCCGGTCTGCTGCATTACGTCGATGGCCGCTGGCACTGGATGTCGGAAACGTTTCCCGCCGAAGAGATCAGCCTGCGCAGCGCCTCCACCGATAACGTGGTCATTGTCGATCAGGAGCTCCCGGCACGGGTTATCGGCGAGATCGACCGGACCTCCGCCCCGGTGATGGTCCACGAGGAGGCTATCTACCTTCACGGGGCCGTTCAGTACCAGGTGGAAAAGCTGGACCTGGAGGAGAAGAAAGCCTTCGTCAAGCGGGTCGACGTCGACTACTATACCGATGCCGAGCTGGCGGTCCGGGTGGCGGTCCTGGAGGAGATGGGGCGCGAGGAGGTAGGGAGGGCGCACGGCGAGGTCGCGGTGACCTACCTCCCCACAATCTTCAAGAAGATCAAGTTCGACACTCACGAGAACGTCGGTTGGGGGAGGATCCACCTCGCCGAAGACACCATGCATACGCGTGCCTACTGGCTCTGGCTGCCACCCGCGATCACGGAGGGGCTGCCGTCTGCCGAGGTCGAGATGGGCCTGAGCGGACTGGCACATGTCCTCGCCAACCTCTCGCCCCTCTACCTCATGTGCGACCCTCGTGATCTTCGAGTCTGGCAAGAGACCAAGTCCACCTTCACCGGTGCGCCCACCATCTATCTCTACGACGCGATACCCGGAGGCATCGGCTTCAGCTCCCGGCTCTACGAGATGCACCGGACCCTGCTAAAGGGAGCGGGAGATCTGGTGGCAGGATGTCCGTGCGACTCCGGCTGCCCCTCCTGCGTCGGTCCCAGCTTCGACAACCGGCGCACGGCTAAGCTTCAGGCCCTGCGGCTGGTCGATATCCTCCTGCAGGCGCCGTCGATGGCCGCGAGCAGAGCACAGACGGTCGCGAGTGGTCAGGCATTCGCCGGTGGTGAGTAGCCGTCGACCGGCTGATGTCGGCTGCCGGAAGGGACTGACGTGATGGAGGCTCGACGCTGAACCTCCAGGAGCTCCGTACCCGTCTGGGTCCTCCCGTGCCGGTCGTGCCACCCGCCCCGGTGCGTCTTCGGCCCGCGCTCCCCACGACTCCCCTGGAACGACTGGTCAAAGGGGAGATGGTGGATGGACCGGGAGGTGAAACCTTCGTTGTCGACACCATCCGGGGACCGGATCAGCGCCACGGCAACGAGACCTTTTCGCGGGTCACAGGTCGCTTGCCGGCCATGCTGGCGTCGTTCACGCCGCTTCATCAAAGGGGTGAGATCGACGTCGACCGGGTGGCATTTATCGACACCGAGACGACCGGTCTGGGCTACGGCGCCGGGACCCAGGTGTTCATGGTTGGAGTGGGGCACAAGGATGGCGACGCCTTTCGCGTGCGCCAGTTCTTCCTGCGGCATCCCGGGGATGAGCCGGCGATGCTGGCCAATCTTGCCGACCTCCTTGGGCGTTTCGAAGCTCTTGTCTCATTCAACGGAAGATCCTTCGACTGGCCGCTGATCGAGAACCGCTTCATCCTCCAGCGCATCGGTCTTCAACCGTCGAACCCGCTGCACGTCGACCTCCTCTATGTGTCACGACGCCTCTGGAAGCTGAGGCTCGAGAGCTGTGGCCTGGCTTCCGTGGAGCAGGCGGTGTTGGGTGTAGACCGCAGCCGAGACGATGTCCCCGGTTGGATGGTTCCTCAGCTCTACTTCCAGTACCTGCGGTCCGGCAACGCGGGACCACTGAAGCGGGTCTTCTATCACAATCTCCAGGACATCCTGTCCCTCGCCATGCTGTCGGTCGAGATCGCAAGCACCCTCGAAGACCCATGGAAGAATGGGCCTCGCAGCGCCGTCGACTTCTTCAGCCTCGCCAGGCTGTACCACTCCCAGGGCAACGTGCCCGAGGCGGTGCGCTGCTTCGAGCACGCCTTGAAGCAGGGCTTGCCTCCGGCTCTGGAGCCGGAGGCGATGCTGCGGCTGGCGATGGTGCATAAGGGCGTCGGTGCTTGGACCTGGGCGCTTCCTTTGTTGGAACGCCTCACCTCGAACCCTGGATATGCCCGGATCGCGTGTGTGGAGCTGGCAAAGTACCACGAGCACGTGGTGCATGATTTTCAGGAGGCGCTGCGGTTGACCATGCAGGCGCTACGCATCGGGTCTGAAGAGGGCGGCCCATCGTGGGAGGGCATCGGCCAGACGGAGCTCCTTCACCGTCGAAACCGGTTACGAATGCGCGGCGCCGAACGCTGACACAGTGCCGTCCTGCTCCAATGACCGGGAGCCGCCCCGGTAGAATTGGCTGACTGTAGGAGAGGGTAGTAGATGGTTTCGACTGATGCTGCGCCGAGGCAAGGCAGCGAAGTGCGCGAGTATCAGAATCTCATCGGGGGCAAGTGGGTTCCGGCACAGTCAGGCCGGACCTTCCAGAGCCTGAACCCTGCGGACACCGAAGAGGTCGTAGGCGTGTTCCCTCGCTCGGGGCGCGAGGATGTCATCGCCGCCGTCGACGCCGCCAAGTCCGCGTTCGCAAGCTGGAGCCGCACGCCGGCGCCCGGCCGGGCCGACATCATCCTTCGAGCCGCCACCTTGCTCGAGTCCCGGAAAGAGGAGGTGGCCCGGTTGATGACCCGTGAGATGGGCAAGGTGCTGGAGGAAGCCAGAGGCGATGTCCAAGAGGGCATCGACATGGGGAAATACATGGCGGGTGAAGGCCGCCGCTTCTTCGGCGAGACCGTGCCCTCCGAGTTGCGAGACAAGTTCGCCATGGCGATCAGGCAGCCCTTCGGCGTGGTGGGACTGATCACGCCCTGGAACTTTCCTATCGCCATCCCCACGTGGAAGACCTTTCCCGCGCTCCTGGCGGGCAACACCATCGTCTTCAAGCCGGCGGAGGACACACCTGCGTGTGCCGCGGCGCTGGTGGAGATTCTCATGGAGGCGGGGCTGCCGGACGGCGTTCTGAACCTGGTGGCCGGATACGGGGAGGAGGCCGGGCAGCCGCTGGTCGACGACGAGCGCGTACGCATGATCTCATTCACCGGCTCCGCAGTCGTCGGGCGCGAGGTCGCTGCCCGGGCGGGCCGCGGGCTGAAGAAGGTATCGCTGGAGCTGGGCGGCAAGAACCCGATCATCGTGATGAACGACGCCGACCTCGAGCTGGCGCTCGAGGGCGCCCTCTGGGGCGCCTTCGGCACCTCCGGACAGCGGTGTACCGCCGCCAGCCGCCTGATCGTGCAGCGTGGCGTGCTGGACGAGTTCACCAAGGAGCTCGTTGCCCGGACCCGCAAGCTTCGCGTGGGCAATGGACTCGACCCCGACGTCGACATGGGCCCGGTGATCAACGCCGAGCAGCTGGAAAAGATTCATTCTTATACCCAGATCGGGCAGCACGAGGGGGCAGACCTGTTGATTGGAGGCAAGATCCTCGACGGTCGGGAGTACTCCCGAGGCTACTTCTACTCGCCCACCATCTTTGCCAACGCCGGCTATCGGATGCGCATCGCGCAAGAAGAGATTTTTGGGCCAACCACGGTGATTCTGCCGGTCGACGACTACGACGAGGCCGTGCAGGTGGCCAACTCGGTCGAGTTTGGCCTGTCGAGCGCCATCTACACCCGCGACGTCAACCGTGCCTTCCACGCCATCCATGACCTTGAGGCCGGCATCACGTACGTGAATGCGCCGACCATCGGCGCCGAGATTCAGCTCCCCTTTGGAGGCATCAAAGGGACGGGGAACGGCCATCGCGAGGCGGGGACCAGCGCCATTCGAGAGTTCACTGAGATCAAGTCGGTCTACATCGATTACAGCGGCCGCTTGCAGCGGGCCCAAATCGACACGGAGTAATGGTGGCCAGACAGCACGGCGGCGTGTCCGGTGAGCCATGCCGGTAAGACCCATCCGGCAGCTCGGCGACCCGGTTCTCCGTCAGGTGGCGAAGAAGGTACGACACGTCGACGCCAACATCGACCGGCTGGTGGTGGACATGATCGACACCGTCCTTGATGCTCCCGGCTCCGGACTGGCCGCGCCCCAGATCGGGGTGCCGTTGCGAGTGCTCGTCACCCATTACGAGGACGAGATCGATGTCTGGATCAATCCGGAGCTCGCGTGGAGGTCGGAGGAGACGGAGGTGCACGAGGAGGGCTGCCTCAGCATCAAGGGATACGCGGGCCCGGTCGAGCGGTCGCTAGGCGTGGAGGTGCGCGGTCTCAATCGTAAGGGGAAGAAAGCCCGAATCCGGGCCGAGGACTGGCTGGCGCGAATACTCCAGCACGAGATCGATCACCTGAACGGAATCCTCTACATTGATCACATTGCCGACAAGCGCATGATCCATCCGGCGGATGAGGACGTCGAGGTGGAAGACAACGACTCACCCGATCTACTGGACCGAGAGGCGGCCGACCGAGCGCCGGTGCCGGCATCGTGATAGCCCGGTCGACGTAGCCCGGCCCATCTGTGGCCGGGCGTCGCCATGTGCGGCCTTCTGGTCGACGTAGCCCCGGCCAATCTGTGGCCGGGCGTCGCATCTGCCCGCTCTCCCGTCGACGCAGGCCGGCCCATCTACGGCCGGCCTGCGTCGCATCTGCTGCTCTCCGGTCGACGTAGCCCGGCCCATCTGTGGCCGGGCGTCGCCATCTGCTGCTGTCCCGTCAACGTAGCCCGGCCTATCTGTGGCCGGGCGTCGCATCTGCCGCTCTCCGGTCGACGTAGGCCGGCCCATCCGTGGCCGGGCGTCGCCATGTGTACCCCCTGGTCGACGTAGGCCGGCCCATCTGTGGCCGGGCGTCGCATCTGGCCGCTCTCCGGTCGACGTAGCCCGGGCCCTTCTGTGGCCGGGCGTCGCATCTACTCCCTCTGGTCCAACGTGCGGCCCATCTGTGGCCGGTGTCAGTCTTGGCGGCCGTGACTCCGCTGCTGGGCCGGGCTGCGGTCGACTGACCAAAAAGGCAGCCCGCAGCGAATGCACTCGTACGAGGTGATCAGAGCGAAGCCGTGATCGTCGTATCGAGGCGCCTGCCCAACCCGTCGGGTTTGGCTGGACCGGCAGTACATACAGACACGGCCGGGGCTCATGGCCAGTGGTGGAATGCGGCCCCTCGCCCTGCCTCCCGGCGACACCACCGCATAGACGATCAGTACGGCGAGAAGGACGGCGACGGCGCCCGCGGCGGCTAGCAGAGCAGGCTCAAATGGCATGCGTTACTCCACGACTCAGAGTATCACGCTCAAGGGTCAAAACGATCGTAAAGCGATATACATACGGCTACTGTATGTGAGACATTCGACGGCGCACGTTCACACTACGTGAAGGCCAGGTACCGGACGGCGATCGCTATCAAGAAGACGCCATACATCTTCTTGATAGCTTCACCGCTGACGA
>DASRCF010000235.1:0-22004 GCA_035653255.1 Chloroflexota bacterium
CTTCGGGACCGATACGCAAGGACGTAGGCCGGCCCGGACTCACGCCGTCGCGGTCTGGCCGACGGCCCGCTGAATCTCGTCCGTCAGCTTCTGCTTGGGCATGTAGCCGACGAGTCGCTTGACTTCCTTCCCCTCTCTGAAGAGGACCAGCGTTGGAATGCTCTGAACCTGATAGTGCATCGCCGTTCGCTGATTGGAGTCGACGTCGAGCTTGGCGACCTCTAGGCTGTCCGCGTAGTCGGTAGCGACCTGATCGACGACCGGCGCCATCATCAGACACGGCTGACACCACGACGCCCAGAAATCCACCAGCACGGGTTTCGACGATTTCAATACCTTCTCTTCGAAGTCTGCATCGGTTACGGTTGCTGGATGAGCCACTTGTTATGCCTTTCCTATGCCGGCCGGTTGGGCCGGCTTCGTTATCCTTCGACACAATATAGCACGTGGATAACCCATTGGAAGTTACGCAGCTATCATATGTATACTAACTTGTATGAGACGGCCTGAACTCGAGACCGCCCCCCTCTCAACAGCGTCACCGAAACCGGAGAGACACCGATCGCCTTCCGCCTCGTTCTGTGGAGTTGAGGAGGCGGCCCGCATCCTCGGAGACAAGTGGACTCTGGTGGTGCTCCGTGATCTCGGCCGCGGACCAAGACATTTCTCCGACCTCCAGATCTCAGCGGCAGGAATAAGTCCGCGTACTCTGGTGTCGAGGCTGCGCGGCTTGGAGCAGCAGGGGCTCGTCACGCGCGTCAGATTCAAGGGTCTGCCGCCACGAGTGCTCTACAGCCTTACTGACAAGGGCCGCGACGCACTCCCCGTGGTTGAGGCCCTTCGGGACTACGGGAACCGCTGGCTCTGCACGGGAGTCTCCGACTCCCTATAATTCGGACGTGCGCCGCCGCTGGGCATTCCTCCTCTGCCTCTTGCTCTGCCTGAGCTCCTGCGTTCAGGTGACGACTCGCGCACCTTCACCATCGGGGCCACCGGATCGATCGCTCTCCTGGATAATGGCCGGCGCGGCGGCGCCGACCACGCTAGACCCGGCCGAGGCCACGGACTCTGCTTCGATCGCAGTCTGCTCGCTACTCTATGAGGGGCTGGTGGCACTGGATCGGCGCCTTCGGGTCATCCCGGCGGCCGCAGCATGGTGGTGGCGATCGCCCGACGGCCTCAGGTACACCTTCCACCTTCGTAAGGGCCTTCGCTTTTCCGATGGCTCGCGCATAACCGCCCAGGATGTGGTCAGCTCTTTTGACCGGGCATTGACCTCAATCGGATCGAACGGAATTATGGCGGGGTATCTGTCCGAGGTGGCTACCGTCGGGGGACGCCCGGCAATCTTTGCGGCGGGGCCGGCGCGGGTGACCTTTCAGCTCAATCAACCATCTCCGGCCTTTCTCTCCAAGCTGGCCTTCGTCGGCGCCGCTGTCGTCGACATGGCACGGGTTCGGCGCTTCGGCCCAGTCTGGACATCACATCCGGTCAGCTCGGGTCCCTACCGACTGCTGGCCTCGTCCGACGCCAACGAGATTCGCCTTCAACGGAACCCGTACTTCCGTCCCACACCGCCCTTCACGTCCGTGAACATCCGGCTTGCATCGCAACAGCAGGGAATCCGCGCCTTCACGCGGGGCCAGGCGGCGGTAGTCTCGAATCTCGCCCAGGTCGCGTCATTGCGGTCGCAGCAGCTCGCCGGCTTGGAGATCGTGCCGGAGCTGAGCCTGGACTACGTCCTCCTCAACGTCCGGCGCTGGCCGCTGAACGACCGCGGTATCCGACGGGCACTCTCGTTGGTGGTAGATCGACCTCGCCTTGTGAAGTACGCATTTCATGGCGACGCCGCTCCTGAATCCGGTATGGTTCCAAGTCCACTGCTGCCTCGCGAGAGCCGTCAAAGGCTGGATACCGCCATGGCCTTGTTCGCGATGGGCGGTTCTGGCCACCCGTTCGGCTCCGGCCTCAGGCCCCTGCGTCTCGTGTATCCGTCGTCCGAGCCGGATCGGATACTGGCAGCAGCCATCACCCGGCGCTGGCGTACGTCCATCGGACTTCACGTGACGCCGGTTCCCCTCTCGCCGGGGCTGTATCAGTTTGCTGTCAGGACCCACCATTTCGACCTGGCCCTCGTTCGTTGGAAAGCCGAGACTGCGGATGCCCAAGATTTTCTCGGCGATCAGCTTGTCGGTGGGGCGCCACAGAATTTCAGTGGATGGGCGAACGGCAGCTTCGACCGGCTGATGCGAGCATCTCTCCTCCAGTCCATCGACTCTTGGGCACGACGTCGAGAGCTTCTGGCGGCCGAGGCGATTGCAGCCCGAGAAGCACCGTGGATTCCGCTTGACACACCGCTCCAGGCTGCCCTCATCCGGCCTGGACTGCTCGGAGTTGCGCTGACCCCTCAGGGAATCTCCGTACAGTGATGGACCTTAGGAGGAGCGCACCGCCAAGGGCGGTGAGACACCGGCGACGAGGTCCTCGTAGAGGGTCATGCTGCGTTTCACCACCAGATCCCAGCTGAACCCGCGAACCGATTCGCGGGCGGCGATACCCATGCGCTTGGCAAGCGCGGGGTCATCGAGCACCTGATTGAGGGCCCTGCCGAACGCAAGCGCCTCTCCAACCGGGACCAGCAGGCCGCTGCGCCCATCTCGAACCGTCTGTTCCAGACCTCTCGACCGAAAGCCGACCACGGGTCGGCCGCAGCTCAGCGCTTCGAGTGCCACCATGCCAAAGGACTCGTAGCTCGACGGGACCGCGCACACGTCGGCGGCGGCGTAGTAGAGAGGCAACTCCTCCTGTGGCACCACGCCACGGAAGTCGGCAAAGCGCCCGAGATCGCGGCTCCTGACGATTCCTCGCAGCCGCGCCACCTCGTCTGCCGCAACGCCATCACGTCGATGGTCGCTGCCTCCGACGATGACGAGGCGCATGGCCGGCGAGAGCTCGCCGCGTTCCCGCAGCCCCGTGATGGCGTCCAGCAGCGCATCGACGCCCTTCGCCCGATCCATTCGCCCCACGCACAGCACAACCTTCCGTCCTGCTAGACCCAGCCTGGCCTTGGCAGTCGGTCCGTCTTGCGGCTGGAACCGATCGTGATCGACGCCGGGGGGGATGATGCTAAAAGAGTCCGGTCGGAAGCCGTATACGCGCTCGACGTCGTCAACCTCGGCCTCGGTCGAGAAGACGAGGGAGAGCTTCGATCGCAGCAGGCGCATCTCGGCCAGGTCGCGGGAGGCGGGATCGGCTCCGGTGGCCGACGGCTGGTAGAGCTGCTTCACCCGTTGGAGGGTGTGGAACATGTGAATCAGGGGCTCGTCACGAAAGCGGAGAGCTGACGCGGCGATGCCCGAGAGCCAGTAGTGACTGTGTATGACGTCATATCGGAGCTTGTTGTCCGAGGCGAATGCGGCGATGTTGCGGGCAAAGGCCATGGTGTGACCTGCCAGCTCCTCTTTGGGAACCACGCGCTCCGGGCCGGCTCGGACAGTGAGCAGACGGGCTCCGGGAGTGAACTCCAGCATATCCGGAAAACGGCGTGAATCCCGTCTGGTGAAGACGTCGACGCGGCATCCGGCGGCGGCCAGCCCCTCCGCCAGCCTTCTGATGTAGAGGTTCATGCCGCCGGCGGCGCTCGAACCCAGATTGGCCAGCGGGGAGGTGTGATACGAAATGAGCGCGACCCGCATCGTCCTCCTCTTCAGTCAACCTCACGCCCGGCCACGAGTCGAACTCGATGGAGGCTTAGCGGCTTTCGGCCTATCTCAACCTACAGCGGCGTGGCTGTACCAGACGGTCTCAGGCTCAGTGCTGGTCAGAGCGTACATCGCCTGCCACCGAGTGCCGAAGGTGAAGTCGTCGATCTTCCATGCTCCATTGAAGCGGTCGAGATCGAGGATCGCCCAGCCACCCGTAACCGGCCAGCCCTTTGTCACCACCGCACCGTGCCCCATCTGCGACGGCGCGAAGCGAACGCAGCTTTCGCTGCCGGACTGCAGCCACTGGTTGATCAGGCTGGGCTGGCCCGTCTGACCCTCGCCACGATTGAAGGGGCCATAGTACACACCCGAGTCGTACTGGTAGTACGGCAGGTCGTTGATGATGGGTTGGGCGTTGCGACTGGTCAGGGCATTGCATATGCCGGCCAGAAAAGAGCGGTAGTCGGCTGTGAGGGGAATACGATAATGCCGAGGCTGCAGTGGTGAAGCCGATTGCTTCGGAGCGGGAGCCGAGGCCACTGGAGCAGGCGTCACGGCGGGTGGAGGCGGCGGGGTTGGCTTGGGCGTGCGCGGTGCCGCCGATCCAAAGACGCTACATCCAGAGAGGGCAATGAAACCGATAACGGCAAAGGCGGCGGCAATGGGGCGCGTCATTGAATCAAACTCTCATACGAATGGGGGCAAACAGCGCTCTAGTCTACCATCGCGTCCCCCCTCAGAAGCCGCCCTATCTGGGACAAAAGGGGCCGATCGGCGTCGGGTCGATTGGAGGCTATGGCGACGGTCGCCAGGCCAAGTACACGGAATGCGCCTTCGACGTCAGGCGCCTCGTCCATCACCGTTCGCAGCTGCGTGACCAGAGCATCGCCATCTCCCCGGGCGATGGGACCTGTAATTGCGCCGGTAAAGCCCAGCTCGTCGAGATTGCTCAGGGTACCGCGGACCAACGGCAGCAAGGCTTGGGCAGCCGCAATCGGCGCCCCGGACCGCTCCCACAGCTGCACCGCCAGATAGAGGAGCCCGAGCAGGTAATTTGATGCAAACACCGCCGAGAGGTGATACAGGGCGAGGTCAACCTGCCTCAGCGACATGGGGATTCCATCCAGCCGTTCGACGAGTCGACTGAGGTCTTCGACCAGTGCTTCGGGGCCGTCGAGCCCCCAGACGGCCCCCCTGAGCCGGGCCGCTCCACCCGATAGCGAGGCGAGGGGATGGAGTTTTCCAGCGCGAGCGCCGGCTCTCACCGCCGGGTCCAGCACCTCCAGGCCGATTCCTCCGGCTACATGAGCCACCGCAACCCCGGCGAGATTGCGCCCGTCGCTGATCACCTCACAAACCGGCCCGATACCGGTATCGGACACGCAGATCAGGATCAGATCCGTTGCCGGGATGTCTTCGGGCGCGGCAACGCCCGAGCCCAACTGGCTCGCCAGCCTTGCTACCGCTACCCCGTTGCGACCGGAGACGGAGGTCACTTCGATGCCGCCATGTACCAGCGCTTCGCCGATGGCTCGGGCGGCAATACCCGACCCAACGATGGAACATGTTTGGATGGTCACGTCGACACTGCTCCGTCCTGGCCGCAGACCCACATGAGCCGCGCATGCCAGAGTACCAAGAGCGATCTTTGATTTTGGGCCCCGAGCGGTATAATTGTCCAACGTCAAGGAGGCCTGGTTGGCGCTTAGCGAGCGAACTGAGCTGACGTCGGAGGCAGAAGAGCGGATTACCTCGGTCATTCGCAGCCTGGCCGAGGACCGAGTGGACCGTGGCGTCGATCTCAACCGACCCATGCGGTGCAGCAGCTGTGACATGGAGAAGTCACCCCTGGGTGCGACGCAGTACGGCGCCTACGACCTCTGTAACGACTGCCTGCTCGAGTTCACGCTCGCTCTGGCACGCGGAGATGTTGAAAACGTGGCGGAGTACATGACGCAACGTCCGGATGATCCGGAGGCACAGCCGCCTACCGAGTCGTCTAGCACGGCCGCGCGCACACTCTCGCCCAGCCCGCTACCAAAGCGGAGCGACAAGCTCATGCCCAGCAACGAGCCGTGTTAGGGCGGTTCAAGGCACGATCACCCCGCACTCTTAGGTTTGGAGAACAGCCCTGCAACCTCGCGACGGGAGCGGGCGGCGGCCCTCCCTTCTGAAATCTCTCTTCTCCCGTATCGGCGGTAAAGAGCCCGAAACGGTTGACGACGACATTCGCCGGCTGGAAGACAAACGGGTAAAGCTGCAGAAGGCCACGGAGCAGTGGCTGTCTTTGCTGCGTGAGATGGAGCAGCAGGGGGAGAGTAACGACCTCAACTATGACCGGTACTATCAGGCCTACCTCGATGCCAAGCGGCAGCAGCAGGAAGTCGAGATGATGCTGTTCAACCTCCGAAACCAACAGAAGGCGAGTTGAGCGTCTTCACTCCGTGAAGGTGATCATCGTCGGCTGTGGGCGCACGGGAGCACTCACGGCGTCGATGCTCAGCAGGGCGGGCCATTCAGTGTCCGTCATCGACTCCAATGCCAAAGCGTTCGAGAGGCTCGACGACGACTACGCCGGGTCTACGGTTCACGGCAACGGCATTGAGCAGGCCACGCTGCTTGCAGCGGGGGTCGAGCAAGCTGATGTCTTTGTCGCCGCCACCAGTGGCGACAACCGCAACATCATGACCACTCAGGTGGCAAAAGAGATCTTCGGCGTGCCCAAGGTCATCGCGAGGATCAAGGATCCGGCGCGCGCCAGCATCTACGAGCAGATGGGCATACAGGTCGATTGCAGGACTCTGTCGGGCGTCCAGGCGATCCTCGAGCATCTTCAACTCCCGGCGTAACCGCCTCGTCATCGGCCGTCCGTCACGGCATGACGGTGACAGGCCGAGATATGCAGTTTGGCTCCTGATGGGGTTGCAAGCGGACTCGCCCTGGAGGGTCGTGATGGCCGGCGAATGAAGATCGAGACTGCGGCGCTCTGCCCGTGCCCAGGGTCGGCGGATGCCGGTCAGACAGAGAGGGAGATTGGCTCCAGACGGGTGATGTCGCCGAGACCGGGAAGGCGCCCGCGCTTTGAAACCGGCACTCCATCAATCTCCCGAATATCGGCAGTGAACTCGATAGGCGTCGCTCGAGCGATGTAGCTGCCGACGCCGAAGCCGTCGACAGGGGCGCCGGCTTCACGAAAGGCACCGATTCGCTCAGGCGTCATACCGCCGCTGACGAAGATGGTCACTGTCTCGAAACCGGCTGCATCAAGCCGTGCGCGGACTTCTCTCACCAGCTCGACCGTCACCCCTCCGCGTTCGCGAGGTGTGTCCAGGCGTACTCCCTGCAGGCGGTCCCCGAGTGCCGTGGCCACTCGCACCGACTCCACCGCCTCATCAGTGAAGGTGTCGACGAGGACGATCCGGGGCACATCCGGCGGCATCGAGGCGTCAAAGCCCTCTGCCGCCCGGACGGTGTCTCCGGCAATCAACATCAGCGCATGGGGCATCGTGCCCGAGGGCTCCACGCCTGCCAGCATCGCGCCAAGCGTGCTGGAGCAGGATGCGCAGCCCGCGGCCACGGCGGCGGCGTCCATGATGGGAGCGACGTTGGGGTGAATGTGGCGGGCGCCGAACGAGATCACGGCGACTCCCCGGGCCGCGGTCACGCACTGCTCCGCCGCTGTTGCCCACCCACTACCCGAGCTGAGCATCCCGAGCAGCGCCGTCTCATAAATTCCAAAGGTCGAGTAGGCACCGCGAAGGACCAGGACCGACTCACCCGGCTCGAAGTGCGCGCCGTCTGGCACGCTCAAAAGCTCCCCCACGAAGCCCGCCTCTCCAAGAAGCTGCATTACCTGATCCAGGCCCCACAGCCTCCCGGCTCGTGAGGGGAAGAAGAGCATCGAGACCACCGGGTCCAGCCCCATGGTCTCCAGCACGTCTCGCGTGCGCGGGAAGTACACGTCGGCAGTAGTGCCCTCAACCACGCCCGGGAGGAAGGGGAACGGCGGCCGCTTCGGTGGCCCCACCCTGTTGAGATTCGGCGGAGCCGGCTCCGAGTGGTCCTCGGCCCCGCTCAGCCGGCCATGCTGGCGGCCAGCGGGCTGGGTGTCGGAGCGATGCCCATAATCTCGTCGAACGCCGGGCCCTCGATCGTCTCCTCGTGAATCAAACGCTCGGAGACGGTGATCAGCTTGTCCTTGTGCTGGATCAAGATCTCGCGAGCGATGCCGTAGGCGTGGTTGATGAGGTGCCGCACCTCGCTGTCGATCTCTTCGGCCACAGCCTCGCTATAGTTGCGCTGCTCCCCAATCTCACGGCCCAGGAACACCAGCTCCTCCTTCTTTCCAAAGGCTAGGGGGCCGAGCCGGTCGCTCATGCCGTACACGGTGACCATCTTGCGGGCCAGCTCCGTGGCACGCTCGATGTCGTTGGAGGCGCCGGTCGTCACCTCACCGAAGATCAGCTGCTCGGCGGCGTGGCCACCGAGGCTGAAGGCGAGGGTTTCCTCGAACTGCGATTTGGAGTACAGGTACCGGTCCTCGCTCGGAAGGAGGCGGGTGTAGCCTCCCATGAGACCGCGAGCCACGATCGTCAGCTTGTGAACGGGATCAAGGTTCGGCAGCATCCTCGCCACCAGCGCATGCCCGACCTCGTGGTAGGACGTAATCGCCTTCTCCTTCTCGCTGATAATCCGGCTCTTTCGCTCCGGACCGGCGATGACGCGGTCGATGGCCTCCTCCAGCTCCTTCATACCGATGGCCTTCTTGTTCCGGCGTGCGGCCAGGATGGCGCCCTCGTTGAGCAGGTTCTGAATGTCGGCACCCGAGAACCCGGGAGTCTGCTTGGCGAGGACCTGCATGTTGACGTTCTTCTCGAACGGCTTACCTCGCGCATGGACCTCGAGGATAGCCAGCCGGCCCCGAATATCAGGATTGTCCAGCACCACCTGGCGGTCGAAGCGCCCCGGACGCAGCAGGGCCGGATCGAGAACGTCTGGCCGGTTGGTGGCGGCGATGACGATGACATTGGTGTTGGTGTCAAAGCCGTCCATCTCGACCAGGATCTGATTCAGGGTTTGCTCCCGCTCGTCATGGCTGCCGCCGAGACCCGCGCCACGCTGGCGGCCGACGGCGTCGATTTCATCTACGAAAACGATGCAGGGAGAGTTGCGCTTGGCCTGATCGAACAGGTCTCGCACCCGGCTGGCGCCGACCCCGACGAACATCTCCACGAATTCAGAGCCCGAGATGCTGAAGAATGGCACTCCCGCCTCCCCCGCGACGGCACGCGAAAGCAGGGTCTTGCCGGTGCCGGGTGATCCGACCAGCAGCACGCCTCGTGGTATGCGGGCGCCAAGCTGCGCGAACTTGTCCGGGTACTTGAGGAATTCGACCACCTCGGCCAGCTCCTGCTTCGCCTCCTCCACTCCGGCGACGTCCGCGAAGGTGACCGTCGGCCGGTTGCCGGCGAACATCCGGGCGCGGCTCTTCCCGAACGACAGCGCCTGGTTATTGCTGCCCTGCGCCTGTCGCATCATGAAGATCAGCAGCGCGCCGAAGATGATCAGCGGCAGGAACGAGAGGATGGCCTGCAGGTATCCGCCCCAGGCGCTCGGCTGAGCATATGTAAAGACGAAATGCGGATCCGTCAGGGGGATGTGGGCCTGCGGAAAGTCCTGGCTGGCCTCAGTAGAGGCCGGCGCGCTGGTCGTGTAGGTCGTCTTCGTGTTGTACCGGCTCAGGCTGATGCTGTCGTTGCCCGTCTGAGTCATGACATCCTTGCAGCGCAGACCGCTCACGCACGATCCCGAGTCCATCGCTCGGATGTCGGAACGCACCATCGCCAGCATCGTGGTGTAAGGGATGTGCTTAGGGCCGCCGCTCTGATTTCTAAAGACATTGATCGCCACCGCCAGCATCAGGACGATGACGATCAGCCAGACAACGCTATGCCGAAACCACTTGGTGTCCATGCGGAACATACTCCTAGTCCGCGTCCAAGAGCCGGCCGAGACGTGTCGACTTCGAGGCCTTCACCCGGGCGACCTGAGAAAGCCGGCGCATGCAATCAGGGTGCAATCCAAAACTCCTCTTTAACGACCTCTACGACGGCTGGATGAGCCGATTCCACGCCGTCAAGACGGCAGGCTATTCTATCAGGTTATGTAGACCTGGGGTGATCTTCAGATGGATCGCACGCATGGTCTCGAGTGTCACGCGTGCCTGTTCGGCCAGGGTAATCCCCGGGACCCAGAGAATCAAACCATTGCACTCGACGACGATCAATCGCGCCTTCAACTCGGGCCCTACCTTTCGATCGACGAAGATGTCCTGAAGCTTCCTCGATCCCGGTGCGCCCAGCGGTTGCATCCGATCCCCGGAACGCCAGCCGCGAACCTGAAGGGGTGCGCGAACGACGTTTGCGTCGAGGTAGGCCTCCCAGGAATTCGCCACGGTTGCTCTTTGAAGAAGGTCCGGGCCGGAAACGAGGACGGCGCCAAGATCGTACTGGCCCAGATAGGCTCGACCGGGCACGTCGAGTATGACACCGTCAGGCGAGGTCCACGCTTCGACGGACGGAAGAGACTTCTCCCTCCTGAGCTCGAGGTCTCGCACCAGTGTCGCCACCATCTGCTCGACGCGTGCCTCGGTGACGTCGTTCTCCTGTTCCAACAGGAGGTTCCGTGCGGTGCGATAGCGAAGGGAGCCGGGCAAGGCTGCCCACAAGCGAGGCTCCAGCCCATCTTCGGCTCGCACAACCTTTTCGGCGCCGGCGGTAAGGGCACTGAGATATTCGTCGTCGCGCCCGGCGATCTCACCCATACGAAGAAGCGATTCCTTGGCACCCGCAAACATCGCCTCAATCATGGGGAGCAGATCGAGCCGAATACGGTTTCTCAAGTGCACGCGATCCTCATTCGAAGGGTCGTCGACAAACTCCACCCCGGCATCCCGGCAGTACAACCTGGTCTCCTCGCGCCACAGCTTGAGAAGTGGACGACAAATAGGCATCGAAAACGCGCCCACCGGGACTGGCTCCACCGCTCTCATCCCCGTCAGACCCTTGAGCCCCGAGCCGCGGAATAGGTGCATCAGGATTGTTTCCGCCTGATCATCGGCCGAATGACCCAGGAGGATGGCGACGGCTCCGACTTCGACCGCCAACTCTCCCAGGGCCTCATATCGAAGCCGACGGGCCGTCGATTCCATCGACTGCCCCTCGTTCCGCATCTGGGCACGCACGTCGACTCTGCGTACCATGCACGGCATCCCCCACTCGTCGGCTAGCGACATCACACGTTCTGCTGCTTCCCTCGACGTGGGCATCAGGCCATGATCGACTGTTGCAACCATCAACCTGCCATCCATTCCCGGCGTTTGAAACTTCAGCAGATGAAGCAGACACAGTGAGTCGGCGCCACCGGATACGGCGACCACCAACGGTCCCTCCGGTGGCAGAACCTTCGTTCCCTCAGCCGTCCTTCGCAGAACCGACTGCAGGTTGAGGTCGGACATCCGGCCTCCCGGTTTCGGCTCTGACACCCGCCTCACCATGTCGCCACTTTGCATTCCCGCCGGTCGAGGGCAGCGAGAGGCGTCCGAGTCGGCGCCTGGTTAGTCCTCGACGATCCGGCGGATCGCCGCGGCCACATCTCCCGATTGCGGCAACACCGCTCGCTCCCCACCCGGCCCATACGCCACACGGCAATCCTTGGCGGCTACTCTGGCGATGACCACTCCCGGTAGCTCTTCCGCTATCCGCGATCCAATGGAGGCGCCGAAGCCAGCCGTATACCGGTCCTCCTCGGCGATCACCACCCCACCGGTTCGGTCCGCGGATTGCAGCACCGTCTCCCGGTCCCAGCCCGAGTCGACCGTTCGCAGGTCGATGACCTCAACGTTGAGTCCCTCGCCCGACAGGGATTCGGCGGCTTCGAGAGACCGTGGCACCAGATTTCCCCAGCAAATGACGGTAGCGTCGGAGCCGGCACGTGCGACTCTTGCCAGGCCGAAGGGAACGCGATACTCGTCGCCCGGGTAGGGGCTCTTACGACTGTAGAGCGCCTTCGGCTCTAGGAAGAGCACGACATCGTCGCTCTCGACGGCGGACCGCAGCAGTCCCGCGGCATCCGCTCCGTTGCTGGGTACCACGACTCGGATGCCGGGAATACCTGCCAGCATCCCCACCCCGGCCTCGCTGTGCCACAGTGCGCCTGCCCCGCCGAGATACCCTCCGTAGGCCATGCGAATCACCATGGGGGCGGTAAATGCCGCGTCTGACCGCCAGCGGATGGTCGCCGCCTCGTCCACCAGCTGCTGCATGGCGGGATTGAGGTAGTCACGAAACTGCACTTCGACGACGGGAAGCAAGCCGGCCATGCTCATTCCGGTCGCCGTGCCCACGATCGTCGCTTCGGCCAGAGGACTGTTCCAGACCCTTCCCGGATAGGCGAACTCGAGGCCTCGGGTCACGTGGAAGACGCCACCCTTCCCCGGCAGATCCCGCGAGGGCGCATCGGCGACATCCTCACCAAAGATCACGACGCGTGGGTCGTCTGCCATCACCGCCTTGAGCATCATGTTGATGGCGTAGCGCATCTCTGTCGCCTCACCCTCTCCCGGTTCGGCGGGAGCTGTGCGATTCGATGAACCCCAGGCGCAGACTCCCTCCAGCACAGTGGCTGGATCGAGCTGGGGCGCGGCAACCGCCGCGTCACTGGCGGCCGCCACCACCTGCTTGGCGGCGTCGTCAATCTTCTCCAGACCTGCCTCATCCGTCACCCGGTGCTCCAGGATGAGCGACGACAGCCGGCGGATGGGGTCCCGTGCCTCCTCGTCTCGTAGGTCCTCAGCCGTCCGGTACTGTTCCTGCGTGTCTGTCGAGGAGTGCGACATCGGTCTTGTCACCAGGGCATGCATCAGCACCGGGCCTTGCCGCGTTCGGGCGTAGTCGACTGCCTTGGCCGCACACTGATCCGCCTCCACGATGTCCGTACCGTCACAACGGAGCACCAGCATCCCGAGGTCGGCGTAGTGTCGGTAAAGGGCGAAGACGTCGGCACCGGGAACCGACCACTCCCGTGGAATCGAAATCGCGTACTTGTCGTCCTCGACGACAAAGATCACCGGCGCCTTCGTTCTCACCGAGTGCCGGATTGCCTCTTCGACCTCGCCCTGCGCTGTGGTTCCCTCACCCAGCGAGACGTAGACGACCGAGTCGGGTTTCCACGGCTCGTTGAGCGAGAGCCCGAGCTTCGTCGCCCGGTCGACCCCTTCCGCCAAACCGACGGCCGGCAGACACTGCGACCCCGTCGGGCTCGACTGCGTAACGACCCCTAACTGCCGGGCTCCCCAGTGACTCGGCATCTGGCGGCCGCCGGATGCCGGATCGCTCGCGGCACCCGCCGTCTCTCTGAACATCTCTTCGGGTGAGAGGCCGCACGCCAGCACGAGGGTCCGATCCCGGTAGTACGGACACTTGGCGTCATCGGTCCGGAGATGACGGGCAAAGGCCCAACCCAACACCTCACGGCCGGCGCCGGCGATCGAGAACCAGGCGCGGCCCTGCGCCTGCAGAGTTCGCTCTCGAACATCCATGGTGCGACTGACGCGGGCCAGAGCGTAGGCGGTCAGGAGGTCCGAGGCAGTGAGGTTACCGACGACCGGTTTGGTGCTCTCCGCCATCGAATTACCTAGCGCTCGCCGGACCAGCTCGGCGTACTGCTCAAGGCGCGGCTCGTCGGAAACGGCGGTCATCGTGGCTCCTCAGCCCGGCTATCTGAAGCCATGGTAACGGAAAGCCGACGGCCCACCGTCTACCATCAAAGTGTAGCGGCGAGATCGGATAGACGCCTCGCCGTTGCCGGAATGCTCTCTCCCATCCCTGAGAATGTCACCAAACATTGATCGTGCCCGGCGGACGGTAGCGGCGGCTGAGGTCCTCCACTTTCACCTCGAGATCATCGCGAGTGCCTGCCGCGACGCGCTGTCGGATGAAGTCGTCGTGGCCGAGGTGCGGCCGGATGCTTTGTTCGGCGGTGCACACCGGATTCGACGGGCAAGCCTGCATCAGTTCGTCACAACTCTGCCGGAGGGGAGCTGGTCCGCTGTCTTCGGACCGAAGGAACCTATCGAGGCGATCGAGGACCGATGCATCCGGATGGGCTACCGAGCATACCGGCGGGCGAAGCTCTCTGCCCATCGCCGGCGGCGGCTTGGTGCGGAATGAGGCGCCGCGTCCCGCGGTCCCTGGCTTCCGGCCGCCTTGCGCCGGACCTGACACGTGGGTATGAGAGCTGCGCCTACACGTGTCCGGACGGGTTCTTTTCCAGATAGCGGAGCAGCCCGGCCACGGTCATCCCGTATGGCGTTGCAAGCTCGTAGGCTTGCATCAATCCGGCAGTAGCGCCCTGTGACAGCAGCTCGGGATCGCCTTCGCGGCGAAGGCTGTCGACGATGGTTGCCGGCTCCTGGCCCTCCTCAACCGCCAGACGCACCAGCTCCATCCAGGCTCCGAGTCGGCGGCGGAACTCAGTTATCAGACCGCCGATGTCTGACGTTACGGAACCAAAGTGAGTGAGCTCGAGTGTTTCAGGCTGGAGAGCCTCGACGGAGCGGAGGCTCTGCTCCCAGGCGTCGAGGTCGACGTCCGGCGGCGGTGTGGCAGGCCGAACGTACGCCGACCCCTCCAGGCGGACGCCAACCAGGTCACCCATATACACAGCTCGACTGGAGGGCTCGTGCAGGGCGATGTGATGCGACGCATGTCCGGGCGTGTACATCGCCCGCAGCAACGTGTCTCCCACCTTCAGCTCTTGACCATCTTCGACGGCAACCACCCTATCCTCGGGCACCGGGACCACATCGCCCCACAGCTGATCCATCTGGTTCCCGTAGATCCTCCGGGCGCTGCGGAGCAGGCGGGAAGGGTCGACCAGATGTCGAGCACCGGCAGGGTGGACGTACACCCGGGCGTTGGGAGCTCTTCGCAGGAGTGTTCCGACGGCGCCCGCATGATCCAGGTGGATGTGGGTGACGATCACCGAGGTCAGTCGCTCCAGTCCGTCCTTTCGATTGTCGAGGGCACGAAGTAAGACCGGAAGGGTAGTGCTTGGGCCCGTTTCCACCAGTCCGATCTCGTCGTCCGAGTCAAAGATGAATGACGCGATTACGCCGGGGTAGCCGAGGAACTCCAGGTCAACCCGTTGGTGACGAGTCGCCGAGACGACGGTCATGTGCGGACCCGCTTGATCTCGTAAAAGCTCGGTTCGTTGGCGAACCAAGCGAAGTGGTCCCAGAGGCGCCCTGCCGCTTCGCCTTCGGGTACCTCGCTGATGACCGGCCCGAAGAAACCTCCGCACTCGCCGTTGAGCTGAATCGTCGGCACTCCAAAGGCGCCGCACTCTACGCCGGACTGATGGTCGGTCTGAACCTCGTCCAGCGTGCTCTCGTCCGCCAGAGCGCGGTCGACCAGCTCCGGATCGAATCCGGCCTCCTGAGTCGCACGCTTCAGGACGTCGACGTCCCCGATGTCTTGGCGCTCCTCGTGGCGCGCGCGCCCTATAGTTTCGTAGAGCCGATCGACGGCCTCCTCGCCATGCTCGCGTCTGGCCAGGGCCATCAGTCGAAAGGCATTCTGACTCATGGAGTGCGCGTCTTTCAGATTCTCCGTCCCCTCATTCACGGCACGGAGACTCAAGAACTTCCACTCTATCTCGATTGGCCTCACCTTTCGTGCCTCTCGGATCCAGAGGGAGGTCCGGTAGGCCCAGGGGCAGATGGGGTCCAGATAAAAGGTAGCGGTCGGCGTGTTCTCATGCGTCACGGCGCTCTCCTCTCTTTCCATACAATTTCATCTTAAGGAGACGTACGCCGGATCAAGAGGCAACACGGACGCGATCCAATAGTCTCGGCGACCTGCCCCGCATATCATGACGGTGGAGGTGGAGGATCTCATGGTGCCCGTCAGCCTTGCCGCCGACGTGACTGTGAAGGACGTGGAGCGGGCCGCGGAGAGGCTTCGCGGGCACGCGACGAGAACTCCGCTTCTCCGTCAGGATCTGTTGGGGTCCGGACTTGCCGAGGGCGTCTTCCTGAAGCCCGAGAACCTCCAGCGGACGGGCTCGTTTAAGTTTCGAGGCGCGTATAACACGCTCGCCTCCTTCACGCCATCAGAACGCCGGCGAGGCGTCGTCACGTCCTCCTCGGGGAATCACGGGCAAGCCGTCGCCGCGGCTGCCCAGATCCTCGACATGAAGGCCTGCGTCGTCATGCCCGAGCACGCCGTGCAGGTCAAGGTCGACGCCGTGCGGTCCTATGGCGCCAGGGTAGTGTTCGCGGGGACAACCTCACCGGAACGCGAAGCGACCGCGCAAGAGATAGGCCGGCGGGAAGGCGCCGTGGTGATCGGCTCATTCGACGATGCCCGAATCATTGCCGGCCAGGGCACGGCGGGGCTAGAGATCGCCGAGGACCTTCCGGACGCCGACATCGTTCTCAGCCCTGTGGGCGGCGGGGGGCTGATCTCTGGAGTCGCCCTCGCGATTAAGGCCAAGCGGCCGACGGCGTGTGTTTTCGGCGTGGAGCCGTCCGGTGCCGCCGACGCCGCCGAGAGTCTGCGAACGGGTAAGATCGTCACTCTCGGCACCATCGACACCATCGCCGACGGATTGAGAACCAGCAGGGTGGGCAACCTGAACTTCGGCATCATGTCCCGTCTCCTCGACGGCATCGTGACGGTATCCGACGACGAGATCCGGGAGGCCATGCGCGACCTCGCCTTCAAATCAAAGCTGACGGTCGAACCCTCCGGCGCCGTTGCCGTGGCGGCTCTCTTGACGGGCCGGATCCAGGTTGGTGGCGCCAAGGTGGTGGTGCTGATCAGCGGCGGCAACGTCGATCCCTCAATGTACCGAGAGATCCTGGCCGGGAGCTAATGCCGGTGTGCACCTCAGCCATCGTCCTCGCCGGGGGCGCCAGCTCACGCTTCGGTCGCGACAAGCGATACCTCGAGGTTGACGGCGAGACTCTGCTGTCGCGAACCGTCAGGGTTGTGCGCACGGAGGTACAGGAGGTCGTGGTAGTTGGCTCGCAAGTGCCGGTAAGACGTGAGGGAGTTCGATTCATACCCGACGGCTTCCCCGGCTCCGGCCCACTGGGAGGCATCCTGACAGGACTCGAGCAGACTCGCGGCCAGTGGGTCTTCATCGCCGCCTGCGACATGCCGCTCCTCCGCCCCCAAACCGTCCGCTTCCTGCTGGCGCTCGCCGCGCAGGCAGATGCCGATGCCATAGTCCCTCTCGCCGGAGGCCGGTCCCATCCTCTGCACGCCGTCTACCGGAGTTCGGTAGCCGCCGCGTGGCGTCCTCGCCTACAGGCGACGGAGCGATCGCAGCTGTCTCTGCGTTCCGCGCTGTCCGATATCCGAGTCCGTTGGGTGACGGGCGCGGAGCTTCGCTCGGTCGATCCCAGGCTGGAATCACTCGTAAACGTCAACACCGAGGTGGAGTGGCAAGGGCTGCTGGGGGCCGAGCGGCAAGCTCTCTGAGTAGAGCTTAGCGAGCCAACGGCATAGCAGGCCTGGGAGGCTCGTAAGACTCTCAAGCAGAGAGCGTTCGGCTCTCACTCTCACGAGCAGGCGGGGGGAAGACGGGAGTGGGCGCTCACACGGGAGCGGTCAGAAGCTACGCTTCGACGATCCGCCCTTGCCGAGCAACGGGGACGGGACGGAAGTCGAGGTGGTCGGCGGCCACCAGGCGGTAACGGATGCCCTCGTGGACTCCGGCTGGGCCTCCGGCTGAGGCGTCCCCATGCAGGTGCCCGTAGACGCAGAGATAGACGTTGGCCTCCTCCATCAGACGTGTATAGGGTGTGTCCGAGCTGCACGGATAGAAGGGCGGATAGTGCAGCGCGCAGATCGACGGTAGGTCGGGATTGCGCTGTGCCAGCGAAAGCTTAAGCCGCTCGGACTCCCGATTGAGGAGCTTCGCCTCGACGTCGGTCCAATCCATCCCTCCTGGGACAGGCGAGCCTTTGGCCCCGACGACGTTGAAGCCCTCGACCTCGACGGCATCGTTGTGAATCAGCCGCATCGAGCGTGGGAGGGCGCACCGCACCTTGGCCGTCGCCTTGCTTGACCACCAGTAATCGTGGTTTCCGCGGATCAGGAGCTTGTGGCCCTTCCACTGGTCAATCATGTCGAGAGTGGGGAGGGCATCTTCCAGGTGCAGTGCCCAGTCTAGGTCACCGGCCAGGATCACCGTGTCGCCATCGGCCACCGAAGTCTGCCACGCCGCCTCGATCCGTTTGACGTGATTGCTCCACTTTGGTCCAAAGACGTCCATGGGTTTCTCGGGCAGGCCCGTGGTGGGGTCGACGCGAGAGGCGTGGATGTCTCCGATGGCCCAGATGGTCATACCGATCCAGTGTCGACTCCCACAGGAATGTTACCGAACGAGCTTGGTCACCGACGGGGTCACTCACATCGAAATGTTACCGAAGCGACCAGACTCGTGACGGCTGAGGGTGACCCGAGTTGAATAACTGCCGGTTGCGTTTGGAGATCGCCGGGAAGGCGGCCGGCGTTCACCATTCGTTACGGGTCTGGCTGCTCTCTGGGAAGGTGGAGCGCCGAGCGCCACCCTGATCCTTCCCACCGCGATCGACGCCGTTGGCTACCACTTTCTACATGTTCGGCCTGCCGCTCCGTATTAGATTCAGGGAGCCCACAAAGAATTGGAGTCTCATGAGTAGTTCTCCCATCGATCGACCGACCATTATGGCCGTCCGTGCCCACCCCGACGACGAATGCTTTACGGTCGCCGGCTGTTTGTGCAGGTACTCCGACCTCGGCTACAGCACGGTCCTCATCACTTGCACGGGCGGCGAGAACGGCGAGATCGTCGATCCGGAGCTGGACACGGAGGAGGTCCGCCGGAACCTGGGCGAGATCAGGCGTGAAGAGTTGATGCGGTCCTCCCAGATCCTAGGGGTTTCACACCTCGAGTTGCTGGGCTATCGCGATTCAGGGATGGCCGGAACCCCCGAGAATGAGGACCCGCGCTCGTTCAACAAGGCCGATCTCGACGAGGCCGTCGCTCGCCTGGTTTCACTCGTCCGGCGGTACCGCCCGCAGGTCTTGATCACGGACAACGAGGAAGGCTCCTACGGTCATCCGGACCACATCATGGCCAACAAAATCACCGTCCGCGCCTTCGACGATGCCGCGAACGCCGCCTACCGGCCCGACCTCGGCTCCGCCCATACCGTCGACAAGCTCTACTACACGGCCTTTGCCCGGTTCCAAATTCGAGAGACCTGGGAAAGGATGCGGGCCCTGGGGATCGAGTTCCCCTGGCATCGCGAGGAGGGTGATGCGGACACTCCTCCCGACTGGGGCCTACCCGACGAGGAGATCGGCGCCATCGTCGACGTCCGCGACCAGCTCGACCGCAAGATCGAGAGCCTCCTCGTACACCGGACGCAGATCAAGCCCGACATGTGGATGCTCACGCTGCCACGCGACCTGCAGGAGTTATTCCTGGGACGGGAGACATTTCAGCGAGTTCACTCGCGGGTTCCAATCGAGGGCAGGGAGCAGGACCTTTTTCAGTCGCTAGACGTTGGGCAGCCGGTGCGAGCCTAGGTCGACGTTCAAGCAACGTCGAAGGTTCGTATGGTCACGCCTTGGACTTCCGCCGAAACCGACTCAGGATGCCGCCTCGACGCGGCGCCTCTGCCCCGGTCTGTGTCGGTCGATGGTAGGCGGCCTTCAACTCTGTGAGCGCGGCATCGGTCTCGTCGAGCAGTGCGTCGACAGAGGCCGACTCAGGAAACGGAGGCAGGGCTTCGACGGCCTGCTGGACGGCGTCCAAGTGCTGGAGCGGGCCCGTGGGTCCGCCTTCTGATGCTGTCATGACGGGTCTCCCGCCTCATTCTGGCGTCTTGACAATGCAATTCGATAGCACGATTGGGCCAGGCATGGCCCGCGGCCGTCCGGACCCGACCTCGAGTTTCTGCTTTTTCCGCAAAGGTTGAAGACTCTGCATCCCTCCGAGGGTCGATGAATGGCCGCTTCGAGAGTTCTGGTGCTGCGCCAAATGACCGAGAAGCAGCATGAAATCCTTCACGAGACTCTGGGCGACGTGGCCGAGATCCTCATGGGCGGAGGAGCAAATCGAGAGGAAGTGCTCCGCCTCGTCTCGCAGGCCGACGTCCTGCTCGCCGGTCAAAACTTCGGCCGAGAAATTCCAGTGGAAGACTTTCCACATCTGGCGGGAGTAAAGCTCATTCAGCTTGTCTCCGCCGGGACGGACCACGTACAGGTCGCCGCGCTCCCACCTGCGGTATCGCTAGCTGGGAATGCGGGCGCATTTGCGGCGCCGATGGCCGAGCACGTCATGGCGATGCTTCTGGCTCTGTCAAAGCAGATCGTGATTCAAGATCGCAAGCTGCGCCGCGGCGAGTTCGACCATGACACGACAAGCCGGTCGCTTAGCGGCCTGACAGCGGGGATCATCGGCTTTGGCGGCATAGGCCGGGCGACTGCCCAATTGATGAGAGCCTTCGACATCCGAATCCAGGCCATAAATACGAGCGGACGGACGCTCGAGCCGGTGGAGTTCGTCGGAACTTTGGGCCAGCTCGAGCAGGTGCTACGAGCAGCCGATGTGACAGTGCTTTCGCTACCACTCACGGACAAGACGCGGAAACTCATCGGGGGCCGCGAGCTGAAATGGATGAAGCCCGATGGCATCCTAATCAATGTGGCGCGCGGCGCCCTCATCGATCAGCGCGCGCTCTACGAGCACGCCCTAGCCCATCCCCGCTTCCTCATCGGCCTCGACGTGTGGTGGGCCGAGCCGTTTCGCGATGGCAGGCTCAGGACGGAGTATCCGTTGATGGAGCTGGACAACGTCATTGGATCCCCGCACAACTCGGGCAACGTCCCAGGGATAATTGACCACGCCGTACGCTCGGCGGCCGAGAACATAAAACACTTCCTCATGGGAGAGCGGGTCGTCGGCCTGGTAGATCGGTCGTAAAGGGCACGAGAGAGCCAAAGTGCCGGTACCGGTATCCGGGCTGGCCCAGTCGGAGAATGTGACGTGAAGTCCTCAGGAACGGCCGGAATCGAGAGCGCGCAGGGGAAGCTTCCGGGTTCACCGTCCTTGTCAGACCTGCCCGGCTCACTCCGAGGCCAACTTCCGCCCGCGGAAGAGCCCCAACCAGGCGCCGCCCAGCTTCGGCGGGCGGCCGTGCTGGTTCTCTTCATTCCCTCAACAGAAGGCTGGATGATCCCCTTGATCAGGCGGCCTGACAATCAGAGACGGCATCCCGGGCAGATCGCACTGCCCGGCGGCGTCATTGAGGCGGGCGACGGGTCCCTGGCAGCAACTGCACTACGGGAGAGCTGGGAAGAGATCGGCGTGCCACCGGAGCGGGTCGAAGTTCTAGGCCGCTTACCGGCAGTGGTGGTCAGCGTCAGCGGCTTTGAGGTGCACCCGTTTGTCGGCCGGCTCGATAGCCCCATTTCGCTCATCCCGCACGACCGGGAGGTCGCCGCGATCGTGAAAATGCCCGCCTCCGTCCTTGTCGATCCGCTCGCCGTCCGTGAGGAACCGGCGCCGCCGGGCGCGAGGCACCCGACCATCTTCGCCTTCGACCTCCCGGAGGGCACTGTCTGGGGCGCGACCGCCAGAATTCTGGCCTCGCTGGCGCAGATCCTTCGCGATGTCAAGGCGTCGGCACCATGATTGGCGCCACGGATCTCATTGCGGCGTTGCTTTCCCATCTCGAACGCACACTTCCGGCCTATATGGACGATCTCCGGACGATGACGCAGGTTGATTGTGGCACCGGGCAGAAGGCGGGCATCGATCTCGTGGTCACGCTTATCGCCCGCCGGCTCGAGGAGGTGGGTGCAGAGGTCGAACTCCTGCCTCATTCCGATGCCGGGGATGACATCATCGGACGCTTCCGTGGAAGCGGGACCCGGCGCTTGCTCTTGCTCTGTCACACCGACACCGTTTATCCACCCGGGACCACCCTCGTACGCCCATTTCGGGTGGAGGGAAGCCGCGCGGTCGGGCCCGGCGTAGCAGACATGAAATCCGGCCTTCTGTCGGCTCTGTACGCCGTCTCGGCTCTGCTCGCCGTGGGCTTTGTAGACTTCGCCGAGATCGTCATCCTATGCAACTCGGATGAGGAAGGACCGCCGAGGCATTCGATTCCGTTGATCGAAGCAGAAGCACGGCGGGCTGGTATCGTGTTCTGCATGGAGGCCGGACGCGCCAACGGAA
>DASRCF010000236.1:0-5242 GCA_035653255.1 Chloroflexota bacterium
GTTGACCTTGCCGGTGGAGAGCGACACCTGTTCCACGGGTGAGCCATCCGGTGCGTAGATGAAGGCGTAGCTGCCATCCATGAGCAGGCCCGGATCGCCGGCCAGGTCGTAGGTGAAGTTCTGATTTGTCGAGGAACCGCCGGCCGGCTGTATGGAGTCGGCCACTCGGAGACCGTCCCCATTGTAGGTCGCCGACGACATGTTGGCCCCGCTGTTAGCGGAGGCGTTGATGTTGTCGTACGAGGTGATGTTGCCGGCGGCATCCGCCGTCGCGGTAACCGTCCTGGTTCCGGCCTGCGTCTCGGTGGCGAGCTGACCGTCGCCGTCGTACCCGTACGTCGTGGCCGAGCCTCCCGTCCCTGCCGAGGTCAGCTCGTCAGACTTGTCGTACGAGGCGGTAGACAAACCATTCGGCAGGGCGCCCAGGTTGCCGTCCTGGTCCCTGGCCGCGACATTCTGGGTGTTGAGCTGCGAGCCCTGCATGGTGAGGGCGCTTCCCAGCCGCGCCTGCGGGTCATAGCCGTAGCAGGCAGTCACGGTGTCCATGCCGTTGTCGCAGGCGGAGTTCGTGAACTGGGTTCCGATGCCGGTGTCGTTCTCTCCCAATACGTCACCCGAAGGTTGGTAGGTGTAGGCAAGGTTCAGAGCTTACGGCGCCGTCGGGGGCCTGGGGGAGCATCCGTGAGAGAGAGCATGACTAGGACGCCCCGCCGGTATAGACCCAGAACGCGTAGACCCCGGCCCCCAGTTCGCGGACCGCCCGCCAGCCCGGCTTCCACACCTGAATCCCGTACCCGTAGGACACATCTGCGTCCTCCCAGTCCAAGAGCGCGGCCGTGCCTTGGCGGTTCACCGTGCAGCAGCCGCCGAGCTCCACCGGCCCGGCCGGAGGTATCCCGAGGGCCCGACCATGCTCGATGACGGCGAAGACCGGCACGGCGGGCCGGACCACGGGGTACCGGCTGGCAATGATGCGCGGCCCGATGGGTGTCGCGCCGTAGCCGTCGGATCGCACCTTCCACGTGGTCTGAGGCAGCGTCGCAAGTGTCCTCGTGCGCCCGCTCGACAAGCTTAGCTCGGCGAGGCGAATGCTCCTGGCAGTCCCGCCCGGTCTTCGCTCCGACCAGAAGAGGAGGCCCTTGTCGTCCCAGCTCCAGGAGTCCCAAGAGAAGGTCCAGCGGTCGCTCAGCCTCACACGGACGATGCGGGGGTGTGTCAGGTCGCCGGGCCTGGCGATCGCGACGAACCGACGGTGGCCTCGTCCGAACGACCAGGCCAGTTCGTCCGCCGTACGAGCCCAGGAGGCGCCACTGGGTGCGTAGCCAAGCCTATGGACGGACCGTGGGCCCAGCGCGTAGACCACCTGAGGCCCGGGTGTGAGTTGCGGCCCGGCCGCGGTGACGATGGCGAGGAAGCGGCCGTCGGGCGAGAAGGCCGGCCCCGTGGCACCCCTCCGGCAGCCGAGGAGCCGGCGGCACCGGGGGCCGAGTAGGCGCTGCCGTAACGTCCTCATGTCCACCAGATGGACTCGGAAGCGCCAGTCGCAGTAGGCGAACCAGCGTGCGTCCTGCGTGAGGTCCACGCCGCACCCCCCGTCGTGAAATGGCCCAAACCGCCGCCGCAGACCCGGTAGGGGCGGTAAGTAGAGAACATCCGTGATGTTGGTGGCGGATGGGCTCGTTCCGGGCGCGATCTTGACCCAGGCAATACGCGCCGCCGACGCCTCTTGCGTATGCTGCAAGCCGCACCCCGCGCCGGAACCGAGCAGGAGAACTAGAAGAGCGAGAGCCCTCGGCCGTGCGGCGCCGGCTAGCAATTCCAGCCCCTCACGAGTTCGTGCGGGTGCAGCGCCTTGTACACCCGAGGGCCCTTGTGGGAGCAGTAGGTGTAGAGCGGCGTCTGCTTGATCGGGGTCGTGGCGGGCCCGGTAGCCCGCCGTTCGCGCTGAAGTTCGCCGGCTTTCCCCAGCCCACATGCACATGGCCGCCGAACTTGCCCGTGACGTGGCCCGTGCTGTCCGACAGGGCAAGCACTGTGCTCGCTGTTACACTGGCGCCCGTTCTGACTCTTAAACTGCCCTTCTTGAGATGACCATACCAGGCCCCGATCCCGCTGTACCAATACTTAACAACCACCTCGTAACCGTACCCGCCGTTCGGCCCCGCAAATTTCACGGTCCCAGGCCCCTGCGCAAAGACCTTGTCTCCCGGGTGAAGCTGCCAGTCGATGGCGTACTTGTCGAAGTGGGGGCCGCAGTGCCCGCCGGTCGGGGTTATTGGACAGCCCTTTGCAGGCCCGTAGTGGTCGCCCTGCTGATAGAAGTACCCGTAGCACGGGTACGAGGTCGGGAGCTTGAAGCTGCCGGTGTAGATCCAACCCCGCTTGTGCGTGCGGCAGACCCCCTTGCCGCCCGGGCCACCCTTCTCCTGGCCAAGAGCCCATCGCCCCCAGAAGACGAACATCTTGCCGCTCTTGCTGCCCGTAGCAGCCAGGGATGTCAGGCCCTGACCCGTCCCGTTGTCGGTGAGCGTCGAGCCGTCAGCCGTCTGCAGGCCGCTCGGATCCGTGTAGGCAGCTCCCGCCCCCATGGGCGTGTACTCGGTCAGCCCGGGATAATTGACGCCGCCTTGGCTCAAAGGCGCCGTCGTCGGGTTACCGAAGGAGTCGTAGGTCGTGGTGGCATCAATGGCGCCCGAGGATCCGTCGAGAACCGCCCGGACCGAACCGTCGGAGCGGGCCGGCCAGACAGCAAGGGCGTGCCAACGGCATGGGCACGCTTTCCGTGATCGCGCCGCCCGCGACATCTTTGAAGATGCGGTCGCACTTCGCGGCCGTGAGCGCATCGAGCTGGAGATCGAGGGTCTGATCTCCGGTGCTAATCCTGGCATATCCGATAAGCATGCAGGTATCGTCTCACAAAAATCGGCAGGAATGCAAGAAGCAGAGACGTTGATTCTGAGACGACTTTGCGAGACAGGTCGGGGCGCAGAGGAATCTGACGAGCGGACTACCAAATCAAGTCTCAACAAACGGACGATTGTTGACTCGCCTCTGTTAAGGGCGGTGCACTGGAATGCCATGTCGCGTGGTAACCCAGAAAGCGGCAAGCCATGGACCGTGCCGCTTGGCGGCCAAGCTCACATCCGACCAGAGAGTCACACCGTAGCGAAACGCACTCCGGCCGCTGTCCCAGCGGCTCGTTGCCACAGCTACCTTATGACCGCTCGGGTTTACAGCGAAAGCCGCCACCGAAGACGGCGAGCCCGGTAGGCGAACCTCCGCTACGCCGCCACGGCCGACTGCTGCGAACGTGTTCTTGACGCCGAGCGCAGGCAGATCGGATAGGACATGTTGCGCCGTGGGCACGGGCGCGTCGTACCAAGCACACTTGCACTGGTATCGGAAAGACGTTAACACTTGAGGTGGCCTGGGCGAGATGGGCTGCTCCATCAACCATACCCGACCGTTTCCGGACCTCCAGTATATGAGTCCACGATCGTCCCAGGACCAGGCAGGGCCCGAGTACACGCCCGGACGGGGAGCTGCTAGCGGCAGGGCGCGTCTCGGATTCCCACCGGTGGCGACTCCAAACCTCTGATCGCCGCCAGGTGAACGCGGCCACCTAGCAGCCGAGAACGCCAACCGGTCGCCTCGGTGCGACCATTCAAGCGACTGTGCCGACAGACCGCGCGGCCCCACTGGCCCAAGCGTTCGCGTCGAAAGATCGTATATCTCCGCGACGCCAGTGGTATAGGAGTCCGACGCGAAGTCAGCGATGAAGGCCAGATACCGAGCATCTGCTGAGAAGGCAGGGCGAACCCCCTCGCCGAGGGTTATCCCTCGGTCGGTTCGCAGGTTAATGAGGTGCAGGCGCGAGGAGGGGTCGGTGAAGGCTAGCCAGCGCCCATCTGCACTTACAGCTATGTCGTACGGTCTCGACAGTCCGTATATTACGAAAGGACCGAAAACGACATGGGCCCGGCTGTTGCCGCTCGGACGGAGCGTCACCACGAAATCGTTGCACTGGTCCCTGCATCCGTCGTAGGAGAGGGCGTAGAGACGAGAGAAAGTGGGCGGACCCACCGGCGGCCCTGCCGCGTTACCGGTGCAGGCGGCGAGGAGGCATCCCAGTGTGGCGGCGGCTAGGCACCCTAGACCAAGAGTGGCTATGGGACAGCGGCCAAGAACTCCCATCAACTGAAGCACGACCTGTACTGGGTATGGGGTCGTAGGTTACCCAGAGGTTTAGCCTTCTTGCAGCCGGAGATAAGTGGTCCACCGGCAACCCCCTGCTTCACGGAGGTGCCGCTCTCCACAGCTCCCGTGAAGTTGTATTTTCCTTTGGCTCCCGTGCACGCGTAATCGTTGTCTCCTTTGTCCGCGTCGCAAAGCTTCACGGGGCTGCCAAAGCCCAAGTGCACGTGGTCGGCGTAGGGTCCTTCGCTCGCTCCGTTGGTGCCGTAAGTCTCGCCAGTCTTTCCGGATTTCCCCAGTGTCTCTCCCGCGCCGACGTGGGCGCTCCTGTGATGGCTCCCGCCACCGATGTGGAATCGCAGGTGGCTCATGTGGCCATACCAAGCCGTAACTCCGTTGTTGTACTCCACAACTACTGCCTGACCAAAGCCCCACTTGTGCCCGCAATTGTGCGCACTACAATCCCACCAACCGGAGAAGCTGACCGTGCCGGAATACTGGGAATGGACAGTGTCCCCGCTCTGGGCCTCCCAGTCGATCGCAAAGTGATTCCAGCCCGTGTGATCGCTCTGACCGTACCAGTTGCCTCCGCAGGGCAGGGGCCCATTTGGAGTTGCAGTCGGCGTGTAGATCCAGCCGCGGCCCTTAGTCTTGCAACCCTTAGTCTTGCTGCCAGTGCCGACGGCTTTTTTGTCCCAGAACACTCGCATGTGGCCGCTCTTGCTGCCCGTAGCAGCCAGGGATGTCAGGCCCTGACCCGTCCCGTTGTCGGTGAGCGTCGAGCCGTCAGCCGTCTGCAGGCCGCTCGGATCCGTGTAGGCAGCTCCCGCCCCCATGGGCGTGTACTGGGTCAGCCCGGGATAGTTCACGCCGCCCTGCGACAAAGGCGTGGTCGTAGGATTGCCGAAGGAATCGTAGGTCGTGGTGGCATCAATGGCGCCCGAGGATCCGTCGAGAACCGCCCGGACCGAACCGTTCGCGTCCGTGAGCAGGTAGTTGACCTTGCCGGTGGAGAGCGACACCTGTTCCACGGGTGAGCCATCCGGTG
>DASRCF010000237.1:0-8359 GCA_035653255.1 Chloroflexota bacterium
GCCGGCGGCCCACGCCATGACCTCATCCAGCTCGCTCTCCTCTACTAGATCTATGCGGTTCACCACGAACCACATGTTGTCGCCCAGCAGACGGCCGGCGCGACGGGCCAGCTCTCGCTCCGAACGGGACAGGATCTTGTCCGCGGACAGTACCATAAGAGCGATATCGGCGGATTCCAGCTCGGTCATGATCGCCCACTCGTCCGCGCCGTCACCCCCAGTCAGGGGCGGAGTGTCGACCAGAGCGACGTTGTCGCTGAGAAACGGAAACGGCGCCCACATGGTGATCCTGGTGACTGCCTCAACGATGCCGCGGGCGATCCGCCGGCCCTCGTCGATGCTGACCTCAGCTTCAGTCCCATCAGCCCGCACTATCGAGGCCCGCGGGTCGGTGTCGTGTCGCAGCTCGACAATGGGGTGGCCAGGGCCAAGGCTGTGGACCGGCAGCATCTCTGCTCCCGAGAGGGCGTTGATCAGTGATGACTTGCCGTTCCTGGCTCCGCCGAACACCACGACTCGTAGCGTCGAAGCTCCGAACCCGTCCCGTAGCCTGGCGACGGGCTGCAGCACATCCGGGATATCGGTCTCCGGAATGGCGCTGAAGTATGGGCTTAGGCGAGTTTCAACGTTCAACGTTCAAGTGTGAAGATCTTGGCTGGTCTTGTCCGGCACAGGATGGTGGCGACGAAGGAAACGAACGAAGTCCACCATGCAGACCTACCCGCCGCTGTTGCCGGCAGCGGGATGAACTCTGGAGGGTATGGGATACGTGACGGCTTGAGCGACCCGGCCGGTGCGGCCCAACGCGTGGAAACGAACTGCTGCTCGCCGCTTGCTTAGGCGTCTCGGCTGCCCGGCGTCCGTCCGGCAGCCATCATGTCGAACGCCGCGGCACTGCCCAACACGTGGAAGTCATTTGTGTGGGACCTGGATCAGCGGAAGCTATCCTGCAGCTTGTCGAGAGCCTCGGCGCCGGGACACAGCTCCTCGAACGGCACCTGCGAGAGCGGAGTCGCGGTGGTGGTGTTCAGCTCGTGGGCATCCTCAACCGACTCGTCGACGAAGAGCAGCCCGGTCACCACCTCGCCGGCCGCGTGGCGCTGCTGCAGGTACTCGGTCACGGAGAGCCGGTCGGTTGGGTCGTAGTTGGCCGGTAGCGAGCGGAAGCGGACGATGCTGCCGTCGTGCATCGGAACCGCGCTCACGCCGTCTTCCGGTATGGTAGCGAGGATCTGAGAAGCCGGCATGACAAAATCGGCGTCGACCGCCTTGATCTCGTGCTCTCGCGTGTAGAGGTAGGACTTCGTCGATCCCTCGTGGTCGTTGAAGGTCACGCATGGTGAGATCACATCGACCAGGGCGAAGCCCCGATGAGTGAGTGCTGCCTTGAGGATGGGCACCAGCTGGTTCTTGTCGCCTGAGAAGCTCCGCGCTACGAAGGTGGCGCCGATGCTCAGCGCCAGCATAACCGGATCGATGGGCGTGATCTGGTTGGGCTCGCCCTTCTTGGGTTTCGAGCCGATGTCGGCCGACGCTGAGAACTGCCCTTTGGTCAGGCCGTAGACGCCGTTGTTCTCGATGACGTACAGCATGCGCACGTTCCGGCGAATGGCGTGGCACATGTGGCCGAGGCCGATGGAGAGGGAATCGCCGTCACCGGAGATGCCGACGTAGGTCAGGTCGCGGTTGGCGGCGTTGGCCCCCGTCGCCAGGGTGGGCATGCGGCCGTGAGCCGAGTTGAAGCCATGGGCGCCACTGACGAAGTAGGTTGGCGTCTTGGAGGAGCAGCCGATCCCGCTCAGCTTGGCGATCATATGCGGGGTCATCGACAGCTCCCAGAGCGCCCGGATGAGCGCGGCCGTGATCGAGTCGTGGCCACAGCCGGCACAGAGCGTCGACATGGCGCCCTCGTAGTCGCGCACGGTCAGCCCGATCTCGTTCCGATGCAGCGATGGATGGGTGACGGGTGGCTTGGCTATGGAAGGCATAAGAGGGGAGTTTCGAGTTTCGAGTTTCGAGTTTGGGGTGAAGAGATTCGGGTGTGAGGCTCGCGGAGGTTCAACATCGGGACCTCGAAGGTGAGTTTTTGGTTTCCATGGTTGAAATAGGTTTCTGCTCCTGAACGGCCTGCTACGTGTTGCCGGCCATGTCCGAGCGATCGCCGGTGGAGCTGTGCTCACGCGTGGGCGGACGGCCCTCCAGCTCGGGATGCTCGGGGTGGCGTAGCTGCGACAGGATGCCGTCGACGACATGCTGGGCGCTCAAGGGGAAGCCTCCGTAAACCAGGACCGAGCGCATGCGGCGTTTGAACACCGGGGTCTCCAGCATCAACAGGGCGCGGAGCTGGGCGTCCCGGTTCTGCTCGATAACGAAGTTGACCTCGTGGTCGACGAGAAATTGTTCCACACTTTCCTGGAACGGAAAGGCCCTGATTCGCATGTAGTCGGCCTCGATGCCGAGACCCGCCAGCACCACCAGCGCCTCGCGGACGGCCAGGTCGCATCCTCCAACCGAGACAACGCCGAGAGGTGCTCCTGGAATCGGCGGCAGAGGCTCCTGCGTAGTCACGGATGGGCCATCGGCATCTTGTCCGGAAAGAGCCTGGTCCTCTCCTCGCGACGTACCAAAACCATTCAGCCGAGCTGCCTCCGAGCTGAAGACCTGGTGGCCCAGCATGACCGGGTCCGGGACGTGCCGCTTGGCGGCGGCGTGCTTGAGCTTCAGCCGGTCAACCACCTCCTGGTACTCCTCCGGATACTCGGTGTAGGCGCCCAGCCTGTTGTGCCCCGAGCCGCGCGCGAAGTACGCGCCCTTCTCGCTCACTCCGGGCAGGGTTCTCGGGGTGACGAAATCGGCGTCCTCGTCCGCATAGCGGTAGAACTTGGTCAGAGCATCAAGCTGCTCTTGGTTGAGGACGCGGCCCCGGTCTGGCCGATAGGAATCGTCCCATTTCAGTCGCGGGACCACCCAGTCGTTCATGCCGATGTCCAGGTCCGACAGCATGAAGACGGGCGTCTGGAAGCGCTCGGCCAGGTCGAATGAGCGCACCGCAAAGTCGAAGCACTCCGCCGGGTCGCCGGGGAACAGGAGGATATGCCTGGTGTCCCCATGAGAGGCGTAGGCGCACTCCAGGATGTCGCCCTGCTGCGTTCGCGTGGGCATGCCGGTCGAAGGCCCGGTGCGCTGGATGTCCATGACCACCGCCGGCACCTCGGCGTAGTAGGCCAGCCCGAGCAGCTCGTTCATCAAAGAGATGCCGGGACCGGAGGTGGAGGTGAAGGCCCGAGCCCCCATCCAGTTGGCGCCGATCACCATGCCGATGGCGGCCAGCTCATCCTCGGCCTGAAGAATCATGTAGTTGTTGGTACCGGTTTCGCGATTGCGACGGAAGCGGCGGCAGAAGGCCTGGAAGGCGTCCATGACCGAGGTCGATGGCGTGATCGGATACCAGGCGGCGACTGTGGCCCCGGCATAGACGCAGCCCAGCGCAGTCGCGGTGTTGCCGTCGATGAGGATCTTGCCGGAGGCCTCGGCCATACCATCGGGAATGGGCTGCAGGCGGAACGGAAGCGGCTCGAACCGTGCACGCGAGAAATCGTACCCCAGCCGCAGCGCCTTGCGATTCGAGTCCCGCAGCTTCTCCTTGCCCGCGTACTTCTGATCCAGGAGCTCGGCCACCAGGTCAACCTCGATGCCGAGCACCGCGACGATGGCTCCGGCGTAGGCTATGTTCTTCATCAGGATGCGTTCCCGGCTGCCGGAGAAGTGCTCGTTGCACATCATCGCCAGGGGCACACCCAGGAAGGTGACGTCGGGTCGCTCCAAAGCCGGATCGAGCGGCCAGGAGGAATCGTACATAATGTAGCCGCCGGAGCGGACCTCACGGATGTCGCGCTCGTAGGTCTGGGCGTTCATGGCGACCATGAGGTCGTAGTCGATGGCGCGGGCGGTGAAGCCGTCGCCGTTGACGCGAATCTCATACCAGGTGGGCAGGCCCTGGATGTTCGAGGGAAAGAGGTTCTTTCCGGAGACGGGAATGCCCATGCGAAAGATGGCCTGCATCAGCAGGCTGTTGGCGCTGGCCGAGCCGGTGCCGTTGACATTGGCCAGCTTGATGGCGCAGTCGTTGATGCGGACGGCGCCGGCGCCGGAGAGTGAGGGTGATTCGGCGGTGAGGGTCATAGGCAGAGGTTGAAGGTTGGTGGTGAAATCTAGCGGCTTGGTCGAAAGAGAAAAGTGGAGACGGCCGCCGAAGTGCCCCGGGCGGCTAGTCGGCGAAGGGGAAGATCACCCGCCCGGTAGACTTCGCAGCCTGCAGCCGCCCTACCACTTCCATTGTGTGCCACGGGACGTACCCAAGGCGCGAAGGCTCCACGATGGACCAACCCGCCTCCCTCGCATGAGGCCTTTGCAGTGCAGCGCTGGACCGTGCCCTCGCACCCCCGAACCCGAAACTCGACCGGACCTGGTGGCAGAATGGTTAGTAGCCGGCCAGGCGATGTGGAAGCCAGCTACCTCTATCAGTCCCCGGCCGACAGTGGGCTACCAGCTACAGCCGGTCGCCGCAGCTCCCTTTACGATCAGCGACTCGGGGAGGATTGCACCAAGAAGGGCCCCCTCGCGAGTGCCGGAGCGACTGCAGGTCGAAACCCGCAACCCGAAACGCCGAAACCCGAAACTCGCCCGTTATGACCCCAGGTTGGTTGAGAGCCGGCCTACCATGAGAGCGCGGCTTGGGCAGAGTTCGTCCGAGGAGCGGAAGGCTCTTGGCTTCCGGCGAGTTCTGTTCGAGCTCGCCATCTCGTGGGGATGTCGCGCATGACCAGCGCCGAGTCAAACTGGACCGATCCCTTTGGAAAGAGCGATTCGTCTTCGAAGTAGCTCGACTCCGCGTGCTCGACCGCCAGCGGTTCGGCCGACCAGCCCTCACACTCGAGCTCCAGAGCTTCGAGGCGTCCGTCGTCCTTGGTGGCGGAGTAGCCGAGCGGTGACTCCTCGAAAAACCTCGAGGCTGCTTCTGCAGAGGGGAAGACGGACCCGGGCAACAGCCCCGAGGCGAGCCTGGCGGCAACTCCCACGTGTACGGCGCCATCGATGCTGGTGAACGCGACCTCGAAGCGCTGCTCTGTCTCGCGAACGGTGAAGCGCGCTCGGTGCTGCTCTCCCGGGAAGAGGCGCCCGCCGGCGAGAACCGTGAGTCGAGACGAGGTGTCGCGTCGGGGGATGTAGACGCCGTGGCATGGTCCGTCGGCAGTGTCCCATTCGACGGCGATCCGGTGGGCCGCGTTCTCGGTCGTCAGACCGATGGCGCCAGGCAAACCGCAAGGCCGGAGGTGTCCCAGACGGATCATGCAGATGCCGGCGACAGCCATGCCCTGGATCAGTTGTGGCCGGAACGGGGAGGGCAGCAGGCGGGCGATCACTTCGCCCTCAACCCGATAGTTGAGCAGCAGCCGGCGCTCGATGGTCCCCGCAATGGTGGGTACTGGGATCACGACGTCGCCTCATCCACAGCCGTCTTTTTCCGCTGGCGGCGCATCACCATCTGTCCCGGGCAAACCGCGGAGAGGAAGTTGCCCACCGCTGTGGCCAGGCGCTCCTCGACCAGTGAGTAGTAGATCCGGTTGGCTTCGCGCCGCTCGGTGACCAGTCCCGCCGATTTGAGGACGGTCAGGTGGCGCGAGATTGAGGGTCCGGAGATTGAGAAGCGGGCCGCGATCACGCCGGCAGCCATCTCTCCGTCGCGCAGGTCCTGCAGGATCTGACGGCGGGTGGGATCGGCCAGTGCTCGAAAGACGCCGGAACCTTCATCTGCCATACTTACTATATAGCTATTTAGCTAATCTATGTCAAGCCGGCCTCCGATTCCGCGACTAAGCCCTGGAGCCATCGTCTAAGGGCTTAGCGTAGGCCACTGCCACTTGACACAGTTACATCATGGGATGTCTACAGGCGATATCTCGCTCTCGTAGGGGCGCGCGAGGTCGCGAGTGCGCCCGCTTGTATGGCAGCCGGACCGTTCGAGACTCCCGGGTGCAGGCGGAGTTTCCATCCAGCTTCGAGCGTCGGGTTCCGAGTTTGAGGTTTCGAGTTGGAGAACATCGGGGGCCCCCTGAAGTACGCGCAGGCACCCTCCTGTCGTCGGGCGCCCCTACAACCGGAAGGTCCAAGGACGAAACTCGAAACCCGAAACTCATGCCTTCGGCGCTACAATGTGTCCTTGACATCGGCAGAAGTCTCGGCTGTCCCTCCCTCCCGCCGCTGCCCCTCGTGCGGTCATCCGAGCGCGACGGGTGCCAGATTCTGCGTGCACTGTGGTAGGCCACTGGAGCTGGTTTGCCCGGCTTGCGGCGCCGGAGCGGAACCGGGCCACCGGTTCTGCTTCTCCTGCGGGTCACCCATCGACCCCGCGACGGAGCCGGCATCTCAGTGCGCCCCCTCGACCCCGAGCGCGGGCACGTTGGGGATTGACGCTGACGGACAGGCCGTGGCCGGTGCCCAGGTTGAGGAGCGCCGTCTGGTAACGGCGCTCTTCTGCGACCTCGTGGGCTTCACGCCGCTCGCTGAGCGACTGGACCCGGAGGAGGTGCGCGACGTCCAGCGCGAGTACTTCGAGGCCATGAGCGCTCAGGTTGAGCGCTACGGAGGGGCTGTCGAGAAGTACGCCGGCGATGCCGTGCTGGCGCTCTTCGGAGCCCGCGTCGTGCACGAGGACGATGCCGAACGGGCGGTTCTCTGTGCGTTGGGGATGCAGGAGGCCATCCGTCGGGTGGCCGAAACTGTGCGGCTACGGTGGCAGACGGAGCCGGGCATACGGATCGGTGTGAACACGGGCGAGGTCGTGAGCGGCAACTGGACCGCCGGACAGGAGGTCGCCGTCAGCGGCGACGCCGTCAACATTGCCGCCCGCCTTCAGTCGATAGCGGATGCCGGCGAGATTCTCGTCGGACCCGAGGTGCGGCAGCTCACGCGGCGGCGCATCAGTTACGGCTCTCGCCGAGAGGTGACGCTCAAAGGCCGCTCTCTCCCGTTTCCGGTCTGGCCGGCGCAGTCGGTCAGAGAGGAGTTTGGGGAGCGCTGGGAAGGATACGAGACGCCCCTCGTGGGTCGGGACCGGGAGATGGTCCAGCTGTTGGATGCCTGGGTCCGGGCTCAGGGCGGAGAGGGCCAGCTGGTTACCATCGTCGGAGATGCCGGCGTCGGCAAGAGCCGCCTGATTGCCGACTTTCTGGGCAAGGTCGCCGCCTCCAGCGCGGTCCGGATTGTTCGCGCTCGGTCCCTGTCCTACGGTCAGGAAGTCAGTCTGTGGCTGCTCGCCGACCTTCTGCGCTCGATCTTCGGCATCAGGGAGCAGGATAGGCCGCGGGAGGTGGCCGCGCGCCTGTCGGCGGCACTGCCGAGCCTGGTTCAGGAGCCCGGTGCGGGGGAAGAGAGCCAGGACGTACTGGGTGAGGTGCTGGGCATCTCCACGCCGGAGTCGCCGGTCGCGCATGCCGGGCCGCAGATCAGGAGGCGGGCGCTGCTCCGTGGGCTGAGGGCGCTCATGGGCGGCCTGGCCATTCGTGCGCCTACGATTGTCGTCCTCGAAGACCTTCACTGGATCGATCCCGCCAGCCAGGAGGTCCTGACGGAGGTATTGTCGGACCTGCTGGGCCTAAGGATGCTGGTGCTCGCGGCTCAGCGCCCGGGCTGGACCGCACCCTGGAGCGAGTGGGGCTGGCCCGAGCGCATAACCCTGCGCCCGCTGAGTGACGAGGAATCGACGCTGCTGGCAGCCGCCGTCCTCGGGGGGAAGCGCCTGTCCGGCGGGCTTCATCGATACATCGCCGAGCGCGCTGGAGGCAATCCGTTCTTTCTGGAGGAGATGTTACGGGCGTTGCTCGAATCGGGAGCCATCGAGGCACGCGACGGCGAGATGGCGCTACTTCCCGGGATGGCGGAGCGCCTGCCCGATACCTTGACGGGCATACTTCTGGCCCGCCTCGACCGGCTGGATCCACAGGCGAGAGGCGTGGCTCAGGTCGCGAGCGTCATCGGCCGCAGCTTCCCGCTGGAATTGCTGAAGCAGGTGCTGGGGGAAGATTCCGGGATCCTGGACGAATCCCTGAGGACGCTTCAGCGGGCGGAGGTGGCGTTCCCGCGCCGTGGCCCCGTGCTCGAGTACGTCTTCAAGCACGCTTCCATGCGGGACGCGGCATACAACACGCTGATGCACAGGCGCCGGCAGCTCCTCCATCTGCAGACGGCAGAGGCGCTGGTGTCGCTGTATCCAACCGAGGAGTATGCCGAGATGATCGCCTATCACTACAGCCGAGCCGGCGCTCCCGAGGCGGTGGAATGGCTGGAACGGGCCGGTGAC
>DASRCF010000238.1:0-3915 GCA_035653255.1 Chloroflexota bacterium
GCCGCCCCCGGGTTGTACGACCGTCTCCTCGGTCTGATCCGACAGGCCGGCTTCGCCCCTCGCATCGCGGAGGTAGCAAGCGAGGGCCATACGATCATCGGGCTGGTGGCCGCCGGAGCGGGCGTCTCGATCGTCCCCGAGACGCTGGCAGCCGTCGGCACCGATGTGGTCGCATTCCGACCGCTTGCGCGCTCGTCAGCATCCCTCGGGATGTACGTGGCGTGGCGCAAAGGCGACGCCTCGACCCCCCTGGGCGCCTTCCTTCGAGTCGCTCAGGACCTTCGCGATCGCGGCGCGCTGCCACGGATCAGGGGGCGCATGGACGGTGGCCGTGCGAGGAAGGCTGGTCCCGACGAAGCCGGGAGCGCGCCTTACGAAGCTCGGCTCCACCCCAACGAGGCATCGTGACCGTGTGCGGACGGCCGCGGCGGGTCATCCAGCTATCGCCAGCCATGTGACCGAACCGCCTGCAGAAACGTGGGCACCGCTGGGTTACGGTCATCCCGATTCCAGGCGAGGCCGACGGAAACCCAAGCCGCGGGGTCATCGAGCGCCCTGGTGACCACATGCCGCCCGGCAACCGGCCTCAGGGATTCCACCGCGACCGTCACCCCGATGCCGGCGGCGACCAGGGCCAGCACCGTCCTGAGCTGGGTGGCCTCTTGCACGATTCGAGGCGAGAAGCCTCTCCTTAAGAACATGCCGAGCACCTGGTCAAAGAGATCCGGAGAGATCGCCCGCGGGGTGTAGACGAAGGGCTCTTCGCGTAGGCGTTCAACCTCGATGTGCGTCAGCTGAGCGAGGGGATGATCCCGGGCCATATAGACGACCAGCCGATCCTTCCTTAGTTCCTCATAGATCAACTCCGGCCTCATGGGCACCCGTCGGAGGATCCCGACATCGATGTCCCCTTGCTCGAGTGCGGCGGGCTGCTCCGTGGACACGAGCTCGGTGAGGACGATCTCGACCCCCGGATACACCTCCCGGAAGCTTCGGACCGCGGGCGGAAGCACAGAATGAACCGAAGCCTCGACGAAGCCGATGCGCAGCCGCCCCGTGTGGCCACGGTGCGCGGACTGGGCCAAGGCCGCCGCTGTTCGTGCCTGGGCGATGGTGCGCCGGGCTTGCTCCAGCAGGACCCGTCCCGCTTCGGTTAACTCTACTCGTCGGCGGGTCCTCAGCACCAGGGTGACGTCCAGCTCTCGTTCCAGGCGCCGCAGCAGCTGGCTGACTCGAGGCTGGGCGATGTGGAGCCGCTCGGCGGCCCGGGTGAAATGCAGTTCCTCGCCGAGGGCGACGAAGACCTCGAGGTCACGTAGTTCCACAGTTATAAGGTAAATGCATGACTTCCATCTCAATAATATATTGGACATATCATGTTTCTGAGCCTATAAACGCTGCAGAATCCGATGACCCCGAGGGAGTTGTGCAATGCCCGGTGAATGCGACCGATCGTGGGGGCGGATGACCCGGCGGCAGTTCCTGCGCGGGGTCGGGTACGGTGGCGTGGCGCTCTCGCTAGCTGGGCCGCTGGCCGCCTGCGAGCATGGGCGGACGTCCGGAAGTCCGGTGGCGACCAGCCCTAAGAAGGGGGGTACGCTCGTGGTGGCGATGGACGCCGACGCGCCCAACCTAAATCCGATGACCAGCCAGGTGCTGGAGACGTTCTATCCCAGCAATCAGATCTTCGACACTCTCGTCAAGTATGATGCGAAGTTCAACCCGATCCCGTGGCTGGCCCGCTCGTGGACGATCTCGGGCGACGGCAAGATGTTCTCGTTCGTGCTTGCCAACGGCGTCCAGTGGCACGATGGACAGCCCTTCTCATCAGCTGACGTCGCCTACACGTTTCAAGAGGCCGGCCCGAAGTACTCCAACACGTACACCCTGGTCATGGAGCACCTGGAGTCTCTGGACGCATCGGACCCGGGCAGGGTCGTGCTCCGGTTTAGCGAGCCGGCAGGTGCGTTGCTGGCGTACCTCGGTGACCCCAATTTCAACATCCTCCCAAAGCACATCTACTCGGGCACGGATCCGCGCACGAACCCGGCGAACTCCCATCCCGTTGGCACGGGGCCGTTCATGTTCAAGGACTGGGTCCGCGGCGATCACCTGACGCTCTCCCGCAACGCCAACTACTGGCAGAAGAACCTACCCTACCTCGACCAGATCGTGTTCCGTCCCATCCCCAACCCTGCCGCTTCGGTGAGCGCTCTCCAGCAAGGTGACGTCGGTTTCGTACTGACGCAAATCCAGCCAGTTGACGCCCAGCGGTTGAAGAGCAATCACCAAATTGTCACGCTCTCTCCATCGGTCCTGGCACGAACTCTCGATCTCTGGCCGAACCTACGGCACATGCCACTGAACCAGCTCAAGGTGCGACAAGCCATAAGCCTGGCCATCGATCGACCGCGCATGGTGCGCGACATCGCGTTCAACCAGACCGTGACCGCTCGAGGACCACTTGGCAGTAAGTCCCCGTATTTCGACACATCATTGCCCGAGCTGAAGCGTGACGTCAGCAAGGCTAACCAGATGCTCGATGAGGTCGGCCTCCACCGCCATGGCAACTTTCGTTTGTCGCTCAATCTGCGCGTGGTCTCAAGTCTGGATCAGTTCGTGAAGACGGCGGAGATTGTCAAGGAAAACCTTGCTGACGTCGGCATCGATATCAACATTATTGCAGCCGAGACAACCACGACACTGGACGCGATCTTCAAACGTTGGGACTTCGACCTCGCCGTCTATTCGATCCCCTTGGGCCCCGAGCCGAGCCTGCAACTGCCCGCTTGGCTGGGCACCGTGGGCATTAACCACGCCTACTTCTCGAACGCGGAGGGCTATTCGAGCAGTACCGTCGACCAGCTCATTGCCGAGGCGCAGCATACCGTTGACCATAGTACGCGCGCCGCGCTCTACAAGAGGATCCAGGTGCAGATCATGAAGGACCTGCCATTGATCCCGCTCTGGGAGCCGATCTTCATCAGCGGCTATCGCACGGAGTTCCATGATCCGTTTCTAGCTCCTGACGATCGATATATCAACTGGGCGATGACCTGGGAGAGCACGTAGCTACCCATGCCGTTGCCGGAGGATGTGTCGGGCGGTGGCATGAGAGCGAGACCGTGGCGCTGATCCTGTACTTCGCTAGGCGCCTGGCGTGGGCGATCGTGATCGCCATCACAGCCGTCATGATCACCTTCTTCTTGATCCATCTTGCCCCTGGAAGCCCGGTCAGCTTCCTGGCCGGCGACCGAGCGACGCCCCAGTACCAGGCACTGCTGCGTCACCAGCTCGGGCTCGATCAACCGCTCCCGGTGCAACTGTACAGATACCTGCTGCGGCTAGCACACGGCGACCTCGGCTATTCGTTCACCTACCAGGCGCCGGTCTCGTTCGTCATCCTGAGCCGGCTGCCGGCGACCTTGCTGCTGATGGGCACGTCGTTGGCCCTGGCCACCGGTGGCGGAATCTGGATCGGCGTGCGCAGCGCAGCGGGGCGCCGTGCCGTGGGGGGGACCGCGGCCACGGTGGCGTCGTTGATCGGATACAGCCTGCCTCCCTTCTGGTTCGGGCAGGTCCTGATACTGGTGTTCGGAGTTACTTTGGGCTGGTTCCCAATCCTGGGGATGAGCTCGCAACTCAGCGCCATTGGCTGGGAGCACATCGTCGATGTCGCTTGGCACTTGGTGCTGCCGGCGGTCACGCTAGGGCTGATCGAGATGGCCCTGATCTCGCGTTTGACCCGTTCGGCGATGATCGAGGTCTTGGACGAGGACTACATCGTCACCGCCCGGGGAAAGGGGCTCAGCCGGCGCCGAGTGACCTACCGACATGCCCTGCGCAACGCGCTGCTTCCGGTGGTGACCGTCTTCGGGCTCGAGCTGGGGTGGCTGGTGGCGGGCTTCGTGGTGG
>DASRCF010000239.1:0-7706 GCA_035653255.1 Chloroflexota bacterium
CGGAGCGTGAGCAGCTGCTGCTGGCTATTGTGGAGTTGATCTTCCAAATCCACCGTCCCCATGTCGAACAAGCGCGCCGTCTTGCTGCTAGGCATGGGCATCTCCGGTTTGCACGGCCAGCTGCTCCGACTTCTCCAGGAATCGCGTCTCAAAGGGAAGCTTGTAGCCGGCCAGTCGCATGGCCTCCTTGGCCACGTCGGGACTCACACCCGACAGCTCAAAGATGATGTGTCCGGGCTTCACGATGGCAACCCAGTGATCGGGCGCCCCCTTTCCCTTCCCCATGCGCGTCTCGGCGGGCTTCTTGGTCACAGGCTTATCCGGGAATACGCGAATCCAAACCTTGCCGCCGCGACGGATGTAGCGGGTGATGACACGCCTGGCAGCCTCGATCTGGCGGCTCTCCAACCAAGCGTGATCCATGGCCTGGAGGGCATAATCGCCGAAAGCGATGGAGTTCCCTCGGGTGGCCGGACCGACGCTATGGGCCCGGTGTTGCTTTCGGTGCTTCACCCGGGACGGCATCAACATGTCAGACTGCTCCCACGCCCTGCGCCTCCGGCTGCGCTCTGCGCACGGCTCCATTGCCGCCGCGCTGCCGCTCCGGAAGGATGTCGCCCTTGTAGATCCATACCTTGACGCCGATCACGCCGTAGGTCGTCACCGCCTCAGCCTGACCGAAGTCGATATCCGCGCGCAGCGTGTGCAGGGGAACGCGACCTCGACGCTCCTGCTCGCGGCGAGACATCTCACTGCCGCCGAGCCTGCCGGCCACGGCAACTCGCGCCCCTTTGGCGCCGCGCTCCATGGCCCGCTGGACGGCCTGCTTCATGGCCCGCCGGAAGGCCACCCGCTTCTCCAGCTGGTCGGCAACATTTCGGGCCACGAGCGTGGCGTTGAGCTCCGGCGTGCGCACCTCCTGGATGTTGATGCGTACCTTCTTGCCCGTCTCCCGCTCCAGCGTCTGACGAAGCTCTTCGACGTTGGCTCCGCTGCGGCCGATGATGATGCCGGGCCGGGCCGTGTGAATGGTGGCTGTGATCTGGTTGGCCGAGCGTTCGATATCGACCTGCGCGATACCCGCGTTCTGATGCCGCCCCAGAATCAGCTGGCGCACCTGCACGTCCTCGTGCAGCAGCTCGGCATAGTTCTTCTCGTCGAACCACTTGGCCTGCCAGGGCTTGACGATGCCAAGCCGGAAACCGACGGGGTGGACTTTCTGTCCCACTAAATGCTCATCCTTTCGCTGCCTCTTCCCAAATTCAACGGACGGTAACGGTGATGTGTGAGGATCGCTTCAGGCGGGGCTTGACCCGGCCGTGCGCTCCCGGTTTGAATCGCTTCAGGGTCATGGCCTCGTCGACGACGATCCGGTGAATCGTCAGGCTATCGATGTCGAGATCGTAGTTGTTCTCGGCGTTGGCCGCGGCCGACTTCACCACCTTTGCCACGTCGCGAGCGGCATAGTTGGGCATGAACTGCAAGAGAGAAAGAGCCTCGTTGACGCCCCGTCCTCGTACCACGTCCGCGACCAGGCGCACCTTCCGCGCCGATCGCTTCACGTTCTTGGCCCGCGCCTGAACCTCGAGGTAGTGACCGTCTTCCATCATCCGCTCCTACCGCACTCCGTGGGCGCGCTCGGACTTGGCGATATGCCCCCGAAAGTGGCGCGTGGGGGCGAACTCACCGAGCTTGTGGCCCACCATGTTCTCGCTGATGTAGATGGGGACATGGCGCTTGCCGTCGTGCACCGCGATTGTCATGCCCACCATGTCGGGTATGACGGTGGAGGCCCGCGACCAGGTGCGAATAATGCGCTTCTCGCCCGACTGTTGCAGCACAGCGACCTTCTTCAAGAGCGAGGCCTCGATGTACGGTCCCTTCTTTACCGATCTAGACATTCATTCCCACCCGATATTGCAGATTGGCGCCGGCGCCGTCGACTCGAATCATCGCCGGCCGGCATTTCGACGGCGGACGATAAATCTGTCCGACGACTTGGATTTTCGCGTGCGGTAACCCAGCGTGGGCTTCCCCCATGGCGTCCGCGGCTGACCCCCGATGGGCGACTTGCCCTCGCCGCCCCCGTGGGGATGGTCATTGGGGTTCATGGCCGAACCGCGAACGTGCGGCCGGCGCCGGTTCCAGCGGCTGCGACCCGCCTTGCCGGCCACGACGTTCTGGTGGTCGGCGTTTCCGATCTGTCCCAGGGTGGCCATGCAGCCCGCGCCCACGCGCCGCATCTCCCCCGAAGGCATCCTGAGAACGGCGTATCCTCCCTCGCGCGCGACGAGCTGCGCCGACGTTCCGGCCGAGCGCACCAGCACTCCGCCTCGTCCCGCCTCCAGCTCAACATTGTGGATGACGCTGCCGACGGGGATGTTGGCCAGCGGAAGTGCGTTTCCAACGCGAATCTCCGCCGCCGGGCCGGACTCGACACGATCGCCAACCTTGAGACCGCCGGGCGCCAGGATGTACCGCTTATCTCCATCGGCGTAGTAGAGCAGGGCAATGCGGGCGGAGCGATTTGGATCGTACTCGATGGCCTTGACCGTCGCCGCCACACCGTGCTTCTGACGCTTGAAATCTATGATCCGATACCGTCGCTTGGCGCCGCCGCCTCGATGGCGGACCGTCACCCGGCCATGGACGTTTCGTCCAGCTCGCCGCGGCAAGGCCGTGACCAGCGCCTTCTCCGGCTTGCTCTTGCTGACTTCGTCGAAACCGGAAACGCTCATGGCGCGCCGCCCGGGCGAGGTGGGCTTGTACTTACGAACAGGCATTATGCAGCCATCCTTGTCCTAGCCGTGTCCGGCCCGCAAACGCGGCACCGGAAGCGTTGGAATCCATCCATGTCAAACCGCACCAAAGAAGTCCTCGATCTTCTCGCCCGCGCGGAGCGTCACGATCGCCTTCTTCCAAGCCGGCTGATAGCCTCGCCGCTTCTTGTTGATGCGGACGTACCCGGCCCCACGCTCTTTAGAGGGCATATGGATCGTGTTCACGCCCACGACGTGGACGTTGAAGCGTTCCTCAACCGCCTTTCGGATCTGGATCTTGTTGGCCGCCCGGCTCACCCGAAACACGTACTTGTTGGCCGGAGCATGGTTCTTGGCATTCGGTCCGTGGCCGGGAACCGGGTTGCCGAGGTCATTGCTCTTCTCGGTAATGATGGGCGCCAGCAGTATGTCAGCGGCTTCCATCCGAGAGCCTCCTTTCAATGGCCTGCAGCGCCGGAACCGTGAATAGCAGCCGGTCTGCTCCCAGCACGTCGAGCAGGTTGAGGGAGTCGGCATAGCGCGTTTCTACACGCTCCAGATTACGGACCGCCAGGTCGGCATTCTCTTGGGGCCGATCGTTCTCGAGCACGAGCACGATGCTTCCTTCGAGTCCCAGGCGTGCAAACGCGGCAGCCATGAGCTTGGTCTTGGGCTCGTCTGCAACGAAGGCATCGATGGCTCTGATGTCTCCATTGGCGAACCGCGACGAGAGACCCGAGCGTAGGGCGCCACGCCGCATCTTCTTGGGCATCTCCTGCCGGTATCCACGCGGATGCGGCCCGAAGACCGTGCCACCTCCGCGCCACAGCGGTGACACCCGGCTGCCCTGGCGAGCGCGGCCGGTGCCCTTCTGCCGCCACGGCTTGGCTCCGCCGCCGGAGACCTGTCCGCGGGTCTTGGTGTTATGTGTCCCCGCCCGACGGTTGGCCAGCAGCTGGACCACCGCCTGGTGCATCAGCGGCTCGTTGACGGCCGCAGCGAACACTTCGTCGCTCACTTCCAAGACGCCGCCGTCGCTGCCGTCTAGCTTTCGAATGGATATCTGAGCCACCGGTCCTCTCGCTATGCTCTCTGCGCGCCCGGGCGCTGCTTGACTGCTCGCCGGACCATGACAATGCCGTTTCGCGCTCCGGGTACGGCTCCCTTGACCAGCAGCACGTTGCGCTCCGGATCAACCTGCACCACCTCGAGGTTCTGGGTGGTGCTCCGCTCATTCCCCATTTGACCGGCCATCCTCATGCCTTTGAACACTCGGCCGGGAGTCGAGCTGGCTCCAATGGAGCCGGGCGCTCGGTGACGGTCGGACTGGCCGTGAGTCTTGGGGCCGCCGGCGAAACCATGACGCTTCACCGTGCCGGCGAATCCCTTGCCCTTGCTGGTTCCGATCACGTCGACCATATCGCCGGCTTGGAAGATGTCGACCGCGATCTCCTGACCGACCTCCGCCGCATCGTCTCCCGTCGCCTGGACTTCTCGGAGATGCCGGAGCCGCGGCAGATTCTTCAGGTGGCCCGCCTCGGCCTTCGAAAGCCGCTTGACCTCGCCATAGCCGATCTGAACGGCGGCGTAGCCGTCTCGCTCCGGCGTCTTGACCTGAGTGACGCGGTTGGGCTCGATCTGAATGACCGTGACCGGAAGCGCCAGGCCGGCGTCGGTGAAGATCTGGGTCATGCCGAGCTTGCGCCCGATGAGAGCGGTTACCATGCGCTCTCTCCGTGCCTGAAACTCGAAACCCGAAACCCGAAACCCGAAGCTCGTTTCACAGCTTGATCTCGATGTCGACGCCGGCGGGCAGATTCAGCCGCATCAGGGCGTCGACGGTTTTGTTGTTCGGCTCCAAGACGTCGATGAGCCGTTTGTGGGTACGAATCTCGAACTGCTCACGAGAGTCCTTGTGGACGAAAGGAGAGCGCACCACCGTGTAGCGGTTGATCTCGGTCGGAAGCGGCACCGGGCCAGAGACGCTGGCGCCGGTGCGCTGGGCCGTGTCGACGATCTCGGAAGCCGACTTGTCGAGGATCGCGTGATCGTAGGCCTTGAGCCGGATCCTGATCCGCTGCTTGGTGAGTGTCCGCCCTCCCATTCCCCGGTGTCTCCTATGCCTCGACGGCGCTGACGGCGCCGGCGCCGACTGTGCGGCCACCCTCACGGATGGCGAACCGTAGGCCTTCCTCGATGGCGACCGGCGTTACCAGCTCGACCTCCATCTGGATGTTGTCACCCGGCATGACCATCTCCACGCCCTCGGGCAGCTTGATAGACCCGGTCACGTCGGTCGTCCGCAGGTAGAACTGCGGCCGGTAGCCGTTGAAGAACGGGGTATGCCGGCCACCTTCCTCTCGGCTCAGGACATACACCTGGGCGCTGAACTTGGTGTGCGGCTTGATGCTGGCCGGCTTGGCCAGGACCATCCCGCGCTCGACATCCGAGCGCTCGATGCCACGGAGTAGCACTCCCACGTTGTCTCCGGCCTCACCCTGATCGAGGAGCTTCTTGAACATCTCGACGCCGGTCGCGACCGTGGTTCGATTGGGCTTGATCCCGACGATCTCAGTCTGATCGTTGACCTTGACGATGCCGCGCTCGATTCGGCCAGTTACCACGGTTCCGCGGCCCTTGATGCTGAAGACGTCTTCAATCGGCATGAGGAAGGGCTTATCGACCGGACGCGGCGGCGTCGGGATGTAGGTATCGACGGCGTTCATCAGCTCCATGATCTGGCCCTTAGCGGTCTCATCGCCCTCCAGCGCCTTGAGCGCGGAGCCGCGGATCACCGGAATCTCGTCGCCGGGGAAGTCGTACGAGCTGAGCAGCTCGCGCACCTCCAGCTCGACCAGGTCCAGCAGCTCTTCGTCGTCGACCATGTCGACCTTGTTCATGAACACCACGATGCTCGGCACCTCGACCTGGCGGGCCAGGAGAACGTGCTCGCGCGTCTGCGGCATGGGGCCGTCTGCGGCCGACACCACCAGGATGGCGCCGTCCATCTGGGCGGCGCCGGTGATCATGTTCTTGATGTAGTCGGCGTGGCCGGGGCAGTCGACGTGAGCATAGTGCCGGTTCTCGGTCTGGTACTCCACGTGGGCAATGCTGATCGTGATACCACGAGCCCGCTCCTCGGGAGCATTGTCGATGCTCTCGAAGGGACGGAAGTCGGCGCCACCCTGCTCGGCCAGCGTCTTCGTGATCGCCGCCGTCAGCGTGGTCTTACCGTGGTCGATGTGCCCGATCGTGCCGACGTTGATATGGGGTTTGTTGCGCTCGAATTTCTGCTTCGCCATCGCCTCTCTTATCTCCTACTCGCTGAGTTCGAATTGTTGTTCAAGATTGAAGGACCGCCCGAGTGAAAAAGGATCTCCACCCGGAGGCGTCTCGTTGTTACCGTTCGTGGTCCGGTCATCGGTGGCTTCCCACCGGCTCGCCCGACTGCATCTTGGATTTTGCCCGAATCTCGTCGGCAATGTTCCTCGGCACCTCCTCGTAATGAGAGGGCTCCATGCTGTAGCTTGCTCGACCCTGGGTCATTGAGCGGACCGTCGTGGCATAGCCGAACATCTCGGCCAGCGGCACCAGAGCGCGGACCACGTGCGTTCCCTCGCCCCGCGGCTCCATGGCCTCGATGCGTGCCCGGCGCGAGTTCAGGTCGCCGATGACGTCGCCGAGGAAGCCCTCGGGCGTCGTCACCTCGACGCTCATGATCGGCTCCTTGATAACCGGGCCGGCCTTCTCACAGGCGCTGCGGAACGCCATCGATCCGGCGATCTTGAAGGCCATCTCATTGGAGTCGACCGGGTGGAAGGAGCCGTCGTAGACGGCGGCCTTGACGTCGACCATCGGGAATCCGGCCACGATGCCGGAATCCATAGCTTCCTTGACGCCCTGCTCGATGGGCGGAATGTACTCGCGCGGAATGACGCCGCCCACGATTCGGTTCTCAAACTCGAAGCCTCCGCCGGGCTCGAGGGGGCTGACCTCGATGTAGCAATCACCGAACATGCCTCGGCCGCCCGTCTGGCGGACGTACCTTCCCTCGGCGTTGGCGGTGCGGGAGATCGTTTCCTTGTACGCCACCTGAGGCCGGCCGACGTTGGCCTGGACCTTGAACTCTCGCAGCATACGGTCGACGATCACCTCCAGGTGCAGCTCGCCCATGCCTGAGATGATGGTCTGGTTGGTCTCGGCATCGCTGCGCAGCCGGAAAGTCGGATCCTCTTCCGCCAGCCGCTGCAGGGCCGTCGACATCTTGTCGGCATCCGCCTTGGTCTTGGGCTCGATGGCCACCGAGATCACCGGATCGGGGAATTTGATCGATTCCAGCACCACCGGGTTGGCCGGATCGCTCAGCGTGTCGCCGGTGAAGGTCTGTTTGAGGCCGACGATGGCCACGATGTCGCCGGCGAACGCCTCGTCGATATCCTCCCGATGGTTGGCGTGCATCCGCACCAGCCGGCCGATGCGCTCCCTGTTGTCCTTGCTGGAGTTGAGGACGTAGGATCCGGCCGAAAGCTTGCCCGAGTACACCCGGCAATAGGCAAGGCGCCCGATGAACGGGTCGGCCACGATCTTGAAGGCCAGCGCCGCGAACGGCTCGTTGTCGTCGGGGCGGCGCTCCACCACCACCTCGCTATCCGGGCGAAGGCCCTGAACCGGTGGCACATCGAGCGGTGAGGGCAGGAAGTCGACCACGGCGTCGAGCATCGGCTGCACGCCCTTGTTTCGCAACGCCGAACCCGCCAGGACGGGGAAGATCTTGGTGGCGATGGTTGCCTTCCGGAGCCCGGTCATCACATCGTTCTCGTCGAGGGTCTCGGACTCGAGATACTTCATCGTCAGCTCGTCGTCGCTCTCGGCGACCCTCTCGATGAGGCGGCTGTGCCACTCGTGGGCCAGCTCGATCATCTCCTCCGGAATCTCCGTGTGCTCCAG
>DASRCF010000240.1:0-8609 GCA_035653255.1 Chloroflexota bacterium
CTTTGACCTCGGGACCCCGCGGATGATGCATGCATCGCCTGCACACGGCTCGGTCATTCAGGTCGCAGCCCTACTCATCGGACTTGCTCTGCTTGCTCCAAGGACTCTGACATACATCCGGGCCAGAACGTCCCATCGCCAGAGCCTCCTGAGCTTCTCGTGGTTTCCGGTGGCCCTCGTCCTCGCACTGAGCTGTTTGGCCGCGGGAAGATTGGTCCTGGCCGTTCATCTCGCACCCTGGGCAGGAGCGGCCCGCCTGACCGCGCAGGCTTTGGCGCTGGCCGGCTACCCTCTGCTGCTGGTAGCCGTCGCGGCATTCCCTCGCCCCGCTCGCCGGCCGGACGTACCGAGCTTCCGCCTCGTTCTCGACGGGGCCATCATCCTTGCGGCCGCGACTACGTTTAGCTGGTACTTCGTTCTCGGCCCGGCATTCGACGCCCACGTTCCGGCTCGAGGTGACGTGCTCGGCGTCATGCTGCCGATCATGGACCTATTGCTGGTCGTCGCTCTGCTCATTCTGTCGGCACGAACTCCCACCACGCCGCGGAAGCGCGAATGGACGGCGATGGTGTCGGGGATTGCTCTGCTCCTCTTCTCGGACAGCTGCCTGGAGTATCCCCCCCTGGCAAGCAATGCAATAACGGCCACGGTTGCCCATGCGGGCGGAGTGGCAGCCGCACTCATGCTCTTGGTCTCCCTGTACCTCGCGACCGGGGAGTCGCGGGATCGGTCCAACCGGTCACGCGACGCGGAAGCCTCTGCGGCGACACCACTGAAGAACCGCCGGCTGTGGGATGGACTGTTGCCCTATGCCCTCATCCCCGCGGCGGGGTTCCTGGCCTTCAATGGCTGGCAGGGCGGAGCCGGACCGGAGACTCTCGGCGGCACGCTTGCGGGCGGTTTGGTGCTGATGTCTCTCGCTCTGGTCAGGCAGGTGGTTTCAATCAGAGAAAATGTGCGGCTCTACGGCGACCTTGACAATGCCTATCGTCAGTCGGTGGAGAGCGCCGACAGCATGCGAATTCTGAACGCGGAACTGGAACAGGCGCGTGACGCTCTCAGCTCACGCGCCGAGTCCCTGGCAGGCGACAACTTGCGGCTGCGAACGCAGGCCAGCACCGACCCTCTGACGGGATTGTCCAACCATCGGTCTGTGGTGACCGCCTTGGATCGAGAGCTGGAGAGATCCGCCCGTTACTCGAGAGCTTGCTCAGTCCTGTTTCTCGACATCGACCACTTCAAGGCGATAAATGACAACTGCGGCCACCTCGCCGGCGACACGGTCCTGAGAGAGATAGTGGTGCCGATCTCAAGCGCGCTGAGAAGCGTGGATGTTCTTGGCCGCTGGGGTGGCGAGGAGTTCGTGATTGTCATGCCGGAGACCGAGATCGGCGATGCCATGACGGCCGCGGACCGCATTCGCGAAGCGGTAGGCAGCTATCACTTTGGCGTCGGCGCCGGCGGGCGGCTCACCTGCTCAATCGGCGTCGCCACCTTCCCCTATGACGCCGCCAGCCGCGATGAAGTAATCGAGGCGGCGGACCGAGCCATGTATGCCGCCAAACGGTTGGGCCGGGATCAGGTGCGCGCCGCTGTGGACCCCTCGGCCATCGGTTTCATCTCAGGCAGACGTCGCGAGGCCGGTCGCGAAGAGGCGTCACTCTGGGGCGTGGTGGAGGCGTTCACGACCATCATAAAAGTGCACGATCCAGCCGCCGATGAGCACCTGCACCAGGTCTCGACCCTCGCCATGAAGCTGGCGCTCACCCTTGGGCTCGGCGCAGCGGAGACCCGAAGCGTTGGCCTTGCCGCTCGGTTGCATGACATCGGCAAGATCGCCGTGCCACAGACACTGCTCAATAAGACCGAAGAGCTTACCCCTGAGGAATGGGCCCACATTCGCTCCCATCCTGAGGTGGGTGCCGACCTGGTGAGCCGCATCCCATCGATGGTCATGCTGGCCCCACTCATTCGATCTCACCACGAACGATGGGACGGAGAGGGCTACCCGGATGGCTTGGCGGGCGAGGGAATCCCTGCAGGCGCACGGATCATCGCCATCGTCGACGCCTATGACAGCATGCTGCTGGGACGGTTCAATCGACATCCGGTCCCAACATCGCGAGCACTCGAAGAGCTGCGGGACGCTGCAGGCAGCCAGTTCGATCCGACGATGGTAGCTGCGTTTGCCGACATGATCGAGGGGGAGCGGGTGTTGGAGAAGCAAGCCGTCTGATCTGCGGGAGGTCGGGTATCGTGAGGTGCGATGTCGAGCGGCCATCCAAGGTCAGACACCCACGAGCCGGCGGGTATGCCGGCCCATGTCCCGCGGTGGCGTCTTGAGCAGGAGAGTGACGGTACGACCGCAGATACCGTCGCCGAGGTGCCGTCACATGCCCCGGAGTGGCACCCAGGGCGACGTCTCATCGCTCTATTCCTCTGGCTTACGATTGCGGCCGCAGCCCTAGGGATATACCTCTATCGGATTCAGGAGGTGTGGACGATACTCCTCGTCATGCTCACCTCGCTCTTCCTTGGCCTGCTCACCTTTGCGCTCATGACAGACCATGTACACTTTTCCGGTCATGAGCTTCCGGCGGCTTCCCGAGAACCTGATCCCGTGCCGGACGGCAGCTCACCCACGGACAGAAGATGACGCCCACCCTAGGCCATGCAGGCGGCTAACCACAAAGTCGCCTGCGAGGACTGGCAGCAGGCGCTCGGAGTACGCTTTTAGCGTCTGGTCGGCTGCATGCCGGGCGAGCGCTGCTTAGTGGTGTCCTCCGCAACCGCAACCCGAGCCCGAGCCGTTGTTGGGTCGATTGACGGTGAAGCCTCGGTTCATCAACTCATCCGAGTAGTCGAGCTGTGCGCCGTCGAGGTAGGTCAACGCTTCGCCGTCGACGAGGAAATTAATCCCCTCGACCACGACGACGGTGTCGCCTTCATGCTCCTCGTCGAGCGCCATGCCGAAATGGGCGTTGCCGCATCCGCATGCTCCCTGGACACCGATGCGTACATTCGCCGGCGCCCCCAGCTCACCATGCTCGGTGATCACTTGCTTGAGCGCGTCGACGGCGGTCTGAGAGACGGTCAATTCCATGGATGTTCTTCCTCCAAAGCTTATTTTCTCATAGGAGTGCGGCCGGCTAGGAAACCGCCGCGAACAACTCCAGCTCTTCCTCCGCCATGTGCCAGGTCTGGTCCTCGTCCGGGAACCTCTTGGCGCGCACATCCTCGCCATACGCTCGAACCGCTTCCAGCATCGTCGCTGCCAACGTCGCGTACTGCTTGACATGACGTCCGTAAGCTCCGGAGATCCCGAGCATGTCGTGCCACACGAGCACCTGGCCGTCACAGCCGATGCCGGAGCCAATGCCGATCGTCGGCACCGTTAAGCGTTCGGTGATCGATGCGGCAACCTCGACAGGTATGGTTTCCAGCACGACCCCGAAAACACCCGCTTCCTCGAGTGCCAGCGCATCCTCGACCAATCGCCGCGCCTGATCCGCGCGCCGTCCCTGAACCTTGAATCCGCCGTGGGCGCCGCTGGTTTGCGGCGTCAACCCGATGTGACCCATCACGGGCACGCCGGCGCCGACGATAGCTCGGACGACGGCGGCGACATCCTTCCCGCCCTCCAGCTTGACGGCGTCCATTCCCCCCTCCTTGATGATCCGGCCGCTGGACTCGATCGCGGTTGAGGGCTGAAGATAGGATCCGAACGGGAGGTCGCCGAGCAGCAGGGGCGCCGACGCTCCTCTGGACACGGCCTTCATGAAAACGAGCATCTCGTCGAGGGTGACCGGCACCGTCGAGGAGTGGCCGAGCACCAGCATGGCCAACGAGTCGCCGACAAAGGCGATGTCCACTCCCGCCTCCTCGGCAATGCGAGCGGCGGGATAGTCATATGTGGTCAGCATGACGATCTTCTCGCTCCGCCGCTTCATCCCCTGAAGCTTTTCTATCGACACGCGTTTGTTGGGCATGAGTGTCTCCTGGTTACGCCACCGATTTCTGCGCATTCAGCTCGTGGATGAGCCGCAAACCCTGAAGGCTCAGGTGTGTATCGATATGAGAGACCTCGGGGATCCGACGACCCAGCTCCAGCGCCGCTTCGCCCGTGGCGATGACGATGGGGTTTCCATCCAGCTCCTGTCGGAACCTCGCGACCATCTCTCTGGTCAGCCCGAGATGACCGAACATGAGACCCGACTGCACCGCCTCAGCCGTGTTTCTGGCGATGGCGCGGTCCGGAAACGCGAGGTCGATTCGACTCAGCTGGGCGGTACGATGCCAAAGTGCCTCTGCCGCAATGGAAAGGCCGGGCGCGATGGCGCCGCCGACATATGCGCCATCCTTGCCTATAGCGTCGAAGGTGGTAGCAGTGCCGAAATCGACCACGATGGCCGGGGTGCCGTAGAGGCGTTCGGCCGCCACCGCGTGGGCTATCCGGTCGGCCCCCAGCTCGAACGGCGGATCGTACACGAGCCTCACTCCAGTCCGGATTCCCGTCCGGACCACCAACGGGGTCACACCGACGTAGTCCTCGACCACGCGCTCTATTCGAGGGAGCAAGGGCGGGACGACACTACCGACAACCGCCGCGTCGATCGAGCCCGGCTCAACCGCATCACGCGCGAACAGCAGGGTCAGCAGCGCCCCATAGTCATCGACCGTGCGGTTGAGATCGGCAGACAGCCTCCAACTGGCACGAAGCTCGTCGCCGTCGTAGAGACCAAGATGCAGATCCGTGTTGCCGATGTCGACAGTGAGCAGGCGGATCCCGGACTCCATCGTCGGCACCTCTTGAAATGCGGCGGCAGCCAGGGGACTTCCTGATGCGGGATCCGGTATCGGCTCCGGCCGGTTCGCCCGCGTCCGGGGGCATGTCGGCTCACGTCCGCTTGGTACGCTGCCGACTCAATTTAGCACTTCCTTTATGGAAGCAAATCATGATAATCCGGTGATAAACTTGAATGGCAGTCCAGAAGACTGCGTGTGGGGAGGATTCCATAACGTGCGGTCACTTCCGCGTACGCGGGCCGCTTGGTTTACACAGGCACATATGCTACGTCGCACCACTGAACTACCCGAGAGCCTGCCGGAGTTCAACGTCACTGTTGGTCTTGTGATGTTGTCCGGCGGGCCCAGATTGCGTGCCTGCTTGGTGTCCTCCCGCCCTTCAACTCTTGATCTGACCGGCACCGCCGTCGGTCCGGGAGGCACGCATGGCAAAGAAGCAAAGCCCGAGCACGCTGCTCTGGTTCATTCGTCGAAAAGCATATATTCCCTTATGCGAGATCCGGCGCCGGTTTGACATCGACGCCGACGATGGCTCCTTCTTCAATGGCGAAGACGGCACCCGGATCTATGCCGGTCTGCCCGCCCACACCTCGGCCGCCATCGAAAAGCTGTGGCACCAGGGGAAGATCGGGCTCGAGCTCTCAGTTGAGTTCGACTGTCGAGTGCTCATAGGCGTGTATCCGATGGTGCCGGTACGGGAGCCGGCAGACGGCAACGGGCACCATCCGCACGCCCCGGACTCGAGGAGGCGCCCGCAGATCGTCCACATCCCCGCGGCAGTCTCCTCAGATCCGCCTGAGACTGCTTCCGCCGTTGCGACCGGAGAGTAGGACGGCCTAAGCCGGCACAGTTTCGGGGTGCGACTGCGCTGAGCGCACGTGCGGATTCAGGCTGGTGAGAATTGCCAAGCCGATTTCGAACCCGGCGAAGATCAGCACGGCCGCCACGGCTCCGACAGTTTGAATCAGAACCCCCGCCAGCGCGGTACCCAGCGGAATCCCACCGAAGGCAATGAGGCGTACGGCACTGTTGACGCGGCCCTGCAACGCGTCGGGGATAATTGACACACGGTAGCTGAACTGCACGGCGTTGTAGATCGGTCCCGTCACGAAGACCACGGCGCCGAGTGCGCCCAGCACGTAGACATTGGGCGCAACCACGAAGAGCGGCATGATCAAGGCCTGAATCCAGGTGGTGGTCACGATAACCTGTGCGTATCCGAAGCGCTTCTGGAACCGAGGAGCGACCAGCGATCCCGCCAGGCCTCCGATGGAGGTGATGGCGAACATCACGCCGATAAGAGCAGGCGGAGCGCCTCGCTGCTTGGCCAGGATCAGCAGGATGAGGAAGGTGGCGTTCCCGGCGAAGTTGAGGCCGCCGGTGAGAAAGCTCATGTAGCGAATCAGCGGCTGCCGCCAGAGCCAGGTCACGCCCTCGCCGATCTCGGCCAAGAGGTGCCTGCGCTCAGCCGTACGCTCCAGCTGAAACTCGGTCTTGATGAAGAGCAGCGAGACGACGGACACGGCATATGAGATGCTGTCCGCCAGGAAGGGAATGGCGCGGCCGAGACTCTGATACAGGAGCCCGCCGAGCGGCGGGGAGATTAGAGCACCTGCCGCCTGTGCGGCCTGATTCTGAGATGAGGCCTCGGGAATCTGAGACTTGTCGACCACACGGGGCAGGGCGGCGACCTCAGCCACGTTGAAGAAGACAAAGGCCGTGCCGTCAATGACCGCGGCCACATAGAGCTGTCCGATTGAGAGATGGCCGAGCGCGGCGACGAGCGGCACGGCTCCGATATTCAGGGCTCGGACACTGTCGCAGAGAATCATGACCAGCTTCCGGTTCCACCGATCGATGTAGGCCCCGGCCGGGAGGCTGAAAACGATATACGGGAGCCCGTAGACGGCGGCCACGAGGCCGGCCTGAGCGGGCGAATGGGTGAGGAAGAGCGTCAGCAGCGGAAAGGCGATCTGCGAGACACCACTGCCGAGAACCGAGACTCCCTGACCGCTCCAAAGCAAGAGATAGTCGCGATTGCGCCAGAGCGGCGGGGGCTTGTACGGCGTCGCGGGGGCCCCTGCGATCTGAGACACTCCGCCTCCGAAAGGACTGGTTGACATTCCATCCTAGGTTTAGCCACCGGGCGGCGGATGTGACGCGCCCCACATGACCGGAGTCTTGAGCTTGAGCTGTGGCCCGACTCTAGGCCCTACCTCGGAGTGTCCGAGGCCTCATCACAAGAGCCGCTTCTTGACGCAAAGCGCGACGGACGGCCCCGAGGCTAGCCCGCGTGCCGGATAAATGCCTTCTGACTATCGAAGGCGGGCTGCGAGCCTGAGGGCGTGAGCTGCTTCCAGGAGCCGTCTCGCAGCAGCTGCCAGGCGTTCACGTTGTCCTTCCACCACACCTCGAAGAAGTCCCTTCGGACCTGTTCACTTGCCGTGGTGTCTTCGATCGGGAAGAGCACCTCGACCCGGCGATCGAGGTTGCGCGGCATGAGGTCCGCACTCCCCGCCAGCACCTCCCAGTTGCCGCCGTTCTTAAAGATATAGAGGCGGCTATGCTCCAGGAAGCGCCCTACGATGCTGCGCACCGTAATGTTCTCGCTGACGCCGGGCACTCCCACTCGGAGGGAGCACGCTCCACGCACCAGAAGATCGACCCTCACTCCCTCCTGAGCGGCACGGTACAGCTCTTGGATCATCGGCTCGTCGGTGACCGCGTTGACTTTGAAGGCGATGTGACCGTCTCCATGACTCTTGTGACGGCGAGCTTCGGCCTGGATTCGCTTGACCAGCCCTTGACGGAGACCCAACGGCGCCACCAGCATTGACTTGTACTTGCGCTGTCCCGAGTAGCCGGTTAGGTAATTGAACAGCTCGGAGGCGTCTCCTGCCAGCTCGTCCCGAGCCGTGAGGAGGGCAAAGTCCTCGTAGCTCCTGGCGGTGGAGGCGTTGTAGTTGCCGGTGCCGAGGTGAAGGTAACGGACCAGACCATCGCCCTCCCGTCTCACTATGAGCGCGACCTTGCCGTGGGTCTTCAGTCCGATCAAGCCATATGCCACATGGACGCCTGCACGCTCCAGCTCGCGAGCCCAATCAAGGTTGCTGCGCTCGTCGCCGCGCGCCGTCAACTCCAGCAGCACCGCGACCTGCTTGCCGTGCTGGGCGGCGTCCAACAGCGCGTCGACCACCGGAGCATGCTCGCCGATGCGATAGAGGGTCTGCTTGATTGCGAGCACGTGCGGGTCTCGCGCGGCGGTCTGAAGAAGCTCGACCACGCAGCCGAAGGAATCGTATGGATGGTGGAGGAGGATATCCTGCTGCTTGATGGATTCGAAATAGTCCTCCCCCGTTCGTAGGGCGCGCGGAGTATGGGGGACCAACGGCGGATCCTTGAGATCCGGACGGTCGATGGAGTACAGCTCGGCGAGGTCGGCCAGCCCGAGCGGCGCCCGGGTCGCATAGACGTCATCGGGGCCGAGCTTCAGATTCGTCATGAGAAGATTCCGCACTCGTTCGGGCATGGTCGGCTCAATCACAAGCTGCACCGCTTCGCCGAACCTCCTCTGCCGCAATCCCTGCTCGACGCTGATGGATAGATCCGCGGCCTCATCCTCTTGGATCTCGAAATCCGCGTCGCGGATGACCCGAAACGGGTATGAGGCGAGGATCTCCATACCGGGAAAGAGCGTCTGAAGATTCGCGGCGATCAACTGTTCCAGCCACACAAAGGTGTAGGTGCTTCCCCGCCCATCTCCATGCGGACCTCCCTTACCGATGACCTTGAGGCCGCCGATG
>DASRCF010000241.1:0-3504 GCA_035653255.1 Chloroflexota bacterium
CGTCCCCGGTCAACACCAGCCCCTGGGTGACGAGCGACAGCAGAACGGCAGCGGGAGCACCCGTTATGCGCTCGAGGGAGCGGGCCGCCTGGCGGTCGATCTCCTCTTTGGGAACGCAGGCGCGCTCGAGATCGGTCCGGAGCCGGGCAGCCATGGCGGCGGCGAGGTCGGCCTTTGCCGCCGGGCGCAGGATCGTGAACCTCCAGGGCTGCGAGTTGTGAGGTGAGGGAGCCCAGGCGGCGACCTGGAGCAGGTCTCTGATGGTGCCGACGTCGACCGGCCGGTCCTGAAACCTACGAACCGAGCGGCGGCCCTCCAACAATCGAAATACGGCGCCTGCGTCGAGCCCCTCAACGACCGGCGCCTCGATAGAGCTCACGCGGCGGAGGTGCGCTGCTCCATCGCCGCCCGAATGGCTTGCCAGACTCGCTCCGGTGTGAACGGCATATCCAGATGCCGGATGCCGAGAGGAGCCAAAGCATCAATCACAGCGTTCGCGACGGCCGGAGTCGATCCGATACTGCCGGCTTCGCCAACCCCTTTGACTCCCAGCTCATTCCTCAGAGACGGGGTTTCGGTGTGCGTCACCTCGATGGCAGCGGCCTCGCCGATGGTGGGAAAGCCATAACTGGGAAAGCTGCCCGTCAGCAGCTGTCCATCCTCCGCATAGCGGACCTCCTCGAAGAGCGCCTGCGAGATGCCCTGGAGCACGCCGCCGTGCACCTGCCCCTCGACCAGTCGCGGACTGATGATGGTCCCGCAGTCGTCGACAGTCAGGAAGCGCACGATCTCCACCCTGCCGGTTTCCGGATCAATCTCGACAGCGGCGACATGAGTGCCGAATGGAGCCGTGACCTCGTCGGGGCTGAAGTTGGCGGTGGCCCGTAAGCCGGGCTCCATCCCCTCCGGCAGATCGTTTCCGGAGCACGCGAGAGAGGCAATATCGCCCACCGTCTCGAATCGATCAGGATATCCCTTGACCTGCCAGCGACCATCGACCAGTTCCAGGTCTTCGACGGCCACCTCCAGCTTGTCGGAGACAATCTCCGCCATCTTTTCTCGAATCTCGACCGCTGCTCGCCGCACCGCCGTGCCTCCAACGGATGTCCCGCGGCTTCCCATGGTGCCCTGTCCGTAGCCCATGGCGGTATCGCCGTAGAGCACGCGGATCTGTTCTGGGTCGACCCCACATTCGTCGGCCACGATCTGGGCGAATGTCGTCTCCTGGCCCTGACCATGTGGCGAAATCCCGGTGTAGACCGTCGCGCTGCCGTCGGACTCCAGAGTGATGGTCGACGTTTCCCAGCCAAAGCCGGTCACTTCCACATAGGATGCGACTCCCACGCCCGCCAGCCGGCCCACGTCGCGTGCTCGGTCTCGCTGCTCGATGAGATGGCGGTAATCAGCACGCTCCAGCGCCGTTTCCATCGTCTCCTGGTACCGACCGGAGTCGAAGACCGGCCAGTCGGCAGCGTGATAAGGAAAGGCGTCGGGCGGGACGAAGTTCTTTCGCCGGACCTCTGCCGGGTCGAGCTGGAGCTCGCGTGCCACCAGATCCATTGCTCGCTCGATGAAGAAGGCAGCCTCTGGCCGCCCGGCCCCTCGGTAGGCTCCGAGTGGGGTTTTGTTGGTCATCACAGTCCGCGAGGCTGAGCTGAGGTTCCTGATGTCGTAGCAGCCGGTGATCATACCCGCGGTGGTACGCGGAAGCCAGCCGGCGTCGTAGGCGCCGGTATCGGCCAGCAGATCGAGGTGAAGGGCGGTGATGGTTCCGTCGGCCTTGGCGGCCACCTTGATCTGTGCCGTCTCCGAGCGGCCGTGCACTGTCGTCAGGAAATTGTCACTCCTCGATTCGATCCACTTGACCGGCCGGCGCAGCTTCACGGCGAAGTACGCTGCCAGCACATCCTCCGGGTACTTGCCGATCTTGCAACCGAAGCCGCCTCCGACGTCCTTCACGATGACCCGGACACGGCTTGAAGCCAGGTTGAGAGCCTCGGCCACGGCATCGCGGACAAACTGGGCGCATTGAGTGGAGTTGTGGATGAGCAGCTCCTCGGTGCCCGGGTGGTAGTCCGCCAGGACACCGCGAGTCTCGAGCGGGAGGGGAGCCACGCGCTGATTGACAATATGTTCCGACACGACGACGTCGGCATCCCGGAAGCCTCCGTCGATATCTCCGGTAGAAAACTCTCGTTCGGTTCCGACGGGCCGGCCCAGCGGATCGGCTTTGGCCTCGGCGAAGCCGGGCGAGGTCGCGGGACGGGCCTCCGGATCGACGTATGCCTCCAGAGGTTCATACTCCACTTCGATCAGCTCGAGGGCGTCCGCGGCAACGTAGTCATCGACCGCGACGACGGCGGCAACGCCCTCACCGGCGAAACGAACGATCTGGCTTGCGAGAGGGGGCCGTTCCCCGCCGCCCTCCTCGCCGGCAGGTTCCTGATCGCTGCCCGAATCCTCGGGCGTATCACTCATGAGCGCTGCCACATCCCGACCCGAGACCGCGGCCAGCACGCCGGGATGGGCAAGCGCGGCGGCGAGGTCGAGTCTCGTGACGCGCGCGTGAGCGAATGGCGACCGGAGCACGGCCATCCAGGCGGTTCCGGGTAGGGCCACGTCATCGACGTAGGTGCCGGCTCCGGTGATCAGGCGTGGGTCTTCGCGCCGCCTGATGTTGGAGCCCATGTAAGGTGCCAGGGCCATCTCCTCCGTCTCTCGAAGTATAGCCAGGAGCCCAGCCGGCTCGGGCTATCCTCAATCGAGGAGCGGAGGATATGGAGTCAAGGGGCTTGCAGACCCTCATCGATTCGACGCGGCTTCAGGGTCGAATCAGCGAAATCGCGAGGGAGATCAACGCCGACTTTGCGGGCGTCGAGCTTCTCTACCTCGTCGTCGTGCTGCGAGGGGGCTGCTTCTTTGCCGTCGACCTGGCCAAGCAGCTTGAGATGCCGTGCCGGCTGGATTACATTCGGGTGACGTCGTATACGGGCACGCAGTCGAGCGGGGTGATGAGCCTGGTGAGCGACATCAAGACCAACATCAAAGGCCATCCCGTCATCGTCGTCGAGGACATCGTCGACACAGGATTTACGATGCGCTTCGTGCTCAACTATCTCGCTCTGCACGAGCCCGGCGTGGTGAAGGTGGCGACCCTGCTCGACAAGCCCAGCCGGCGAAAGTTTGAGGTTCCCATCGACTACCTGGGTTTCGAGATCCCCGACGTGTTCGTCGCCGGCTACGGTCTCGACGGCCTGGACGACACCATGGCGAACATCCCCCGCATCGTCGCGGTCGAATAAGGCAGGTCCTGCTTAAGAATCGTACCTGCCGGCGCAGATGTGTCGATGGGCTGTAGCTGGTGGCCGGCGACCCGACGTGACCCGATATCGGTCATCGGGCGGCCACGTCGCACCACTGAACGACGAGGCTCCTGCCACCTCCCGGAGCCGAGATGCTTGGCTCACGTGGGTTGTTGGTTAGGGCCGGCTGGGTCCGGCGGAC
>DASRCF010000242.1:0-19230 GCA_035653255.1 Chloroflexota bacterium
CCGGGCGCCCTGGAAGCTCCTCAGAGCGAGACCCTTGCTCTCGCCGTGGCTTTGGCTCGCATCCGCTCCATGCCCGAGCTGGTCGAGCGTCTATCGACCGAGATTCAGAGACTCACCGGCGCCCAAAGCGCCTCGACGTTCTTCCGCTTTCACAACACTTGGTCGGGCTTCAGTACCGACGACCGATTGAGGCGGCAGCTGGTCAAATCACTACCGAAAGAGAACCGGCTGGCGGCTCAGGTTCTGAAGCTCGGGGTACCGGTGGTCATTACGGATACCAGCCTTAGGCAGGAGGATGCAGGGCCAATGGTGATTGAGGCGGGCATCCGCTCATTTGCCCTGCTGCCCATCCGGACCGACGGTGAGGTGGGAGGCCTCCTGTATCTCAACTACGAGGAACCCGATCAAGCCAACATGGTATTCGAATCGGAACGCGGACGAACGATCGAGCTGATGCTGACGTGCGCCGGCGTGAGCGCGTCCGCCATCAACCAGAAGACGGTCCTGGAGGACGCATCGGCACTCGATCCATTGACCGGAGCATACTCACTGAGGCAGCTTGAGCAGCTTCTGGAGACGGAGATCAATCGCGGGAGGCGGTACCGATATTCCGTGGCCCTACTCTCCTTCGACATCGACAACTTCGCTGAGGTGAACGACAAATTCGGTCAGGCGGCCGGGGACGGCGTGCTTCAGTACGTGGCGAAACGGGTCCTCGAAATGGGCCGAGGCAGTGACATCCTCGCCCGTCGTGGGTCCGACGACTTCATGCTCATGCTCCCCCAGACCACGGGAAAGGGAGCAGAGTCCATGGCCAGACGAATCCATCAGGCCTTCGAGAACCCCGTCACCGCCGGCGACTATCGCGTTCGCATCACCCTCAGCATCGGCATGGCCTCATTTCCGGAGCGTGCCGACGACGCGGCGGAGCTTCTCAACGCGGCCGAGATTGCACTGTACAGCGCGAAGGCCCAGGGGAAGAACCGGACCAGCGTCGCCGACACACTCAGCCTGGGAAGTTGACCCGATCTTGGGATGGATATCCGGACAGAACCACAGCCATGATTGCGACAACGGCAAGTGCGGAGACAGCGGCGAAAGAGGGGAGTCGCGTGGCCATTGACAAGGTGGTGATCGAGGGTGCTGAGTTTACGCGTGTGAGCGAGCGATATCTTCTGCAGAGCGAAGTGGAACGAGTACTGGAAGCGCGTCATGTCCCGACGGCCCGTCACGTGGAGCGGCTCACAACCCTCCTCGAGGACATCGTCAGCACCGCTGACGCCGTGGCGCTGGAAGTCGTTGAAGCTCAGGCGCGTCGATCGGAAGCTCTAGAAGCGGAGCGCTCGGCACGGACAGTCCTGGTGAGTGTGCGTGAGGGTCTGCGTGAGCAGATGTTGAGCATCGACACGTATATGCAGCGGATTGAGGGATAGGATCTTGGCACAGGCATTCGAAATCCTGGAGACAGCCGAAGAGGCGCGAACCGCGTGGTGGGAGCGGGCGGTTTCGCTCCACAAGCAGCCCCCGGCCTACCAACGGGTGCTGGATCTTGCAGGATCGGCTCTGTTGCTGATGCTCTTTGCGCCACTCTTTGGAGTGGTGGCTCTGCTGGTCAAGGTGACCTCCGCGGGACCGATCCTGTTTCGGCAAGAGCGTCTGGGAGCCGCCGGACGGCGCTTCATGTGCCTGAAGTTTCGTACCATGCACGCCAACGTCGACTCGGCGCCGCACCGCGAGTACTTCAGGAGGTACATGGAGGGACAGGCAGCGCCGGGAGAGCCAACCAACCTGTTCAAGCTTCGGAACGACTCGCGCATCACGCCGGTTGGACGTGTGCTACGCCGCCTCGGGCTGGATGAGTTGCCACAGCTGATAAATGTCACCATGGGGGACATGAGTTTGGTTGGACCTCGACCTCCACTGGAGTACGAGGTCGAGCATTACAGCCTCCGGCACTTGAGAAGGCTCTCCGTGAAGCCTGGAATCACGGGCTTGTGGCAGATACGGGGACGGGACGTGGTCGACTTCGAAACCATGGTCGATATGGACATCGAATACATCGAAAACCAGTCACTCTGGCTGGATCTCATCATTCTTTTCCGAACGGTGCCCTCCTTGCTCTGGGCATTCGTACGGCATTAGTACCGAAATTTGGGGAACTGACGGAAAGGCGACTGAAGTATGAATGAAGTTCGATTTGCCGTTATCGGGGCCGGTTATTGGGGCCCGCACCTTATCCGAAACATCAGTGAAATTCCCGACGGCCGCCTCAGTGCGATCGTCGACCTATCTCAGGAGCGGCTGGAAGCACTCCAGCCTCGGTATCCTTCCGCTCGACTGAGCCGGCACTTCGAAGATGCACTCGCCGACGATGTCGACGCTGTGGTGCTGGCGACACCGGTCAATACGCATCACCGGCTGGCCAAAGGGGCGTTGGAGGCCGGAAAGCACGTTCTGATCGAGAAGCCCATCACTCGTGACGCCCATCAGGCCCGCGAGCTGATCCGCCTGGCCGACAGCAAGGGTCTGGCGCTGATGGTGGGACATACCTTCGAGTACAACCCCGCAGTGGTCACATTGAAGGAGATCGTGAAGCGTGGCGACGTTGGCCGGGTTCTATACGTGGACGCCGCGCGCCTGAATCTCGGCCAGTACAGGACTGACGTCAACGTGCTCTGGGATCTCGCGCCGCACGACATTTCGATCCTGAACTATATCCTGGATTCGAATCCAACGCATGTCAGTGCCCGCGGCAACGCCTGCATCCACCCGGGTACCCATGACGTCGCCTACCTGGAGCTCAAGTATCCCAATGGGGTGCTCGGGCATATCCATGTCAGCTGGCTGGAGCCGTGCAAGGTGCGCAGGATCACCATTGTGGGCGACGAGAAGATGGTGGTCTACAACGACGTCGCCGCGGAGGAGAAGCTGCGCATCTATGACAAAGGCGTGATCAAGACCACCTCGTCCGGCGACTTTGCCGACTTTCAGCTCAGCTATCACAACGGGGGCGTTTCGATTCCGCCGGTGCCGGGTGGCGAGCCGCTCAAGCTCGAGCTGATGCACTTCATCGACTGTATTCGGACCGGAAAGAAACCACAGAGCGATGGCCTCTCCGGCCTGAATGTGATCAAGGTCCTCGAGTCGGCGGACAAGTCACTCCATAACGGAGGTACCCGCGATGCCATCGTGAATCTCGAGAGTTTCGAATACCTGCACGCCACCTCAGGAGCGGGGGCGGGCGGCCTTTTGCAGTCGGCCATCGCCGAAGATCTCTAATCAACATCGTTAGCAGAAAGTGCAGATACCCAAGGAGCTGAAGGGACTGATGAACATTGAAGAACGGCAAGAACCGGCGACCACAGAAGACAGTGGAGGAGGGAAAGTCATGGAGCAAGAGAGCAGCCGCGGCGACTTCTTGAAGTGGGGTACCGTGGCGTTGGGAGGACTGTACGTGGGTCCGAAGATCACGTCCTTCGCGATCAACGGGTCTGTCGGACAGGCCGGCTCACCGGCTCCGAGCAGCCACAGCAGCAGTAGCAGCAGTAGCTCCAGCACCAGCTACTCCAGCAGCTACAGCAGCAGCACCAGCTACTCCAGCAGCGTGAGCACCAGTCAGGCCGTGTCGTTGCCTCGCACGGGCGGGGGCGCCGGCCACTCGACAGCAGTGACGGGTAACGGCGGTGGCTCACCGGCGTGGATCCCTGTCGCCGGAGCCGCGACTGCCGCAGCGGGTTGGTACCTACGCAAGCAAGGTCAGAAGCGTCAGATGATTGGAGAGCCGGCGAATGACACTGAAGAAGCGAGCTGACATTCGCGTCTGGGAGGTCGAGGGTGAGGCGATCATGTATGACCCGGCCTCAGGCATGGGGCACGTGCTGAACCCGACGGCCCTTCGGATTTGGTCGATGTGTGACGGGAGACCCGAACGGGAGATTCAGGCTGCTCTCGGTCGGGACTTCCCGGAGAGCAAGGAGACCATCCATCGCGACGTGACTGGGGCCATCAAACAGTTCAAAGAACTCGGCCTGCTCGAGTGCATGGCTTGACTGCAGTCCGGCAGGAAACGGCGGCCTCAGCGGCCGTTTTCGGTCTCCCTGGCTTCCATTTCCGCCTCGTCTCCGAGGATTGGGAGCTGGAGGACCGCTTCAGGCTGGTCTTCGGCGAGCTGGAAGGGGAAGCGGGTCTGGCTTCCAACCCGCATGTCTACGAGGTTGTCTGCCCTTCGGATGCCACTCGCACCGTGCTCTTCGACGGCGAGCCGATAGTCGAGGTGGTCCCTCTCAGCTCGGCCTTCGCATTCTTGGAATGGCACGTCACGCGTCACTGCCTGCAGCACACCGATGACGGTATCGCGCTCCACGCCGGGGCGGTCGAGCGAGATGGCCGGGCCATCTTGCTCAGCGGATCCTCGGGGTCCGGCAAGACCACCATTGCACTCTCCCTGCTGTCTCGCGGCGCACACTACCTTTCCGACGAGGCCGTCTTTGTCAGTTCCGATGGCCGCGTTCGCGGGTTGCCGCGCGCTCTCGCTCTCAAAGCCGGTCGGTCGCACTGGATCGACCTTCCCTTCGGTGGTCACCGCGATGCGACCACCCATTGTGAGGCCGACGGCACAACGTACGTGGCTCCCCGAGCCCTTGGGTTTGAGGTCGTAGGCCGGCGGGTCGAACCGGGAGCTGTCGTTCTGTTGCAGAGGACTGAGACAGAAGCCGGACTATCACGTCTAACGGCAGGAGAGGCCTTTCTACCCCTCCTCCAGCAGGTCTTTTCCAATGAGCCTCACGAAGACATTCTCGCCACCGTCTCATCTCTTCTTCGCCGGGCCCCCGTCTACCGCCTCAGCGGTTCCGACATTGTGGAGACGACCTCTCTGGTTGAGGGCTTGTTCGAGACTCCGACCCTCTGAGTGATGGTCCTTAGCGCCATCGAGAGGGATCTGCTGGCGGCCTGCAGGGGCGAGCGCATTGATCTACGTTCCTGTAACCTCACGGCACTTCTCGACCTGGCCACGGCTCACGGGGTGTGGCCCCTTGTCGTTTCGAACCTGATGCACGGCTCCGATCCTTCTTGTGACCGGGCGAGCGACCAGCGGGCCCTTTCGGGGTTCCTTGAGCAGCTTCACGCCCAGGCGCTAATCCATCAGCGACTCACCATTGAAGAGCTGAACCGGGTCATCGAACTGCTTCGGCCCATCGAAACCATGGTGTTGAAGGGCCCGGTATTCGCGCAGCTGTATTATCCGCCGGGGGCCAGGGTTGCCCGTGACATCGACGTTGCCATCCGAAAGCCGGACTACGAGCTGGCCCGCAATCGGTTGCTGCAGCTCGGTTATCGTCCGATCGCCGGCTACGACGAGAAGCTGCAGCGTCGCCGGGCGAGGGATATGGGATTCCTGCGCACCGATGTCGATGGCCTGACCTGGTCGGTTGAGCTCCACTGGCGTCTGGCTGAGATTGGAGCGACGCATCTCGACGAGCAGGCAATTTGGGATGGCGCGGACACCCTCCGCCTGGCTGACACTATGTGGATCAGAACCCCCAACCTACGGGACACCCTGCTGCTGCTCGCGGTCAGTTTCCGAAAGCATCGCTTCGCCCGACTGAAGGCGGTCTGTGATTTGGCCCGGCTACTCGAGCTGAAGGCGGGATCCATCGATTGGGAGTTGGTTCATGCAGACGCCCACCGGGCGGGCGTTTGTGTGGCGCTCCGGCATGCGCTCCACCTGTCGGAGTCGCTGCTCGGGGCCCCCCCTTCGCCATATCCTGAGTGTCTGAGGAGCCGAGGGGTGCAGAGCCGGGCACTGCGACGGCTCGTCGGAGACGAAGCAGTGCTGGCCGACGGACGGCCTGGATCCACGTACCAACAGGTGGCAGGAATCCTGCCCTTCGTCTCGGTCGACACAATCGGGACGGGTTTCAAGCTGGCAGCGGCCCGCGTGAGTCTATCCCCCGAACTGGCCTCGTACCACGCGGGCGCTCCCGGTGCGTATCGAAACCGGATCCAATACCTCCGCGATACCGGGCTCAGAGCCTATCGGGCGCTGCGGCTCATGACAAAATCCAGCCCTTATCCCCTATCTGGTCAGTTGAGACCAGACGCCGAGAGGCACACCATGGAGGATGTGACCGGTAGTGAAGAGGCGGCCCGGCCGGTCTAGTGATTACCACCGCGACCCCAACCGGCGTCCCCTCACGGTCATCACCCTCCAGCTGCTTCCTCGCTTCACCGTCGAGAACATCCACACAACCTGGGCTCCCTCTGGCGCCCGCTTTCAGAAAGGTAGACCAATGACGCTGAATGCAAACCAGGATATTCCTCTCGTCGACCTCAAGCGGCAGCATGCCGCGCTCGCGCCGGAGGTCGACGATGCCTTTCGCAGCATCCTGTCGACGATGCAGCTCTTTCTGGGACCGAACGTGCAGACCTTCGAAGAGGACTTCGCGCGATACCTGGGCGCATCCGACTGCGTCGGAGTGAGTGATGGTACGACCGCTCTGTATCTGGCTCTTCGAGCCTGCGATGTTGGGCCGGGAGACGAAGTCATCACGGTTTCCCACACCTTCTTTGCCACAGTGGAAGCCATCATCGAGACGGGTGCCACTCCCGTGTTTGTGGACGTTGATCCGGATACCCATACCATGGACGTCGAGCAGGCGGAGCGTGCGGTCACCCCACGCACCAAAGCAATTGTTCCCGTGCACCTCTATGGGAGGATGGCCGACATGGATGGGGTCATGGCAGTCGCGTCACGGAATGGTCTCAAGGTGGTCGAGGACGCCTGTCAGGCTCACGGCGCCAGGCGGAATGGCCAGGCCGCAGGCACGATAGGCGATGCGGGCTGCTTCAGCTTCTACTACTCCAAGAATCTCGGCGCCTACGGTGAGGCCGGAGGAATCGTAAGCAACGACCCGACTGTGTCGGAGCGAGTGCGTGTTCTGCGGGATCATGGCTCCGCGGTCCGCTATCACCATCAAGAGGTGGGCGTAAATGGCCGGCTGGACGAGATGCAGGCAGCGGTTCTGCGAATCAAGCTGCCCAGACTCGAGGAGTGGAACCGGCAACGCCGGGCCTATGCCTCGCTCTACAACGAGCGGCTTCGGGACCTCCCCATCGGAACCCCGGCGCCGGCCGGAGAGGACCATGTCTTTCACCTCTACGTCATCCGTCACCCCAGACGCGAGGCGCTACGACGGCACCTCGAAGCCGGCCGGATTCACACCGGGATCCACTATCCGGTCCCCTGTCACCTGCAGCCGGCATGCATGAGGTATGGTCAGGGACAGGGCAGTCTGCCCGTAACCGAATCACTCGCCGATGAGATTCTTTCGCTGCCCATGTTTCCTGAGCTGACGGCCGAAGAGGTCGATCGGGTCTGTGAGTCGGTGGCGGAGTTTTTCGGAGGTGAAACGGTGACTGGTACCCATGTTGAGGCGGCTCAGTAGCCGGTAAGCCAATGGAACTCTCAGATTACGGACGCCTGCTGCGCAAGTGGGCCTTGCTTATCATCGCCGGAACCGTCCTGGCCACGGGCATCGGGGCCGGCCTGGCCATAAAGGCGAAAGCCGGCGTAGCGCCCAGCTATCAGGCCACTGCCGGCGTGTTCCTCAATTACGTCACGCCCTACGGTACCCCGTACAACGCCACGGTATCTCCAAGTGCCCAGGCCAGCCTGCTCTCGGAGCGAGTACATGACCGCGCCGCTCTCGCGCCATTGCAGGGCAGCCCGACTTTCAACCTGTCGGCGCTTCGCAGCATCAGCGGAGTCCTCGATACCAATGCTCCTCAGGTCACGGTAACGGCGACCGCGACGACGCGACAGGTGGCTGCAATTGTCGCTCGCCGTGTTGCCCAGTATCTGGCCGGCATGGAGGACCGCCGGGTAGCGTCCGAAGGGAGAGCACTGCAGCGATCGCTCGCGACGGCGGCTCAGCGTGCCAGTGCGCGTTACCAGGCGGCAGACAGCCGGTATCTGGCTGTATGTGGGTGCGGACCCGGAGCCAACGGGAGCCCCACAGTATCCGCCTCGACGCTTCGCGCCCTTCGAGCGAGGCTCGACCTGCTCGAATACGACTATCAGAATGCATACAATGCGCTTCAGGGAGCCAACCCGAATCCGATTCCACCGGCGACGGTCACCCCAGGAAGCGTTCACAAAGTCAGCAGCACCAAAGGCTCCCTCCTGAAGACCATCGCTCCGGCGGCGATCCTCGGGTTCATCCTGAGCGTGGCGCTCGCGGCGGCGCTTGACTACGGACTTGCAGGCGGTTCCCTTATCCCCGGCTTCCTCAAACTGCCGGCCCGACCGGTCAAGGGGCGCCTGCGTGCGCCAGTGATAGGTCACCTGCCCAGCCCCAACCTCCGTCTCGATCGTGGGGCCGCTCATCTTCTCCAGGACAATGCCGTTCGTGCTCAGGTGTTGGCGGCCCTGGCCAAGTCAGCGGACCAGACGGCTGAGATCGTATCGCGCCTGGTGAGTCGAGCCAATCCAACGCTTTACATCACCAGCCCGACCCATCGCGACCCCAAAACCGAAACCGCCCTGAGCTTGGGCTGCGCACTCGCTCAGCGCGGTCTCAGAGTCATCATGGTCGACGGCGATCCCGGTGGGCGGCTGACCGCCTTCCTCGGCTTGGGCGGCCGGCCAGGTCTGGCGGACTTCCTTTCCTATCCCGACATGTCACTCACCCAGCTTCTGCAGCCCGTCGATTTCAATCCAGGAGTTCCGTCAGGGTCCCTGTGGCTTCTCCCGGTTGGCTTGAATATCGGGCCCGGAGGGGTGAGCAGCACCCAGCCGCCGGTGCCTGGCGATTTGGATGCATGGCCCTCGGGCATGAAAGAGATCTCGGCCGCGGCGGATATCGTGCTTGTCAACGGAGTTCCCGTTCTTGAATCGTCTTCCATGGTCAATCTGGCTTCCACGCTTGGCGGAGCACTAGTCGTGATTCGTCGGGAGCAGGCCGACGAGGACCTCGTGACCGCGTATGATCTGCTGAAGGGGCATCAGGTACGCGTGCTTGGTCTCGTCGTTAACGCCGGCGACCGTGGCTTGGCGAAACACCTAACTCTGGAGGCGCCGCCCTCAGAAGGTAGAACCAGGCGGCTGCCGGAGCCGGAGCTTCAGGAGACTTCCTGAGGCATGCTGGCCGAGGTTGAGGGAGGCCGGCTAACTTCAGAAGCCGCGCGAGCGCGAACTGGCGCGCTGCTCGGCCTGCTGGCTGTGTGCGTGCTGGTGGGAGTCCTCGTCTACACCAACCTCGCGCTCGCCGGGGCCGGGGTTGCCATGGCGCTGCTCCTCGTGCTGCTGGCCCTGCGGCATCCCTCGGCCATAGCCTACGTCGCCCTCACCTGGCTCGTCTTTGAAAAGGCAGTCGGATATCACGTGGGCTCGTACTCGAACACGCTGTCGACGGCTGGAGACGGTCTGTTGGTGCTGTCGCTGTTCTGGGTGCTGGTTCTGAACCTGATGCGCCGTCACCGGCCGCTCTTCTCGTTGAGGGAGATTGGGGCTCCCGTGTTGGCCTTTGTGGCCCTTGGAATCGTATCCACGCTTGTCAACGCCGTTCCGCTCCGCATTGCGGGGCTTGGCATCCTGTCGACGATTCACGCCATGCTGATATTCCTGGCCCTGGTGAACATCGGTCTGCAGGCGCGGGACGTACGTCGCTTCGCCTTCGTGGTCTCCGGCCTGATTGCCTTGGTATCGATCATTGCCGTCTTGCAGGCCATCCCCCACAGTCCCGCCTGGGCGCTCGGAGGAGTGCACTTCACCACCACCGCCGGGATCATGCGGGTCACCGGTCCTTTCGACAACCCCAACAGCCTGGGCGACTATCTGGCGATGACGGTTCCCATTCCGCTCATGCTGCTGTTCTTCGGCAGAACTACTGGGAGCGCTCGTAAGCTGGTCGCCGTGGCAGCAGGTCTCGGGCTGCTGGCCATTCTGCTTACATTTGCCCGCGAGGCATGGTTAGGGCTGCCCGTGGCCACGCTGATCGTCGGACTGGCCGTGGATCGGCGGCTGCTCAAGGCGTTTGTTACCTACGTCGTTCCGGCGCTGGTCGTGCTCCTGCTCCTCGCGGCCCCTTTCGCCAGCCGACTGCTCGAAACCACCCACGGAAACTTGAGGCTGACGCTACTCAAGCTCAGCATGCCGCTCATCCTGTCACACGTCTGGCTCGGAGTGGGGCCGGGGCGGTTTGGCGGACACGTGGCGCTCATCACGCACACACCCCTCTATGCTCAGTACGGGCTCACGCAGTATTTCTACGGCACCGGGAACCAGATCGATATGTTCTGGACGCATCTGGTGGCCGAATCGGGAATCCTGGGGTCGGCAGCGTTCCTGGCTGCGATCGTGGCGTGTTTCATATCCGGACGTCGAGCCTATCTGCGGACGTTTGACCCCCGTCGACGTGCCTTGCTGCTTGGGCTGCTGTACGCGGCCCCCGTCGGCGTGTTCGTCTCGTTGGTCTCGCCCACGCTCGAAGCCGGCCCAGGAGCAACACTATTCTGGGCCTTGATGGGCATGCTCGTGGTACTGGCCGCATCACCTGATGAATCGCATCCGCTCCGGCGGCCTTCACCGGTCAGCCATGGTTAGACCTGATGCCGGTCCTATCGCCATCGTCTCAGAGGATCTGAGCCTCCCCCTTGATGAGGGTCTCAAGAAATTTGTGTTTTGTGTGGCGTCTCATCTCTCCCGGAGCACCCCTCCACTCATGATCTCCACTCGGCCGGAAGGCCCACTTCCGCCTGAGGTCCTGCACTGTCCGTCGGGGCGCCTCATGCAGGGCTCAACGCTGAAGCGTGAGCTTGCCGCTTTCGGACCCGACCGCCTGATCTACGTACCCAGAGCGGCCGGCACCCGCAATGCCTTCATCCGCTCGCAGATGCTGGGGCGTCTGGTGCCCGGCGCCAAGATCATGATGGTGTCGCTCCAGCAGAGGCACTACGGGCCCGCGGCCCGCGCGTTCATCCGCCGCTTCCACCCGTACATCACGGTTTCGCAGGGGCTTGAAACGCGGGACCAGCTGCGGCGGCTCGACATCCCTTCTATGGCCATTCCATCGGGAGTGGATCACGACATGTTCCGCCCCGCCTCCCGCGATGAGCGAAGGCGCCTTCGCCTAGAACACGGGATTGACCCGGAGCGCTTTGTCATCTTGCACGTGGGTCACCTGCGCACCCAGCGGAATGTGGAGCTGCTCGGCCGGCTGCGACAGACGGTGGATGCTGACGTGGTGATGGTGGCCAGTACCTCGACCACGGCCGACGTGGGACTGGGGGAAAAACTTCGTGCACGAGGCGTTCATATCATCGATCGATATGTGCCGGACGTCGCCGACTTCTACCGGATCGCCGATTGCTACCTATTCCCGGTACACGTCTACTACGGCGCCATCGAGATGCCGCTTTCGGTCCTCGAGGCCATGTCTTGTGGGATCCCGGTAGTTTCCACCCCCTTCGGATCACTGCCCTACTGGTTGGAGCCCGGTCCGGGCATCGAGTACGCGGCTTCCGACGACACCCTGGTGGAGGCTGTTCGCAGGCATATGAGCTCCGGCCTCCCCTCCGACCCCGAAGTGATCAGGGAACGCTCTCGCGGTTTCTCCTGGCCGGCCATAGCTGACCGGCTACTAAAGGCCTTTGACGGCGTTTGCGATGCAGAGGCGGGGACGGATGACCTGGACAAACAAGTGGCTGACCGATCGGAGGACGTCGCTCGATGCGCATCCTGACCGTCACCAACATGTTTCCCACCGAGCGCAACCCGCAGTTCGGAATCTTCATTCAGGAGCAGGTGGAGTCAATCCGGCAGCTCGGACTTGAGGTTGACGTCCTGTTCGTCAATGGTCGGGAGGGGCGCCTCCGTCAGAAGGGATATCTCGTCGGCTTTCCCGCACTCTGGCGCGCTCTGAGGTCTTGTCGCTACGACGTCATCCACGCGCACTACATCTTCTCGGGCATCATTGCCCGGGCTCAGTGGGCGGCCCCACTGGTCCTGACTCATCACGGTGTCGAGGTGCGCGACCGGTTCCAGGGAGGACTCTGCCGCCTAACGCGGTTCTGGCCGGACGAGCAGATTGTTGTAGCCGACTGGATGATCGCCCCTCTGCGCTCTCCCCGCGCCCATGTGATTCCCTGCGGTATCGACCTGGACCTGTTCAGGCCTATGCCGAAAGCAGACGCACGAGCTCAGCTGGGGCTTGAGCCGGAGAAGCGCTACGTGCTGTTCGCGGGCTATACGTGGGATCCGGTGAAGCGATTCCATCTGGTCGAGCAAGCGGTCCGGATACTCAAGTCCCGCCTGCCCGATGTCGAGCTGGTAGCCGTGTGTCAGCAGCCTCACCAGCGCATTCCTCTCTACATGAATGCGTGTGACGTGTTTGCCATGACATCCAGCTTCGAAGGGTCGGCTCAGGTGGTCAAGGAGGCGATGGCGTGCAATCTGCCCATCGTTGCCACCGACGCCGGTGACAACTGGGACGTTCTCGGCGACACGGCGGGCTGTTACCGAACGGGTGATGACCCGAAGGAGATCGCCGGCCATCTCGAGGCTGCCGTTAGCCCCCCTCTTCGAACGGACGGCCGGAAACAGGTGGAGCGGTTCGGTCTCCGATCAACTGCCGAGCGCGTGGTGTCCGTTTATGAGGCCGCCTTGCGAGCCGGGCCTGCTTCCCAGCGCACGCAATCGAAGAATCTGAAGGCGGAAGTACTATAGCTCTTGTAGCGCGAATGGGCCACCAAGTACAGTGAAGCCCATGCCAGTCATGATGCCCGTCGCCGTCCGTCCCACCCTCGTCGACCCCATCGGCGACGTCCGCTGGGAGCGACTTGCCGCCACACATCCGGCCGGCACCGCCTTCCACACCCCTGCCTGGGCACGCGTCCTCGTCGAGACCTATGGATATGAGCCCCACTATCGTGCGCTGGAAGGAATGGATGGAGAGCTGGTGGCGGGACTGCCATCCATGCTTGTCCGCAGCTTCATTACTGGAAGACGGTTCGTTAGTCTTCCCTTTTGCGACGTGTGTCCTCCGCTCATCAATTCCGACGAAGAGGCGATCGCGCTGCTCGGGCTCATGGTCTCCGATCTGAGCGAAACCGGAAGCAGGCGGATTGAGGTGCGAGGCTGGTCCGAGACCGCAGCGCCTCCTGCTTCGCTGATCCGCAGCGACGCCTACGTCCGGCATGTCGTCGACCTTTCCGGTGGTCCTGAGGCCGTGTTCAAAGGATTCAACGAGAACATGCGGCGCAGCATTCGGAAGGCGGAGAGGGAAAAGGTCCGGGTGAGGATCGGCGAGGACAGGGCGGATCTAGCCACCTTCGTGGACCTCAACCTGAAGCTCCGACGGCGCCACGGCATGCTCCCGCAACCCGCCCGCTTCTTTACCGCCGTCTGGAAGCACTTCGTGGAAGCCGGGAGCGGCTATCTTCTGCTGGCCGAGCGCGACGCAGTTCCTCTCGCCGCCCTGCTTGTCCTCCGCCATAGGACCACCGCGCTCGACAAATTTGCGGTTTCCGACAGCCGGTACTGGTCCTACCGCGCCAACCATCTCCTGCTGTGGGAAAGCATGCGTATGGAGGCGGAACGCGGCGCCATGAGCTACGACCTGGGTCGCAGCGATGCAACCGCCTCAGGTCTCCACCAGTTCAAGGAGGGCTGCGGCGGCGTCCTGCGTCCTCAGCCATACTTCTTCTACCCACGAGCCGGCGGCGAGAGTCAGGGGGATCCAAAGGGCTTAAAGAAGAACCTGTTATCGACGTTTGTTGGCCTGGCGCCAGATTTTCTGTTCAAGGCCGCCGGAAACTCGGTGTACAGGCACCTTGGATAGGTCCAGCCCGATGCACTCCGGAACCCGAGGTCGCGTGGCCATCGTACGGCACGGACTGTATCCCGAGCAGCCCCACCTACGACGCGACGTCATGGCCCTTCGGTCGGCCGGCTTTGAGGTCGACGTGATCTGCGATATGGACCGAGGGAAGCGCCACTTCGAGCGCCTGTCAGGAGTGACCGTCATCCGGCTTCCCCTTGAGCACCGACGGAGCGGAATGGCCCGGTATCTGTTCGAATACGGAGCACTACCCGTCCTGGCCGCAGGAGCACTTGCCCTCCGGTCAGCCCTCCACCGCTATGACTTCGTCGAGATCGATACGATGCCGGACTGGCTGGTGGCGGCGGCCGTTATCCCCAAGGCTCTTGGAGCCCGAATCGTCCTCTACATGTTCGAGAACATGGCTGAGCTGCTGGCGACTGATCATGATCTTTCCCACTCCCACCCATTGGTTCGACTGCTCGACGAGATCGAGCTGCTGTCTGCGCGCTTCGCGGACGACGTGATGACACCCTATGAGAAGGCCAGGCAACGCCTGATCGAACAGGGCATACCGGCCACAAAGGTCAGGTTCATTGCCAATGGTCCTGACGAGGACGTATTCCTGTCACGGATCGGCGATGTGGAGAAGTTCCGAGCAGGCGTGCGCAGCACCGATGGGTTCAAGCTTGTGACTCACGGTTCGCTGCTGGAGCGCTATGGGATCCAGACACTGATCGAAGCCGTGAGCCTTCTTCGGGACAGGATTCCAGGGTTAACGCTTGAGGTCATCGGCGTGGGCGAGTACCAGCCGGAGCTCGAGGAACAGGTGCGCAAGCTGAGTCTTACGGATGCCGTGACGTTCAACGGCCCGGTCCATTTCGTTGACATGGCGGGTAGGCTGCTGCGAGCCGATGTCGGAGTGGTGCCCTTATGGATCGATGGCATGCCCAACAAACTGATGGAGTACCTGCTGCTGGGGATTCCGGCCGTGGTCTCTGACTTTCCATCGCTGCGCCGGCACTTTGGAGATGAGGAGGTCCTATACGTACCGGCCAAGGATGCGGAAGCGCTGGCGGCCGCGATCGAGGAGCTATACCGTGACCCGGCGAAACGAGAGTCACTCGCCACGGCCGGCAGGCGGTCCTATCTCGAGACACTGGCATGGAGCAAGGCCAGGAACGAGTATCTGTCCGTGTACCGGGTTACTTCGGACTCGCCGGCTGATCATCCTCGTTATCAGTCGAGTTCGATGGCAGAGTCGAGGACCGAGCCGGGTGTCGTGGGAGACCAGGCTCACGGAGGATTCCGAACCATGGCCGGAGGCGGCAGCTGGCTCTCTTTCGTCCTGGGTCAGAGTCGTGGTCCGCGCAACGCCCTGACCCGCCTGCCCACGATTCTCAATCGGTTCGGGATGACCCCGCGAAAGACAGCCAAGGATCTCGAGGTCCTGCTCGAAGTGACAGATCGGTACGGCGTCCATCCCACGCTGCCGGTAACCGCGGTAACGGCACGTAGAAACCCAGAGATCATCAGGCATCTGCAAGACCGAGGTGTCGAGGTGGCGGCCCACGGCTACGTGCACAATGATTACGCTTCGCTTCCCAGGGAGCGGCAGTTCGAACAGGTGAAGCTGGCGCGCAGTCAGCTCGAAGAGCTGGGCTTCGACATTCAGGGTTGGCGGTGCCCGTATTCACGCTGGAACGACGACACCCTCGACGCCCTCAAGGCCACCGGCTTCAAGTACGATGCCACGCCCGTCTATGAGTGGGATGCCTTTTCGCGCGAGGACATCCCAATGTCTCTGGAGGCCAGGGCCGATTATGAGCGGCTCTGCGCCCTCTTCAACGTGCGCGACGCCTCGAAGCATGCTGTTCTACCGTGGACCCGAGATGGGCTGCTGCAGATTCCAATGTCAATTCCTCAGGACGAGGACATGGTAGATCGCCTGCACCTGGACGAGGCGACAATGTCACGGGTGTGGACGCGCGTCCTGCAGGACAGCCGGGAGGCCGGCGAAGCCTTCGTGATCTGTTTGCACCCCGAGCGGGCAAGGCTTTGCAGGCAACCCCTCGACGACACACTCTCCCAGGCTCGGGCCTATGGCGATGTATGGCTGGCGGGGTTGGGAGAGATAGCGGCGTGGTGGGAGCGCCGGCGGAGCAGCCGCGTCACTGTCGAGCCTGATGGTGAAGGCCGCTGGTCGATCGCCACCGAGGGTCCGCCCGACGTCGCTACACGACTGGCCAGTGTGGAAATCACCGGCAGTGGAGCTGCGAGCGTCGAACAGCAGCGCAAGCCGGCCATCGCCTGCGGACCGGTATGGTCCGACGAGAGCGTCAGCCGTCTACGCGAGGCCGGATTCCTCGTCGACCAAGCCGACCATTCCAACGGCAGCCATGCCGTTCGGTTGGAGGACGTGGCCGATCCGGGTATGGAGCCGGACGCGATCGTCCGCAGGCTGCAGCCGTGGGAGAGCATTCTGGTGCGCACGGCGCCCTGGCCCAAGCGATTTGTCAGCTGTCTGAGCGTTACCGGGGATATCGATGCTCTGACCCTATTCGACTTCGCGATGCGTTTGAAGGAGTTTTGAGTGAGCCTATCAACAAGAGCTACCGTCGTGGTCACCGGGGCGGGTACTGTCACCTGCCAGTCCGTCATCAAGGCTCTGCGGATGCAGGAGGAGATACCGGTCGAAATCGTCACCGTGGATTCGGGCGATCAGGTGGCGGGCCGCTACTTCAGCGACCATTTCTACTCGGTGCCGCTCGCCTCCGATCCGCGATACGTCGATGCCATGGTCGACGTCTGTAGGGCGCATGATGCGGCGCTCTTGGTCCCCATTGTCGACTACGAGTTCGCACCTCTCGGCGGAGCAATGGAGCGTTTTGCAGATTTTGGCTGTCTGGTGGGGATGTCTCCGCCCGAGGTCATCCGGAAGGTGAACAACAAGCTGGAGGCGTACCGCTTCTTTACGGAGCGAGGCTTCGGGACGGCGCGGACGTGGACGGATGCCGAGGCCCGAGAGCTGAGCCCCTGGCTGCCGTATCCGGTGTTCGTGAAGCCGGCGGTGGATGGGCGCTCCAGCATCGATTGCTACCGCGTGGACAAGGCGGAGGACCTGCTGCTGCATCTGGATCGGGTACCTGGGCTGATGGTTCAGGAGTTCGTCGACGCGCCGGAATACACCGCCGACGTCGTGGCCGACTGGGAGAGCCGGGTCCTGGGCCTCGTCATCCGGCGACGCATCGAGACCAAGGGTGGTGTCTCCTACAAGGGGGTCACGGTATCTGACCCGGTGGCCGAGGCTGAGGTTATCCGGCTCGCAGCCGAGCTGGGGATTCGAGGGCCGGCCAATGTACAGGTGTTTCGCCGCGGGGAGGAGGTCATCTTCAACGAGATCAATCCTCGGTTCTCGGGAGCGCTGGCTCTCACTTTGGCCGCCGGTCTCAACAGCCCACTCCTGCTGTTGAAGCTCGCGCTCGGGCTCCCGATCGAGCACCGGATCGGGGAGACGCGGATTGGGCTGACCATGCTGCGCTACTGGGATGAGGTCTTCGTTGACGCTGAGGGTACCCCCATGTATCCCCGCTACCAGCTGGAGCCGGGTCGCTCGCTGACGCCGGCCTAGGATTAGGATTGCCGATGGGTATGGTGACCGGTCTCTGGGAGGCATGCCGAGCCAAGCGGCTGATCATCTTCGACTACGACGGCACTCTCGCCCACCTAGCCGTTGATTGGAGCGGAGCACGACAAGCTCTGAGCCTCATGGCTGCCGAATTCGGCTTTCAGTCGGGCTTCCGGCCTCTCTGGCCGGAGATGGCACGCTTCCGGGAAGAGATGGGAGCTCATAACCTGTCCTCGCTCTTCGGCGTCCTGGCTGCCTTCGAGGGTCTAGGAATTGCGAAACAGCAACCCCGGATGGATGTGCTTCATGAGGTCGGTCGGCTCTTGTCGCTTGAGAGCCCACCGCAGCTGGCCGTCTTCTCGGCTAACCTTCACCAGACGGTGGAGGCAGGGCTGGGGAAGCTTGATCTGCCGGCGATTCGACACGTAGTTGGATGCGACGACGTGGAGCAATGGAAACCCGCCCCCGAGGGGCTGATGACGCTGATGAGCAGAACGGGGACGGCGCCGAGAGATACGGTGTTTATCGGAGACAGCCCTGGCGACAGAGCAGCCGCCGCAACAGCAGAGATCGACTTTGTTCCCGTCTGAGTTGCTTCGCGCCGACCTTGCTACTCGGCTCCCGCCGAGCCTCAAGCAACTGACATGCTGAGCCGGGCTGAGCCGATGACTTCGAAGAAAGGGCCGGCGGCGGTGGAAACTTTGAGCTATGACGGGGACCGTCCTCGAGACCACTCCCTGGCCGCTGCTGACCAGGAACTCCAACCATCTGTCGTCGACCCGGATGACCCCCGCTGGCATGACTTCGTTGCGCACCACCCTGACGCCGGACCGTTCCATCAACCCGCCTGGACGTCGGCCGTCCTCGATACCTTCGGATACCAACCGCGATTTCACGCGTTGGTCAGTCGTGAAACAGCCCGGATCGAGGCGGCTTGGCCCACCATGCTGGTAAGCAGCCGTCTGACCGGAAGGAGGCTGGTCTGCCTCCCCTTTTGTCATCGGGCGGGGCCGCTGATCTCATCCTCGGACCAGGCCTGCCGGCTGCTCGACGCGCTCATCAAGGATGCGGCCGAGCTGGGAGTGGCCACTATCGAGGCTCGTGACTGGCCCTCTACCATCCCTATGCCGCAACTGCTCCGCGTCGGCAATCAATCCTCCACGCACGTCCTCGATATATCGTCTGGACCTGACGAGCTAAGCAGGAACCTCGGACGGGACATACGGTACTCGATTCGTCGAGCGCACCGGAACGGCGTTTCCTCGCGCTCCGCAACCGGGAATGAGGAGCTTGAGGTGTTCTACAGCTTGTACCTCGCCCAGCGACAACGACAGCACCTGCTCGCTCAACCGGAGAAATTCGTACGCCGCGTCTACCAACGGTTCTCTTTGACGGGCAACGCCTTCCTGGTCCTGGCCGAGTATGCAGAGGCTCCTGTGGCGGCCTTCCTGACGATCTGTCATGGGACTACCGCGGTTGGCTTGGACTCGGGCACGGATCCGCTGGGTCGAAGCCTTCGCGCCAACTCCGCCGCCATCTGGAGGAGCATCGAGGTGGCTGCTGAACACGGCTGCACACGGTACGATTTCGGGCGCAGTCCAACCTCCGCCGCCGGCCAGCAGCACTTCAAGCGTGAGTGGGGGGCCAACGAGGTGGACTTGCCGTACACATATTGCGGGCGTCCCAGCGGGATCAACACCGGGAATCCGAGCGCGATGAAGCGCCTAGTCCTCGAAGCATTCACCCGCTCGGTGCCGCTGCCCGTGTTTGAGTCAATCAGCGGCC
>DASRCF010000243.1:0-3692 GCA_035653255.1 Chloroflexota bacterium
CCCAGCCCGTCGTTGTCCGAGCCGTCGGTTCTCCTCATGGTGATGGTGATGCGGACGGCCGCAGCGCCTGCTGGAACATATCCCTCGGTGTGTTTGTAGAGGAGCTCGGATGTGCCGCCACGGGCGTTGGCGTCGGGGCCGTTCAGAATTGCATCGGTCAGGACAGCCCCCTGCGCATTCAGGAACGCGGCGTCAAGGACGGCATTATCGTTCTGTGAGTCGTATCCTCCGAGCCAGCCGGAAAGCTGATACTCGACGCCTCCGCTTGTGATGTCTGTGGCAAGGTCGGATAGGTTGATGGTCTGCGTTCCCGAGCTGACGGTGTTGGCGTGGCCGCCCCAGAAGTAGTTGTTGCCGCGGTCACGTGGACCCGGCGAAGTGACGGAGAGGTCTCCACTGCTGTCGCTATAGCGGTCGACCGCAAAGGGGCCAGTGGCTGTCCAGAATGGAATTGTCTGTCCGGGCGGTCCGCCCTCGGCGCCCGGGTTCTGGATGAGGTTCTGGCCAAAGGAAACTGATGCAGCGCCCAAGGCGTGGTCGGGAGCGACCACGAGGACGGACGGGATCACTAGACAGGCAATGGACACGAAAGCGGCGCTCGAGCGAGGGAGGCGCAACATTGAGGGGGTCCTTCGGACGGATGGTGGTTCGATTGTAGTGCGATGTGGGTCGCGAAGACAAATCGGCCTCGAGATTCTCTGTCGGACGGGCCGCATTCGGCCTTCTCTTGTCGGGCGAACCTCGGGTCAGATCTCAGCTGCCACTTTGTTCCCAGCACTCTGGCTGGACTGAATGGACGCGCGTGGCGGGTCCAGCGTTCCTAGCCGGCACTAGGAGCCGCTAGGCGGTGACTCCAAGAGCCACTTGAGCTCGGAGACGATTTGTGGCCACCCGGAACTGATGCCTTCGAAGACGGCGCTGTCGTCGTCGAAGTCGTCATGGATAACGGTCAGGCGGACCTGATCGTCAACGGGCTCAATCTCAAAGGTGACCTTCGACCGCCGCTCCGCCGACACCCTGCGCTGGTACTCCTCGTCAATATCGTAGGCCGCGGCCCATTCGGGCGTGAAAGTGTGCCAACTGTACGAGAGCCGGCGCGGAGGATCGGATTCTAGAATCATCTGCTCCGCATCGGCGATGGTAACGTCTTTCCCCTCGATCGACATCGCATAGGTCGATCCGGTCTTCCAGTCGGTCTCGAAGCTGACGCCCCAGTATCGTCGGGTGAAGGCGGGCTCGGTCAACGCACGCCAGAGCAGCTCCGGAGTGGTGTGGATGTACGCGGTGTAGACGAACTTCGGCTTGGCCATGGATGCATCCTCCAGTGCGAGTTTCAGCTCGGACAGAGCCCCGACCCGGTTCCGGTCGTAGGCGCTGATCCACCGTTCGGAGATATCTGAAATTGGTGCGGCATTGAGGTAGTGCAGCTTCTCCCGGCCCTGCCATACCGTCGTGATCAGGTTGGCAGCCTCAAGCACGGCCAGGTGCTTGCTCACGGATTGTCGAGCCATGTCCAGGCCGGCGCACAGTTGGCTCAGCGTCTGCCCGTTGTCGGCATTGAGCCGGTCGAGCAGACGCCGGCGGCTGGGGTCTGCCAGGGCTTTGAAGGCGCGGTCGAGGGGGTCAGGCGACATAGGTGTTGTCTGTTAAGTTCTGCTCCCGCTTGTTGAACTCACCGAATTCCAGTAACCGGGATGAAGGCTGAGATTAGAGAGAAACCCTTGGGGACTATTCAGATCAAATGCAGCCATCCAGCTGCTTAATGTTATGCAGCTTTGGGGCTGCATGTCAAATCTGCAATCGAAGACCGCCGGTTTGTCAAGCTGCAGAAGCAAAGGTGCCCTTAGACCGGCGAGGGTCGATCATGTCTCGTCTGAGAGGCCACCGACCGCGAAGCTTCATCGGAGAGGCGAGGACAATGCTCGGGTCGCCGGGGCTCCACTGATGGTCCTGAGCAAGATGACATGGTGGTGGCTAATGAAGATCATTGCAGCTCCTTCGCTCCCAGCCAGGCGGCAAGGTCCCGCAACGCATCGGCCAGCTTCTCGCTCGTTCCCGCGGGAATCCCCGGCTCGGCGTGGATGGCGTGGACGCGGAGCACGCCCTGTTTCCGGTCGAACTCCGGGTCGACACGTCCCACCAGGCGGTCGCCACGCAGCACCGGCAGCACGAAGAAACCGTACTGCCGCTTGGCCTTCGGAACGTAGATTTCCATCCGATAGCGGAAGGCAAAGAGTGCCTCCGTGCGCTCCCGGTCGTAAATGAGACGGTCGAAGGGGGAGAGCAAGGTCAACCGGTCCGGCACGGGTACGTCCACCGTCTCGAGGTAGTGGGGATCGGCCACCCACTCGCCCGGCACCCCCTCAATCTGCACCGGAACACCCGGTCCCGTGCGTGCGATGCCGAGTGCGCGGAGGGTGCGAGTGGCGAGGACGCGATCCGCCTCCTCTGGCGGCAACGTCTCACCCTCCGGATACCAGCGCTCGGCAAGGTCCCAGATGCGCTGCCCTCCCCTCCGGCCCACGACGGCTATCTCCCCACGGGCCCAGAGGAACTCAAGCATCTGAGAGACGTTGCGGCTGCCGCTCCAGCCGCCCGAGGGCCAAGGCGACGTTGAGAGATCCTCAAGGTCACGGGAGAGGAGAGGACCGCGGTGCTCCAGCTCCTTGAGCAAGTACCGCCGGAAGGCGTCGTTCTCGTGCAGCCAGCGGCGGACCCGAGTTGGCCAGGCGGAATCCCCTTCCGGGAAGCGGCGCATCACAGCACGGAGTGCGGGCAGCTGCTCGACAGGATGAATGAAGGCCCGCCACTCGAAGAGCGCGCGCTCCTCCCAGAGGAGGCGATGGATCTCGGAGGGGTCGTAGGCGCCGAGCCGGCTCCAGAGCACGAGGAGATGGCTGCGGGCAACCCGGTTGGTGGGGTCGAGCTGGAGGTAGCCGAGCCTACGCACAGTACCAAGCACGTCGGTTGCGCTGCCGTCCAGCAGCTGAGCGCGTACGCCGATGCGCCGCGCCTGCTCGACCGTGAGTCGAACGGCAGGCCCGCCCACTCCTATCCGCTACGCCGCGGGATGGTCTCCGGCCAATACGCCACCTCGAGGTCGCTCACCGCTGGGCTGCCGCGATCAGGTCCTCCGTCGTCCAGCGAGGCCGGAAGGATAGTGTCGAAGAGGCCAGGAACTCTTTCACTCCTTCCCGTCCGCGGATCTCCCTACCCCCGGCTGATCCCAGCCGGCAGCTCGTCCGATTGAAAGATCGGCCATCTCGAGTTCGGCATGCTTGCGGCCTCGAGTAGACTGCTCAAGTCTGGCACCTCTGCCAAACCCTAGACATTTCTGCGGGTTCCGTGCTTGCAGAGCGCATCCCTTGCCCACTCCGAGGGTGGATTGATCATCGGCAATGGCTGCTGGCTGAGGCCGGAGGCCAATCACAGACGGCTTTACGGGAGCGCTCTTGCAACCCTTTGGTTTGGGGACGTGTTGTATCCAGTGAGGCGGCCAGTGGATCACGAGGACCCATAAATTGAATTGGCGAGCCAGGTTTGGGAATGTGCCGGAGAGCATCGAAGTGAAGCGGACGATCCGCGGTAGCCGACCGGCAGGGGAAGGAGCATGAACCGGCGCGGCTGGCTGCTCTTCGCGGCCATGTCCCTGATCTGGGGCATTCCGTACCTGCTCATCAAGGTCGCGGTGG
>DASRCF010000244.1:0-25482 GCA_035653255.1 Chloroflexota bacterium
ACGTCACGGTCAACGGCGGCGACTTCACCGACTGTGGCTCTACCACGTCGGAGCCGGCGGTCTACCTTGGCGCCAGCAACGAGACGTTCGAGAACAGCACAGTCGGATATGGAGCGGGGTTCGGCGTCTTTGTCAAGGCCAGCGGCGCCGGCACCTCGGGCGAGACGATCAGCGGCAACACCATTGACCACAACGTCACGTTCGGCACCAACACGGGTATTGGTGAGTCGGGCTCGCCCAACACCGTCACCGGCAACGCGGTGTACGCCAATGGGTTCGGCGGGGTCAGGGCAAACTGGGGCGCGACCGTGGAAAACAATACCATCTATCAGAACGGCGGCCCCGGCATCCAGCTCTACTGGGCTACGGCGTACTCCTGTGGCTGCGAAAACGTGATCCAGAACAATACGCTCTACGACGACGCCGGTTCCGAGATCGACTCCACGCAGGCCACCGTTCCCACAGTGATCCTCCAGAACAATGTCTTCTCCGTCGGCTCGGGCGACCATGTCTGGAACGGGGGCCTTCCAAGAGTACTGCACGGAGAGCAGCGGCCAGCCCATCTTCTCCTACGTTCAGAACAACGACTATTACGGCGAGTCGGGCGCGTCCGCCAACTTCGACTACGGTACCGGCGCTCTGTACGAGAACCCGGACTTCGTGCAGTCGCCGCCGAATGCCAGCACCGATCTGGCCGTTCGCGACCAGAGCCTTCAGACATCCGGCACGACCTGGGGCGCGGGGGGAACAGGGCTGCCGACGTACGGGACCGGCAACGTCAGCAATGATTTGATCCTCGATTCGTCGGGCAACCCGGTTGCGAACGCCAGCGTAGTCGTTCGCGCTCAGCCGCTCGACCCCTCGACCTGGACCGGCGGAGCGTATCCCCAGGTCGGCTCCGGGACGACGAACAGCTCGGGCTATGTGAGCGTCTCGGATAATCTCAGCAGTGTCGAGAACTCGACCTTCGAGACCGACGAGGGCATCATCTCGCTCGGCGTCTATTACAGGGACTCGAGCGGCAACTACGACCTGGCGGGGACGGATTCAGAGTACCTCAATGGGTCGACAACGAACAAGATACTGAGCCAGGTCACGGCCCTGAACAGCGGTGCAACGCCGCTGGTCGGCGCCTCCTTCAACGTCGTAGCTGAGCCCAACAATCTCGGTCTGTGGAGCGGCGGCGCGTACCCCGTCGTCGGGAGCGGCACGACGGGGACGGGCGGCGCATTCACCGTCGTCCTCAGCGGCTTAGCATCTGTCCTCGGTGACCCGACATTCGAGTCGGCGAGTGACGTGCTCAATTTGGGCGTGAGCATCACCGACGCTCTTGGAAACCAGTACTCCTCGTTCCAGATACCCGTCTACGTCGGCACTGATCCGGTCACCGCCAGCGAAGCCGACGCCGCTCCATCGTCGGTCGAGGGAGACGTAGCGACGTTCCCCGGCACGGCCGAGCTGAGCTCGACGGAGCAGGCGAACTACGACGACGCCGCCTCGGGAACCCAGTGGGCCTCGCCACCGCCCTCAAATTCTGGTGACTGTCTGTCCATCTGGAACAGCCGCCAATGCCATTTCTGCATGCTCGTCGAGAAGAGCGGCGGCGGCGTGACCGTGGAGCAGCTGGGCCACTGGTTCATAAGGCAGGTCCCACTTGGTGACCTTCACAGTCGCGACTGGGCAGGAACGGCGGAGATGCGCTTCACGTCCGACGCCAGCACGACCGTGGGTGACTCCTTGAGTCTGGCGGTGTCGGGTGGCGGCTTCGGCACGCCGAAGGTCTCCGAGACCGACTCCTGGACGAACGGGAACGGCGCTTCCGTCTGGCTCAACGTTGGGAACGGACCTGACGCGCTGCACAAGGGAAACTGGGGCCATGCGATGACGACGGGGTTTTGGTTCATCAGGCAATACTATTTCAACTGCGCGAACTCCAAGAGCAGAATGTTGGAGTGGGTGAGAGCGGAGCCAAACGGCTGGGAGGGGGACACCCTTCATATCGGCAAGAATACCAAGGGTACCGTGAAGGGAGCCCCTGGCCAGAATGCCAACAGTGACTACACCATCGACGACAAATACGCCGGGCTCTACGTGACGGACGTCAAGGCCGACGGCGCCCAGGGGCATATCTGGAGCGACGTGATGACCCCGGGAGGGGGTGCGTCCAAGTCGAGAAGCCAGGGCGAGAGGTACGAGTTCGACCTGGGCGTCTCCGGGCTCGCCAAATGGGGCATCAGCGTCGCCGGGTCGTTCGATAGCACCTCCGAGACGGAGTGGCAAACGTCCGTCGAGGAGGACTGGCAGGTCGAGGGGGCGGCGAATACCAAGGGCGGATGCCTGTACGGCACGACTAAATCGCCCCTCCACGATGCCGTCGCCTTCGGGGGCCAGCCGTTCAACGGATACTGCGGCCCGAACGGCAGCGGGACCAATGGCGACGCGTCCGACGACGAGTTCCAATTCATCCCTCAGTGATGCAGACCCCACTCGAGCTTCGCCCGGCAGCCGAACCCGGACATTGGTCCCCATCGCCGCCCACCCGCCAACACCACAGTCGAGTCAGGTCCCTGATCGTCGCCACCAGGCGGCGGAAGTCGGCTGCGGTGCCGGCCGCACTGTTGGTGCTGATTCTGGCGAGCGGGGCGGTCTACGCATGGATAGGCAGCCCTGGTCGCGCTCCCGCCGTCACCCATGTGTTCCAGGGCGGCGGCGGCTGGTCGTTCACCCAGGCAGAGATCGGGCCGCGGCAGCCCTTCTTCTTCTCAGTGAACCTGGTCGAGACCGGTGAGCGGCTCCGATTCAACCGCGTGACGGTCCAAGGCATGCGCTTTGCCGGAAGGCTCCCGCAGCATGTACGCCAGGTGGGCGAGATCGACATCCCTGGCATCGGCACCTCGTCCGGGACAGCCCGAGACCTGGCTGGGTTCCGCACCTGGCCACACTACCGGAGAGCCTGGCCGTTCGTGGGCCTGAGGGGCTACAGCGAGGCCGGGATTGGCGACCTGGGCAGTGCCGGGATCGTCCTGGCCGCCTCGCGCCGGGGCCTGTACCACTTCGTCGATCCGACGATTTGGGGTACGATTCGGACTGCCCACGGCGAGGTGCGGCCCTGGAGGGTCGCCTTCGGCTACCACTACTATGCCTGCGTCGGCTTTTCGGATAGCAGATGCCAGGGGATGTTCAATAGAGCGTTGGGCATGTCACATTGAGGCGGCCGCAGCGGCGGCCCCGGCAATGGGCACTCCTACCGGCCCTTCTCATCCTGGCCCTCGGCGCGGCTGGGGTCGCCGTTTGGGCAGCGTCCCGCCCGCCGCCTGTGGCCCACGACGTGTTCGAAAACGACGGCTTCTCACTGGGCGGAGCCCCCGTTGCAGTGGGAGCGGTGTTCGAGGCCGGCGTGGACACCATGCTGAGCTATCGCTACATAGGCGCAAAGCTCGACGGCATTTCGCTCCGAGGCGGCATCCCGCGGGGCGCGAGACTGGTTGGCGAGGCACTGATATGGCAGATGGGCGGCTTCAGCTTGGGGTTTGGGCGGATTCCTGGGTCACTGGGCGTCAGCATCGGCGGTAAGCTGGGCGGCAGCTCAAACACCCACATACGCCCACCACCTCGGGTACAACTGGGCCGCGCTAGGACCGCCCAGCTCGACGGACAGGGGCGGCTGCATCTGCGGGCTCGCAAACGACTGGACGCAGGACCCGATCGTGTTCGCCGGGCGGCCGGACGGCGGTGACAGACCTCGCCTCCACCGACGAGGAGTACCTGCACGGAAGCGCGACGAACGGCGTTCTCAGCCAGATCACGGCCCTGCGGAGTGACAGCACCCCCTCATCCCCCGATCCCCTGGCCGGAGCCAGCGTCACCGTCCAAGCGGAGCCGGTGGACCCGAGTGCCTGGCAGGGCGGCGCCTATCCGCAGATCGGGACGGGCACGACCGACGCCAACGGAGCCGTCCAGGTGCAGCTCGCCGGCCTCAGCTCGGTGCTTGGCAACCCCACGTACGAGAATCTGGCTCAGGCGGTGAACGTCGACGTCCTCGTGAACGACCCCGCCGGTAGCTCGTTCTACGCTTTCACGGTCCCGGTGTATGGGGGTACCGACCCCGCCACCCAGTCGGACCTCGCGGCCGTCCCCACCTCGATGGTCGCCGGTACAGCGACCCAGCCGGGGACCTACCAGATGGACACGTCGGATCAAGCGGCATTTGACGACAACAGCCCGGCACCCGACGGGGCCGCGCAGTGCAACTACAGCGGGTGGAGCAGCCTGGAGAAGAAGTACTGCAACTGGCGCTTCAAGACCGGCGGCCTCTTCATGAACCTCGGACACTGGCGAGTGGCACAGGTTCCCCTTGGGGAGCTGCACTCGAGGGACTGGGCGGAGCGTGCCTCCATGAACTTCACGGCTGCCTCCGAGAGCACGATCGCCAGCACTCTGGCGACGAGTGACAGTGCCGCCGGCTCGTGGGCGGGGGCGGACTTCGACGCGGCCGGGACACGGTCGAAGTCCGAGGAGGGCGGTCGGGGCACCGGGGTCGACTTTGGCAACGCCGCGGAAGAGCGGGGCAACAAGGCGGGGTACCAGATGACGCTCGGCTTTCGCAATCAGCCGCAGTACGCGTTCAACGTGCAGCCCAACGCCGGTAATCCCGGAGGAAAGCTTTACCAGGCCCTTCGTGTAGTTCCGGGGCGCTGGGACGGAAGTGGACTCAAACGCGGCAAGAACACGATTGGCGAGGTTGACGGCAACGCCGGGAAGACCTCGGACGGACAGTGTCCGTCCTCAATCTACGGTAACTACACCATCTACGATCAGGCCGCGGGCGATCTCTGCATCACCGATGAGCGGGCGGATGGCACCGAGGACCACGAATGGAGCAAGGTCATGGTCCCGGGCGCCGGACCCGCCGGTCGCGACAGCGGTCATTCGACCTCGTTCGGCTTCAGCTGGGGTTTGGGCGGATTCCTGGGTCACTGGGGCATCAGCATCGGCGGCAAGCTGGGCGGCAGCTCAAGCACAACGTACGCCCACCATCTCGACTACAACTGGGCCGCGCTAGGGCCCCCCAGCTCGACGAACAGGGGCGGCTGTATCTACGGCCTCGCCAGCGATTGGACGACCGACCCGATCGTGTTCGCCGGCCGGCCAGACACCGGGGACAACTGTGGCCCGAAGGCGACGTGGAATACGGGCGGCGACGGGAACCTGCTCCAGAACATCCAGAACAATTGACCACGCATCATCCCCTCTACCGCCGTCTGGAGGAAGAGCCGGCAGACTCGCCTCCGACGCTGCCGGGGGGCCGTGGGCCAGCCGAGCGCTCCCGGCTCGCGCTAGGGCTGCTGGCGTTCGTCGTGCTGGTCGGGTCGGCGGTCGCGGGATGGGCCGCCACCCGGGGCGACGAACGCCCTGCCGCGATGAGCAGCCTTTTCGGCGGCGTCTGGGACGGCTGGTGGGCCAGCCAGGCGGACATTAGCGTCGGCCAGCCGTTTCTATTGGCGCAGGATCTCTACATCCCCGGACGACGCTACCGGGGTTATCGGGTGAGGGTGGCCGGCATGCGCTTCGCGAGCTGGCCGCGCAAACATACACGAGAGGTTGCTGAGATCGACATATACGGCATCAGCGTCTGGACGGCCACAACTGAGTCGCTCCGCCGAGAACGCGGGGAGGCGCTCGAGCGGGTGCTCCACCCGACGGGCCGCCTCTCACGCGTGGTAGGGTGGCGATGGTCGGCGCTTAGAGGGTACAGTGCGAGGCAGCCAACAAGCTCTCAGTATATCGGCTTTTCCATGGGCAGTGCCGCCGGGGTATTTGCCGCCTCACGAAAGGGACTGTACGTCTTCGCCTACCCGACCATCTGGGGCACGATCCGCAGCCCAAACGGCGCGACACGGCGGTGGCGTCAGAGGTTCGACATGCACTACGTGGCATGCGTGGGGTTCGGGTATAGCCGCTGTGTGTCGATGATCGATCGGCTGTATCAGAAGAACGGCGTGTAACCGTGAGTCACGCGGCGCGTCCGGCGAGAACAGGGGGAACAGGGCAGGCTACCAAATGACCGTCGGCTTCCGAAACCAGCCCCAGTACGCGTTCAACATGGAGCCCAATTCGGGTTGTCCAGGCTGTCGGTCCTATCAGATCACTCGGGTGGTCCCGGGCTGCTGGGACGGCAGCGGCCTCAAGCGTGGGAAGAACACCATCGGCGTCGTGAGGGGAAATGCCGGCAAGACCTCAAACGGGCAGTGCCCGGCGTCGGTCTACGGCAACTACACCATCTATGATGCGGCCGCCGGCGACCTGTGCATCACCGACGAGCGCGCTGACGGCACCGAAGACCACGAGTTCAGCAAGGTCATGGTACCGGGCGCCGGGCCCGCCGGTCGCGACAGCGGCCACTCGACAACGTTTAGCTTCAGCTGGGGACTGGGCGGCTTTCTCAGTCGCTGGGGAATCAGTATCGGCGGCAAGCCGGGCGGCAGCTCAAGCACAACATACGCCCGCCATCTCGACTACAACTGGGCCGCGCTAGGGCCCCCCAGCTCGACGAACAGGGGCGGCTGTATCTACGGCCTCGCCAGCGACTGGACGACCGACCCGATCGTGTTCGCCGGCCGGCCGGACTCCGGTGACAATTGCGGACCGTCGGCTACCTGGGACCACGCCGGCGGCAACACCCTGCAGAACATCGAGGGCTCCTGATGATGGCGCGGTTGACCCCGTCTGCTGTCGAGCCCGCGACCAGAAATGTGGAGGCCGCGGGGCTGGTGCGCCGACGGCAGCGTCGGACTGGGCTTGCCGCAGCCATTCTCGCGGTGGGCGGGGCGGTCGGGGCTGCGGCGTTTGGCTGGACGTTGACCCATAGCGAAGGCAGGCCAGCGGTGACCAACCTTTTCGGCGGCAGGTGGGACGGCTGGTGGGCAAGCCAGGCGGAGATTCGCGTAGGCCAGCCATTCCTGTTTGCGCAAGACCTCGACATCAGCAACCGGAGCCTGTGGCGCGATCGCGTGACGGTCGACGGCATGCGCTTTGCCGGAACACCTCCTCGTTACGTTCGTCACGTGGGAGAAATCGACATCCCCGGGATGAGCGTCTGGTCGGCCACAAGCGCGGCGCTTCGGCGGGAGGTGGGCAACGGCCCGCTCGAGCGGGCGATTCACCCGAGCCGGTACCCCCCTCAGGCGAAGGGCTGGCGCTGGTACCGGCTTCGGGGATACTCGGAGGCGGGCCTTGCCTATCTCGGCGACGCGGCCATGCTGCTCACGGCTTCGCGGCCGGGCCTCTACCTTTTCCGGGAGCCTACCGTCTGGGGGGTGATACGCTTGAAGTCAGGAAGGATAGAGCGGTGGCGGGAGACGTTCGAGATGCATTATGTGGCATGTGTAGGGTTCGGGTATAACCGCTGTGTGTCGATGATCGATCGGCTGTACCAGAAGAACGGCGTGTAACCGTCGGTCACGCGGCCCGTCCGGCGAGGACAGGGGGAACACAGCCGGCTATCAGATGACCGGCGGCTTCGGCAGCCAGCCGCCGTGCGCCTTCAACATGGAGCCCAATTCGGGGCGTCCGGGCTGTCAGTCCTATCAAGTGGTGATCGAAGACCCAGACGCCGTCGAACCCAGCTCCTCCGCGAGCTGTGCTCGACGCAGAATCTCCGACCACTCCAGCTGATGCTGCGAAACGTCGACCCCAAATGGCATTGCTTACCCCCTGCCTAGATGATTGAGTCTACGGTGGAGGCTCCGTACGCCCACCGGCCCCCCGGGCCCTGCGTCAGGCCTGCCGAAATTACACCTTCGCAAGTATCCATAAATCCGGTTGTTTGCATTGCTTCAACGCTTCGTGCCATGATTGCCTCATGAAAGTTCCTATGTCGGCATCCATTCAGCTAGCGCAGGTAGCGGTTAAGGGATGGAGAGGAAGAAGTGGCATCGCAAGCGCCCTGGCTCTGTCTGACTGGAGCCGTCTATGATGAGAGTGATGAACACGAGCAGGGGAGCCGCTTCGACATGACAACGTGGCGGCTGGGCATCGCCCGGGAGTACATCCTCGGTGATATCAGAGGTGCGCGCCATGGATTTGGTGCGCCAAGTTATCGGTCCACGGGTTGGCGTACATAGGACCCATTCAATCCAGGGAGCTGGAACCGTGGACCGAGATTTCGGTCCACGGTTTTTATTTGGTCGACTCAAGGAGAAACGCATGACGGCAACTCTCGAGCTCAACGTGCCGGCAGAGATATCGACGCGCCGCCGTCAGATCGACCAGGCGCTGGTCGTCCACGATGTGGTCAAGCGCTTCGGGGGCACGGGCAAGGTCCGACTCAAACGAAAGCCTGCCAAGGAGGTGCTGGCGGTCGATCACATCTCGATCGAGGTGAAGCGCGGCGAGATCTACGGCATCCTGGGCGCGAACGGATCGGGCAAATCAACGCTCATCCGACTCTTCGCCACGCTGCTGCTGCCCGATGCCGGGTCGGTCGAGGTGTTCGGGCTCGACGTCGTCAAGCAGGCGGCGCAGGTGAAGCGGATGATCAACCGCGTCTCCGTCGAGGCTTCGCTGTTCAAGAAGCTGTCGGCGATGGAGAACCTGATGTACGCCGCCCGGTTGTACAGCGTCGACAGTGCCACGGCGAAGCGAGAGATCAGCCGCATTCTGCAGGCGCTTGGCATTCCCGAATCGCGGATCAGGCAACCGGTCGACAAGATGTCTCGCGGCATGCAGCAGAAGGTCAGCATCGCCCGCGCGCTCCTCACCTCGCCCGTGCTCCTCCTCTTGGATGAACCCACGACCGGCCTCGATCCCAGATCCAAAAAGGACGTACAGCGGTTCATTCGGGAGCTTCGCGACGGCCATGACGCCACCGTTCTGCTCACCAGCCATGACATGGACGAGGCCGATGCCCTCTGCGACCGCCTGGCGATCCTCCACAAGGGAGGCATCGTCGTAGAGGGAACACCGCAACAGCTCAAGCAGAACCACCAGCGACGAAACGGCGGCCAGACGCTTCCGAGTCTAGAGGAGGTCTTCATGGAAGTGACCGGCCGGTCGCTCGAGGACGAGGAAGAGGACGAACCATACGAGTGAGCGTGGAACGTCAAACGTCGAACGTCAAACGGAGATCCGGATCGGCGTCACTGCGATGGCGACGCCGTTACCCGCGAATGACCGTCCCACCCTCTTCCTTGCTTCGACTTTGAACTTTGAACCTTGAACGTTGAACCAACTCGAAACCCGAAACTCGAAACTCGAAACTCTCTAAAGGAGATCCCGCTATGATCGCCGCTCCACCCTTCTGGCGTGAGGTCAAGGCCTCCTATGCGCTCGTCGAGCGCAACATCAATCTCTCGAAGCGCTACTGGGCCTGGGAGGCCGCGTTCCTGGTCTACACCATCGCCCAGTCGATGGCGGTGGTCTACATGGCCGATGCCGTGCCGTCGGTCACCCATCACCACGCCTTCAATACCCGCGCCATCGTGCTGTACCTGGCCATCGGAACGCTGACCTGGTCGTACATGGCGTCGCTGTTCATGGCCATCGCTGAGAGCGTGCAGTGGGAGCGCTGGGAGGGGACCATCGAGTACACCCTGATGGCGCCGATCTCCCGGCTGACCTACGTTCTCGGCTCCTGCCTGTTCGCCGTGATCTACGGCCTCGCCCGGACGGTCTTCGTGCTGGCCGCGCTCATGCTGACCTTCCATCTCGAGGCCAACGGCGCCGGACTGATGCCGGCGCTGCTCATCGTGGCCGTCGGGAGCGTGAGCTTCGTCGGCATCGGCATCATGGCCGCCACGCTGCCCCTGCTCTTCACCGAGAAGGGCGCCCAGATGACCTACGTCATCGAGGCCTGCCTGCTCCTGATCTCAGGCGTGTACTACCCGGTCAGCGTGCTGCCCATCTGGATGCAGGTCTTCTCGCACATTTCGCCGGCCACCTACATCCTCTCGGGGATCCGGACCATGCTCCTCGGTCATCCCTCGGAGGCGGCCCTCATGGGCGCTCTGATTCCGCTGATCGTGATCGGCATCGTCACGGTGCCCCTCGGCGTCTGGCTGTTCGCCTGGGCCGAACACTTCGCCAAGCGAACGGGCCGGCTGAAGCGGACAGGTTAGGGGATTCCCGTTTCAGAATGCGTCCGCCTAAAACGTTCTGGCTGCACTGTGCGTGCGGGGGTTCCGATCCCCGTAGTACAGGCCTTCAGGCCGTCGATCTTCCGCTTACCACGATCCCGGTATGGTTGCTGACCATACGGGCCACTATCCACGATCGAGACATAGACGGCCTGAAGGCCTGTACTACGGGGACGAGGGACGGGTAATGGCAGCGAGACGCAAGGACGGGTAGCGGCAGCAGCGCGCAGGTACGCGTGACCGTAGCAGCACGCAGGGACGGGTAACCGGGGCGAGACGCAAGGACGGGTAGCGGCGGCGGTACGCAGGCGCGCCTGCCCGTAACAGCACGCAGGGACGGGTAGCCGCAGAGGGACGTAGGGATGTGTAACGGCACCGGCAGGTAGCGAGCGGCCGCAGGCAGCGGCGTGTAACGGCGCTGGCCGGCCGCGGAATCCGGGACCGTGGACAGTGCCTGGGGCTATCAGCATAGCCGGTGAAGGAAGTGCCCTCCCCCATGTCCTCGATGGTCGGCTGGAGCTTCTCATCTTGTCCCACGACATACCGCGACCATCCGACACTCCGGAGTCATACAATGACTTCCATGCGGGCTGAGACATCCGGCGACCCCAATAAGGCAGCCGCCAGGGACCCTTACGCCGATCCGGCTTTGCAGGGCCGGCAGGCGGCCCTCCAGTCGGGCCGTCGGCTTTTGGCAGAGCTGATCGGAACCTTCGCCCTAACGTTCGTGGCCGCAGGCGGTGGGGTGATCGCCGCGATTTCCGGCGGGACGCCGAATGAAGCAGCGCGTGTGGTGGCCCCGGCCCTGCTCGTGATGGCCATGATCTACTCGGTGGGGCCGGTCTCGGGCGCCCACTTCAACCCCGCCGTCACGCTTGCATTCGCGGCTCGTGGAGACTTTCCATGGTCACGAGTTCCGGGGTACTGGATCGTTCAGCTGGCCGGCGCCGTGGGCGCGGCGGCGGTGCTTCGCCTGCTATTCGGCACCGCGGGCCATCTCGGCGCCACCCTCCCGCGTCACGGTACCGGGGCATCGCTGGTGATGGAGATCATCTTGACCTTCTTGCTGGTGACGGTGATTCTGGCCACGGCCGCCAACTTCAAGATCGTCGGCCATAACGCGGCCCTCGCCGTCGCCGGCACAATCGCCCTGGACGGTCTGTTTGCCGCGCCCATCAGCGGCGCTTCGATGAACCCGGCCCGGTCGTTGGGGCCGGCGCTGGTCGGAGGCAGCCTGGACAGCGTTTGGATCTACATCGTCGGGCCGATGGTCGGCGCGCTGGCAGCCGTGGCCTTCGCCTGGCTTTTTCGAGGACCGCACAGCACCTATGGCGTTCGTGCCGCGACGGGAGAGCAGTAGAGGTCAATCCACGTGCCGTCGACGGACCGTCGCCTGACGCACTGGCCTAGCATGAAGTGGTCTCAGCCGAGCTAACACCAACCCCGATTTCAGGAGGAAGAATCGTGTCCAAAGCACTCGTTCGTCGCGCACGTCTATCGCGTGGGCTGACAGGCGGGGCGCTGGTGCTCACTCTGGCAGTCTTCACCACAGCCGCCGCGATGGCCTCGCCACCGGCCGGGGCATCAAGCTCTCCGAAGTCCATCATCTCCAGCTTCTATCGGGCCGTCAGCGCCTGGAACTTCGGCAATGCATACAGCTACATCGATCCTAAAGGCCGTCCGGGGCCATTTCACACCTGGGCACTGAACCATACCGACACCAGCCGGGTCGTCGTCAACAGCATGCATGATCCGGGATACCGGATCTATCGGGCAGGTTCAAGCTACACCTGCGTCGGCGTCCGGTTCACGAGCTACCAAACCAACGGCAGCGTCACCCCGTACGGCGGCTGGTACATGACTCACTTACACCCCGCGGCGCCACTGGCGCATATTCCTCACGGGCAGCAACATCATCTCCAATGGTCGGAAGAACTCGCCCGCGAAGGCGACCTGCGCCAAGCACATCTAGGAAACGTATTGGCCTCTAGGACGAAGGCCTGCTTCCACCCCCATTCGGTCTTCGCGCCAAACGAAACCTTCATGATCATCGGCCCGACCTGCCTTCTTCCTGAAGTCGGTGAAGCTCCTCCAGCGCCTGCAGCGGCGTCATGTTTGATAGGTCCAGCGCCAGCATACGATCGAGCACGCGGACGGCGACCTCCTCTGCTTCAGACCTTGGCGTCAGGTCGGGATCGACGAACATCGCCAGCTGCCTGAGGTCCGACTCCTTCCTGCCGTTGGCCTGTCGCTCCAGCTGCCGGAGAATCCGTTCGGCCCTGATGGTCACGCTGTGGGGAAGGCCGGCGAGCCTGGCCACGTGAATGCCGTAAGAGCGATCGGCCGCGCCGGCCTCCATACGGTGGAGGAAGACCGCCCGGCCCTCATGCTCGGTCACGGCCATGTGGTAGTTCTTCACGTCCTCAAACTCCTCAGCCAGCACTGTCAGCTCGTGGTAGTGGGTGGCAAACAGGGTGCGCGCCCGCAGTCGCGCGTGGATGTACTCGAGCACGGCACGGGCGATCGCCAGTCCGTCGTAGGTGCTCGTGCCCCGTCCGATCTCGTCAAGTAGAAGCAGGCTCGAAGCAGTCGCATGGTGGAGGATGTTGGAGGTCTCGATCATCTCGCGCATGAAAGTCGATTGACCGGCGGATATGTCGTCCTGGGCGCCGACGCGTGAGAAGATTCGGTCGACTATGCCGATTCGCGCCGAAGAAGCCGGCACGAAAGAGCCCATCTGAGCCATCAGCACGATGAGCGCCGTCAGTCGCAGCGTCGTCGATTTGCCACCCATGTTGGGACCCGTCAGCACGATGATCCGCTGCTCCTCGTCCAGCCGAATCGAATTCGGCACAAAGCCGATGTCGGTTTGCGCCGCCTCGACCACGGGATGCCGGCCGTCGACGATATCGAGAGTAGAGGTGGTCCCCAGGCGGGGCCGTACGTACTCCTGGCTGACTGCCGCATCGGCCAAGCTGCGGAAGGCATCAATCCAAGAGATCGCGCCGGCGGTGTGTCCAAGCTGCTCCCGCGCATCTGCCGCACGGCCGGTCACATCGTCGAGCGCCTGTTTCCGGAGCTTCTCGATCGATTCCCGGGCTCCCAGAATCCGGCGCTCGAGCTCCTTCAGCTCCGGAGTATAGAAACGCTCGGCGTTGATCAGGGTCTGCTGGCGCAGGTATCGGTCAGGTACGCGGTCGGCGACCGACTTTCCCACCTCCAGGTAGTAGCCGAAGACCTTGTTGTAGCCGACCTTCAGCCCCCTGATGCCCGTCGCCTCGACCTCCTGACGCTCAAACGCGGCGATGGCAGCTCGTCCCTCGCCCAGCATGGCGCTGGCACTGTCCAGCTCAGCTGAGAATCCGGCCTTGATGCCGCCTTCGGTATCTGGATCAATTGACCGTTCGATCAGCTCCTGGAGCTGGAGACACGGGTCAAGCGCATCGGCCAAGGCGACCAACGGTTGGAGTGAGGTCCGGGCCGACTCGATGAGTGATTGTTTAATGGCCGACACGGCCTGAAGGGCCGCGGCCAGATCGAGCAGGTCCCTCGGCTTTGCCGAGCCCTGCACAACCCGGCCAAGCAGACGCTCGAGGTCCCCCACTCGGGCAAGGCGCTCGCCCAGCAAGGCTCTGAGCGGCCCCGCCCCTGCCAGCCACTCGACCGCATCGAGTCGCCGTTCAATCTCGGCTGTGTCCAGCAGTGGCTGTCCAATCATCCTCCGCAGCTGCCTCGAGCCCATACCCGTCTTGCAGCGATCCAGGACGCGAAGCAGACTCCACCCCCGTTCTCGTGGCTGGTGAGTCAGCTCAAGGCTCGCGCGGGTGTACCCATCCAGCACCATGTACGATGCCGTCGAGTACGTGCGCAGGGAGGCGACGCGCTCGAGGGACGAGCTGTTGGTCTGTTCGAGGTACGAGACGATGGCCGCCGCCGCCACCACACCGAGGGGTGCCTGATCACTCCCGAAGCCGGCCAGACTCTGCACTCCCAGCCGGCGGCGCAGCTTCTCTTCTGCGCCATGAGGGTTGAACAGGTGATCCGATTGTCGTACTTGCCCAACGCCTATCAGCGAGATCTCCTGCGCAGATTCCTGGGGTATCAGCCACTCTATGGCGCCCAGTCGCTGTAGCTCGGCCTCCACGTCCGGTTTGGCCGTGGGGCCATCGAACTGGGTGAGGGCGAATTCCCCCGTGGAGACGTCGACGAACGCCACACCGAAGCCCAACTTTGCCGGGTAGACGGCGGCCAGATAGTTGTTACTGGCGGGATCCAGCATCTCGGGCTCGACCACCGTCCCCGGCGTGAAAACCCGAACCACCTCCCGCTCCAGCGGCGCCTTCGAGCCGGCTGGTTGCGCCTCGCTCACCTGCTCGCATACGGCGACTCGCATTCCGGCGTCAAGCAGTCGTTTGATGTAGGAGTCGACAGCATGGTGCGGAACGCCCGCCATGGGCACCCGGCCCTCACCTCGAGGGTAGGAGCGAGCAGTGAGCTGGATACCCAGGACCGCGGAGGCGGTCACGGCATCCTGGTCGAACATGTCGTAGAAATCGCCCAGGCGATAGAGGAGGATGGCGTCGGGGTGACGCTCCTTGAGGTCGAGATACTGCCGGCGGGCCGGCGAGGTCACGGCCATGGAGAAGACACGCTCATTGACCAACTTTATGTGATGCTGGGCGGGCTCCCGCTAGAACAGGCGTGCTACCTTGAACCAGCAGCACTCCGCCTTGACAGCCGGGGCGATATGAGCAAGACTGCAGGGGCAGCTTGAGGGGGGAGAAGCGGGTGAGGGGTCAACGGGCCGGGTGACCGTCCTGCGTGTCGACCCTTGGGATCCGGACTATGGCGCTTCCGTTGAGACCGACGAGGACCCTGACCGCCCTCCCCCTCCGCTCGACTTCGAAGAGCCGGTCATCTGGGCTGCTATTACCCGGCCGCCTCCCGAGACGACACCGTGCTGTGCCTTCATCGACGGCATCCGCCGTGTCGACCTGCGGCTCTTCGCCGAAGACGGAGACATCATCGCCCCCGCCCTTGCCGGGTCGGTGGCCGTCGGCGTTGCCTGGTCCAGCCGGCCCCCGACAATCGACGACATCCGAGTGGTCAGAGTGCTTCTGGTCGGCAGGGGCATGCAAACGCCTGCCGTCAGCGCCATCATCGGCAGCCATGCGGTGCAATATCCGGTCGAGTCGGTGGCGGCGGCCAGTCCTCGAGATGCGCTGCAACAGCTGCAGAACCGAATGCGGCGCGAGGAGCACAGCCTCGCCACTGCGGTGGCGGATCGTGGTACCGCCGATCTCATCGTGCAGGATGGGCCACTCACCTACACCGGCCGGGCGCCCGCGGTAGGCATGATCAAACGACAGACTCAGCGCTATCTAGACTCCCTTAGGCAGCAGCTGCTGCCATCCCTGGAGATCAACCAGCGCACGCCGCTGTTTCGCTTTGAGAGCAACCAGCTCCCCCGATATTCCTGGTATACGCGCGTCGCTCCTCGCCGCCGGATCGATGGCTCGATGGCCGGCCTGGTGCGGATGGAAGTACACGCCGACGTGGGGTTGGATAGGGCGCGTGAGCTGGCGGACCTGAGCGCCGCAGTTCTCCCTAGGTTCGCGGCTCCCCTGTGGCGGGAATCACGTGCGCCCCAGAACCTCTATCCCGTCGGTCAGTTGGAGACGGTTCTGCGGAACCGGCTCGGCCATGCCGAAGTCATCAGACGGGGCCTGGAGCGAAGTCTTTGGGGTGCGAGTGCCTGACGAGCGCAGCGTCCCCGTGGGTGCGATTCTGGGAACCGAGACCTCGTCGCCGCTGGAGTGGTGGGTCGCCGTGGCGCAGGACCAGTACCTGCAGCTCGACGACGTCGTGCTTGTCCGAACGGCGGTGGCCGGCGCCGAGGCTCTCACGAAAAGCGGAGAGCTCGCCATCTCGGGAGTGGTCGACATGGTCCAGGCCAAGCACGAGGCCAGCAACTATCCCAGTGACGTGTTCCTGGCCAACGAGGGCGTGCTGCCGCTCCAAGTCGCCCGTTGGGCGCACGTCGTCTCCACCCGCCTCGAGCCCGAGCTGTGGGTGCCCCCATCGCCCGGGGATGCGGTGGTGCGGGTGCGAGGACTTGATCGCGAGAAGGCGCTGCATTTCGACGGCATGGAGGAGCGCCTGATCGCCGGTCTCTCGCGCGACGGCCAGCCCATCTTCATCGATCTGTCTTTTGTCGACGGAAGACGTGGCGCCCATGTCAATATTTCGGGCATCTCCGGTGTGGCGACCAAGACCACCTATGCGGGCTTTTTGCTCTACTCGCTCTTCCACTCCAACGTGCTGGGCATCCGGGCCGCCAATACCAAAGCCCTCGTCTTCAATGTCAAAGGCGAGGACCTGCTGTTCCTCGATCGTCCCAACACCAAGCTGAGCGATGAGGACCGCAGCCGGTATGAGGCTCTCGGCCTCCCGCACGAGCCGTTCCGGTCGGTCGGCATCTGGGCGCCCGTCAACCCCCGGTCGCCCGAGGCCATACCCGACACCGGTTCACGTCAGGAGGGCGTTCAGGCGTACTTCTGGACGGTGCGCGACTTTGTCAAAGAGGGCATGCTGCGCTTCATGTTCAGCGAAGCCGGCGACGAGCGGAGCCAGATTGCCGACGTGGTGGCACGCGTAGAGTCGACGCTGCAGCGCGAGGCCAAGGATGTTCCGGGCTCGCCGGCGACGGTCTACATTCAGGATCAGCTCGGTGAGGACGTTCACGTCAAGAGCTTCCGTCAACTCTGTCAGATGATCGAGCAGCGCCTGGAGGCGAATGACGACCAGCTTCTCGGGCACACCGCCCGGGGGACCATCTCGGCCTTCATGCGACGGCTCGACGGCGCCAGAGCGCAGTGCGGCCATCTGATCAAAGGTGACGACGCCTCCAATCCGGGCGAGCACCGGATCGATTGGACGTCACGACAGGTTTCAGTCATCGACATCCACAACCTGCACGATCGGGCCAAGCGTTTCGTGGTCGGCGTCGTCGTCAAGCGTCTATTCGAAGAGAAGGAGGCTTCCGGATCGGCGGAGCCTCTGGTTTTCATCGTGCTTGACGAGCTGAACAAATACGCCCCGCGAGACGGCTGGTCGCCGATGAAAGAGGTGCTTCTCGACATCTCAGAGCGCGGCCGGAGCCTGGGAATCATCCTCATCGGTGCCCAGCAGACCGCAAGCGAGGTCGAGCGACGCATCGTCTCCAACGCGGCTATCCGCATCGCGGGACGCCTCGATCCAGCCGAGGCCCTGCGGCCGGAGTACGGATTCCTCTCCGACAACGCCCGCAAACGTGCAGTTCTGCTCAAGCCCGGGACCATGCTGCTCCAGCAGCCTCAGCTTCCCATGCCGTTGGAGGTCACCTTCCCCTTCCCCGCTTGGGCAACCCGTGTGAGTGAGGCCGCTCCAACCACAACGGCGCGCTCTCCCTTTGCCGAGCCCGAGTAGATGAATGCAACGACGCAAAGAAGGAATCATGAGCAACTGATGATCGTAGAGGCGAAGCGGAGATGAAACTTCTTCATACGGGCGACTGGCACGTGGGTCGATCACTGGGCCGGGTCTCCAGACTCGAGGAGACCCGAGCCGCGCTCTCAGAAATGGCCGGCATTGCCGAGTCAGAGGATGTCGACGTGGTCCTGGTATGCGGCGACGTCTTCGAGCACCAATCTCCATCGGCCGAGGCCGAGCAGGTGGTCTACGAGGCCCTTTTACGCTTCGGCCGGGACGGGCGCTCGGTCGTGCTCCTCGCGGGCAACCACGACCACCCGGGCCGCTGGCGGGCGCTTGCCCCCCTGCTGCAGCGGTTCGACATTCATGTCGTAGACGATCTTCGGCGGGCGACCGATGGCGGCATTATCGACATCCGATCTCGCGACGGCAAGGAGCTGATGCAGATCGCGGCGATACCCTGGGTATCAGAGCGGAGGCTCTTTGAAGGCCGCGCACTCATGAGTGGTGAGAAGCCGTATACTTCCTATGCCGAAGGCATGGGTGCCGCCGTCAAAGAGCTGTGCGACCACTTCTCCGCAGACGCCTGCCGGATCCTGGCCGGGCACCTGTATATCAGCGGCACCGTTCCTTCCGGCTCCGAACGCCCTCTCGTCGTCGGAGATACCTATGCCGTCCTTCCCAATGCGGTTCGCGAGACCAACGCTCAGTACATTGCGTTGGGCCACGTCCATCGCCCACATCAGGTCATCGAGACCCCACTCTGCCGGTACGCCGGCTCGCCCATCCGGCTCGACTTCGGGGAGGTCAAGGAGCAGAAGAGCGTCACTGTAGTGGAAGTACATCCGGGTCTACCTGTCGCCGCCCACGAGGTGCCGCTCCGCTCGCTCAAACTGTTCCTGGATCTTCACTGCACATTGGATGAGCTGGAAGGTTTCCGCGAAGAGGCCAAGGATGCCTACGTACGGGTCAAGCTCAAATGCGGTGGACCGGCGCCGGGATTGAGCGATCAGGTCCGCGAGATCATTCCCGGAGCACTGATCATCAGTCTGGACTATCCGGAGAAGTCGCTGCCCGACGCCGTGGACGTGCGCTCCAAGACACCGCGCCAGCTGTTCGAGGGCTATCTGAGTGTCCGTTCTGAAGCGGAACCTGACCCTGAGCTGCTGGGCCTCTTCGACTCCTTGCTGGCGGAGGTGTCCGCCTCGCCCTCGGGTGGCCGGCTTTGGTCAGATGAAGCGGAAGGTCCCAACGGTACTGGTAGGGAAGCTGCCAATGGGGAGTCTGATAGCGAGGTCGCCGAGCTCCTGCCGCTCCCGGCATCCTCGGACAACGGCGACACGGTCACCATCCAACCGGCAATGGAAGCGCTCGAGGTCCCGGGCTCATGAGGGCGTTGAGCATTGCCGTCTCAGGTCTCACCGCATTCCGTCAGGAGCAGACGGCCGATCTCGCCGGCCTCGACCTCTTCGTCATCACCGGGGCTACCGGCGCCGGCAAATCGTCCATCCTCGACGCCATCACCTTCGCCCTCTACGGCCGGGTTCCGCGTCTCGACCGCAAGAGCGATCTCAGAGACATCATCACGCATAACTCGCCGGCACTGAGCGTACAGCTCGACTTCGAGGTTCAGGGGCAACGATTTCGCATTGTCCGCCGGCTGCCTCGAAAGGGCGCTTCCGCCGCTCACCTCGAACGTCTCGACGACAACTCCGTCTTCGAGATGCCGGGTGTCAAGGCCATCGACCGCCGCATCGAGGAGATCGTCGGTCTCGATTTCGACGCCTTTACCAAGGCGGTACTGCTTCCTCAGGGGCGGTTCCATGAGTTTCTGAGCGGAGACCCGGCTGCTCGCCGGAAGATTCTCAGCAGCCTCCTCGAACTTGACCGCTACACCTATATGGCCACCCTCGCTCGCACCCGTGCACGAGAGCTGGAGACCAGGCTCAACGAGAGGCGCCTCCGTCTTCAGGAAGATTTCCTCGATGCCACGGCCGACAATCTGGCGACACGGCGTAAGGAGCAGCGTGTGCTCGCGTCAGCGGCCGACAGCTTGACTTCCGCCGCGGCAACAGCCCACGAACTGGCGGAGAAGGCCCGGACGCAGGCCGAGCTGGCCGCGCGAGTGGAGCATGCCATCCAACCCGTGCGTGTGCTCGCGGCCGAGCTCACGCATCTGGAAACGGAGATTGCCGCCGCTGAGCTCCAGTGGGAGGCGGCCGAAGCGGCCGTCGCCGCTGCCGTCGAGGTGCTGGCGGAGGCCGACATTGCCCGTCAACGCACCTCGGCTGAGCTGCAGAGTGCCGTCGGGCGCCACGGCGATGAGGGCATGCTGGCACGGCTCCATCACGCCGCCGAGGCAGTCCACGTTGAATCGGCGCGCCTGAGCACGGTTGAGGCAACCATCCAGATGTTCGAAGCGTCGCTGGAGAAGGTCGTGGCCGAATCCCGGGAAGCCCAAGTGTCAAAGGTGGCGGCCGACGAGGCCGTCGACCGCTGCCGTCACGAGGGAGAAGAGTTGGTGGCCCGACAAGAGACCGCGGGCAAGCTGGTTCAGCAGGCCCGACTCAGGCTCCGACTCCAGAACATCGAAGCTGAGGTCACGCGTGCGAATGATGCCCTGGGTGAGGCGGTCGCGGCCCTCCAGGATGCGCGATGGAACCTGGACCATCTACAGACGAAGCATCTGGCCGCCACACTGCAGCGCTCCCTTTCACCCGGCGAGCCATGCCCTGTGTGTCTGCAGCCGGTTGTGACCCTCCCCGAAGGAAATGCCCAGCTTTCCAAGTCGATCGAAGACGCTTCCACAGCACTGCGCGCCGCTGAGAAGCGGCATGCCGAGGCACAGGAGGAATCGGCCGCTCTCCGTGCGCAGCTTTCCCAGCTTCAAAGGGAGGCGGAAGACCTGGCGAAAGCATTGCCGCCGGAAACTCGTCCGGTGGCCCTGGATGCCGCCCTGGCGCTCTATGACAACCTTGGCCGTGAGCTGGAGAGCGCCAGAGACGAGTACCGGCGCCTGATTGACCTTCACAAGGCGGCGGACCTCGTGCTCCAGCAGGCCCTAGGCGCGGCGAGTGCAGCGGAGGAGCAACGCAAGTCGCACCAACGCGAGCGAGACGATCTCACGGCGAGGATCGTCGCCGCGACTGAGGTTCTCCGACCGGTGTTCGGCGATGCCCCGCCTATGGACGCAACAGCTCAGATCGAAATGTGGACGGCTGAGCTCGGCGCGGCCAAAAGGGCACATCAGGAGGCGGTCGCCGCGTGCGATCAAGCTCGTGCTGCTCTCGACCAGGCACAGCGCGATCGCGAGGCCGGGTCGACGAGCCGCTCCCGGCTGGCCAATCGGCTGGCGGAGCTCAGGGGCACGGTACACGTTTCCGGCACAGGTCTTGTCGAGCTGGTAGGTGGCGACGCCATCCGCGTCGCGGAGCAGGAGAGCGGCTCACTCCAGGAGCAGCTGAGAGTACTACGCGACAGCATCGCCGAGATTTTGGGCCGCGGCGATGGTCTGGCAGCTGATAGCTGCCGGGCAGGCGATGCGATCACGGCTGAGCTGTTGAGTCTGGCGCGAGCACACGGAATCGAATTGACGTCTCAGACTCCTGCGGAGATCGCCGGTGGATTGGAGGACGGCGCGCGAGCCAGGTCTCGCGACCGAGACCTGGCCGCGGCATCGCTGACGCTCCTGCAGGAACGGGTCAAGCGTCGACGCGAGATCGAAGCGTCCATGCTGGAGGACGGCAGGCAGCTCAGACTCCATCAGCGGCTGGGGCAGGAGCTGAAATCAGACCGCTTCATCCAATATGTGCTGGGTGAAAGCATGCGCACGTTGAGTGCGCTGGCGACCGCCGAGCTCAAGACAATCACTGGTGGTCGTTACAGCATTGAGCCCGATGAGAGCAGCTTCCAAGTCGTAGACCACGAGAATGCGGACGAGCGGCGGACCGTCGCCACCCTCTCCGGCGGGGAAACCTTCCTGGCCTCGCTGGCGCTGGCGCTGGCCCTATCGGGCAGCGTCCGCGACCTGGCCGGCAATGTGGCGGCGGCCCGGGTGGATTCCATGTTTATCGACGAGGGCTTCGGCGCCCTCGACGCCGAAACCCTCGACACCGCCGTCGATGCCCTGGAGCGGCTGGCCGGCGATCATCGGATGATCGGCGTGATCAGCCACGTCCCCGCCCTGGCTGAGCGCATCCCCGCAGGCCTGGCCGTCACCAAAGTCGGCACCTCGAGCACGATCAGCCGGCGAGATCAGGCGGCGTAGGACGCCGTCGCGAGTCCGCTTCGCCGAAGTCGGCTCAGCTCACATGCCCGGTTTGCAAGCCTTCGGCAGCCGGATCTTGACATGCTCGCCGTAGCTGGTGAAGTCCTCTGCCCCGATCAGCTTGATGCTGTTCGGCTTACTCACCAGTTTCGCGTGAGCTGCCAGATGGAGAATTGTCCCGTTGGGCCGGCTGATCCAAACGGAGCCTCGCTCGCGTATGCTGCCTCCTGACTCAGTAAGTCGAAATGCGATCTGACGCGCGGCCGTTCCGTCGACAGTGGTCAAGCCTCTGTCGGTCCAGACGGTCGATTTGGGCAAGCGGTGGAAGGTTGGCCTTGCGTAGATAGAGGTGCCATCGGGAAGGTCGAGCAATCCAGGCTGCTCGCCGGAGGAGCATTTCCAGCCGCCGGCTTTCTTCGACGTCGCCTCTCGTTTGCCGACACGAATCAGCTGAAACAGCCCTTTCCTGTGGCTGGTAGTCCCTAAGGGATTCTGGCCCTTGACGTCGCCAGAAACCTCGGCGCGAAGCTTTCCCCGCCACTCGGCGTCGCCGGCAACAGCAAGCCGCTCGGTTCTTGGCTTGACGCCCTGGCTGCCGCTGGAGCTTATGGTCTCTTGAAATGACAGGTGATAGGCCTTTAATGACCGTGAAACCTTGTAGGCATGGATAACGAGCCGTTCCAGCTGGGGGATCTTGGATGTCGCCACGTTGGATCTCTCCGCGGCCGCAACGCCAAGCCCAGCGCTCATAGAAACCGGAGCGAGGCAGCCCAGCAGGGCTGCGATGACCGGAAGTCGCAGCAGTTTCACTCGTTCCTCCTCTACCAAAATGTGACTCAGCCCCAACCCATTGCAAGTCAGTCCGAGGCGCGACAACGGCGACCTGACGCAGATGGCGCTGAGGCTTCGAGGATAGGGAGCCGGTGCTGCTCCTAATCTAGGCGAACGACCAGCTCCTCGACGGGTTTGCGCTTGATGCGCCCGAGGTGCGACTCGGCGTCGGAGACGGGTCCGCGAGCGTGGGCGGGGTAGCCGAAGGAAAGAATCGTCGCCACCGCCTCGGCGTCCGACAGTGCCAAAATCTCCGCAACGCGCTCGGGTCCTCGGATGCCGTTGGGGACGGATCCGATACCGTCGTCCCAGGCGGCAAGCATCATATCCTGGGCGACGCGGCCGGCATCGAACCCGCTCTTCGAGGTCATCGCGATCGCAACAGCCAGGGCACAGCGGCGGAGATTCTCCGGCGCGTAGACGGCTTCAGCCAACCTCTCACGCAATGCCTGGGACCCGACGACGTAGAAGCGCCATGGCTGCTTGTTTTGGGAGCTGCCCGTCGCTCGAGCCGCTTCCAGGATCCGGCCGATGGAGTCCTCGGAGAGCGGACGGTCGGCGTACTCGCGGACCGCCCGAAGACTGGCGATCGCCAAAAACGTGTCCATGCGCACCTCCTTAGAAGGCTGTAGCAGAGTGTAGAGCGCTCTCGACGGCCGCCCGGCCATCTCGGGTCCGCAGCAACCCGGATCGTGTATACCGGCCCCCCTGCCCCCGATCCCCGACACCGGCTTGCGGACGTCTAAGAGTGAGGGTGGCTTGCCTCAAGTCAGGGCAAAGCCCCCGATGAAGAGCGCGGTGAATCCAAGCAGCATCCAGAATCCCGCGGTGGCCAGGGCAATCGGAACCCACCGCCGGGCAGCGCACGCGACCAGCGCAAAAACGGGGAAGTCGACCAGCACGTAGCGCTCCAGTGAGGTGACGCCGTTGAAGGCAGGCAGCAGCACCGCCAAGCCGGCATAGGTCGCGTACGCCGGGCCAAAGCGGCGGTACACGGCCGGGACGGCCGCCAGAAACACGGCTCCGAAGGCCATCAGGAAGAGCAGGAACCAGGGTGGGAGACCCGGATGAATGAGCATGAGGTCGGATAGCGCCTGTCTCGGAGTTCGCAGCCACGGAGCGACAGCCATGGCGCGAACGGAAGCCATGGGCGTCCCGAATACCAGAAGCTGATACCCCGCGAAGGAGAGCAGCCCGGCCACCGGAGCGGCAACAGCACTCCATGCCCGGAGGCCGAGATCCTTCCGTTGCCAGAGGAGCGCCAATATCGCGACGGAAAGAATGATTCCCGTTGGCCTCGTGAGCGCGGCCAGGAAGCCGAACAGGGCGGCGCACTCCCAACGCCTGTCCTCGACCAGGATGAACGTCGCCAGCACCAGGACCAGAAAGAGCGACTCGGTGTACATCGACACCAGGAAGAAGGCGAAGGGAAAAGACAGCAGTAGAGCGGCGGCCGCAGGTCCTCGGGCTCCGAACCCGTGACGGTCCATCCAGAGCTGGAGCAGCCAGATGGCGACGAAGAGCGCCGCGGTAGACACCATCATCCCAGCCACGTAGACGTCGCCCGTCACGAGTGACACCGCCTTTATCACCATCGGAAAGAAGGGGTAGAAGGCAATCGAAGACATGTGATGTGTGCTGAACGTGTAGCCCTGTCGCGCGATCGAGGCATACCAGGTGGCGTCAAGCCGGACCCCTGAGTCGATCAACAGTGTGAAGGGATTGCGCGGCCATCCGGCATGCAGGAGTGAGTCGCGGGGATCGGGTCCCTTCAGCTCCAGGCCGTGGGCCATGACCCCCCAAATCCCAAGGATGACTCGCCAGGTCACCGTGACGACCAGAGCCCGTCGGAGCGGTGTGGCCCATATCCGGGGCACCCAGTCACGGACTGGACCGAACAGAGCGGCGCGCCCAGGATGTGACGTCGTAGTCGGGGGTGAAAGCTCGACCGTGCTCACGCCTTTCAGAATGACTCTGGTGCGGAGCCGATGCAATAGCTAGGATGGCGTCAGGAACCGGCCCTGAGATTCATCCTATGGCCTGTTTCGACACACCTGGCCAGAAGGACTCATGGAGATGAGCCGGCCCCTGTACGGGGCGCGAGTGGAGGAGCGGAGCCTGCGCGCCCGTCTAACGACGGTCCGGACCGAGCCTGCCGTCTGTTATGGACTCATGGCCCTTCTGATCGCCGCGCTCGTCGCCCTCGGACTGGCCCTCGGTCACTTCACCGACTTCTACTCCATCGACGGCGACATCAAGTTCCTCGCCGCCCTCAGCATCGCCCATCATCCTCTCAACCCGGCTATCCCCTACCCCTTTCATCGCCTGGATCCCAGCGGACGGTTCACCCTCCCACTGACGGCCTGGTACAACGGCCACGATTACGCCGGCTACTCCCTGCCGTTCGAGTACATCGCCGCTCTCTTCCTCAAACTCTTCGGCTCCGCAGGCCTGATCGCTCCCTCGATCGCCGCCACCGGCCTGCTCCTGCTGGTCCAGTTCCACCTCGCCCGTCTGGCCGGCATCCGTGGCCATCGTGGCCCCCTGCTTCTGGCCACGGTACTCGCCACTCCCCTGCTCTTCTACGCCCTCTCCTTCTGGGAGCACGCCTGGGGAGTCGCCCTCTTTCTCGCCGGCCTGACCGTTCTCCTCCATCAGGCCCGCCAGAACCAACCCCGCATCTGGGTCGGCCTGCCCGCCGGGCTCCTCTACCTCGGCGCCATTCTCATGCGCCGCGACATGGCCATCCCCGCCATCGTCTCCCTGCTCGTGCTGGCCGCC
>DASRCF010000245.1:0-3224 GCA_035653255.1 Chloroflexota bacterium
AGGCTGTGCGCTTGCGCTACTTCAACGCCGCGGGAGCGGCTCCCGATGGGTCCCGGGGGGAAGACCACGAGCCGGCGACGCATTTGATCACCAACGCCGTCAAGGCCGCCCTTGGGCAGAAGCCGTTCACGCTGTTCGGCACCGATTACGACACTCCTGACGGGACGTGTGTTCGCGATTACATCCATGTGATGGATATTGCCCGAGCGCACATCGTTGCCTTGGCGCACCTTCTGTCGGGCGGTGAGGGCGGCGTCTTCAATGTCGGCACAGGAAGCGGTCACACGAACCTCCAGGTCGTGGAGAAGGTGAAGGAGATTAGCGGTGTCGACTTCCCCATAACCCGCGGACCGAGGCGCGAAGGCGATCCCGCCATCCTGGTGGCGGATGCGACCAAGCTCACCCGAGAGCTGGGCTGGGCTCCCCAGTTCAGTGACCTCGACACGATCGTTCGCTCCTCTTGGGCCTGGCAGTCGGAACATCCAAAAGGATACGGATGAGGCTGGCAAGTATCGAAGGTGTCCTCCTCAGGCTGTTCATCGGGTTTTGAGGCAAGGAGCTGATCGCTTGCGCACGGCCTCCAGGCCGTTGTTGCTGCTTTGAGCACCGGGCCTTCGCCGCGAAAACGAGAGACCGGAAGCTCGCCCTCGGTGCCCACACCCTCCATATAATCCGGTTGTGATTGAGCGCACGGTGGTTCAGCGCCTGCCGGCATGGGAGTGGTTGGGCATCGTCTGTGTAATCGCGGGGGAGGCCCTGCTGGCCACGGGCTGGAGACCAGGGGTGGATTTCTATTTTCCGGTGGTCTGGTACGGCTATATTCTGACCCTCGACGGCGCGCTGTTCCGTATGGCGGGGACCTCAATCCTTCGCCGCTCTCCCCTACTGTTCGCGCTCATGATTCCGGTCTCAGCAGCGTGCTGGTGGATCTTCGAGCTGTTTGACGCGGCCGTCGGCAGCTGGCGCTACATTGGTGCGGGCCCATACTCGGGCGCCGCCTTCGTGGTGCTCGCGACGGTCTCCTTCAGCACCGTGCTCCTGGCGGTCTGGGAGACGGCGATGTGTGCGAGCTATGGGCTGCAGTGGCTGCTGACGCCCGCCGGAAGATCGCCGCGGCTGGTCACTGCGGTGCGACGGCTCACCACCTACCCGGCCGGGTGGGCGAACCACCGCCAGTCGGATGGCGCCCGACGTGAGCGGATGCTCATGATCGCCACCTTCCTGTTGGGCCTGGCTTCGATTCTCCTGCCGCTCAGGTGGCCGGAATATTTCTTTCCCCTGCTTTGGGTGGCGTTGTTCTTCCTGCTCGATCCCCTAAACTTTTGGTTGGGCAGGCCCTCGATCCTGCATCAGCTGTGGCGGGGCCACCGGCAGACCGCGGCGTCCTTCGCGCTCGGCGCCCTGATCTGCGGCTTCTTCTGGGAGTCATGGAACTACTGGGCGCCGATCAAATGGGTTTATAGCGTGCCGTACGTCTCCCAATGGCACCTCTTTGAGATGCCTGTGCCGGGGTACGGAGGCTACGTGCCCTTCGGTCTGGAGCTGTACGCGATGGCGGTCTTCGCACTCTGGCCGCTGCGCCGTTGGGGCCGCCTTGGTCGCGAGCCGTTTCCGATGGTGGATGAGGAGCGCGACGAGGAGCCGGAGTTGGGCGTACGGACACCGAGGGCTCGCGTCTCGGCCTGACGGCCCTTCACGGAGCGAGCATTATGTTCAAAGTGAGCGCTCTGGTGCCGAGATAGATTTGCCCCTTCGTCCTGAGAGGGCGCCTGCTGAGAGCTTAGCTCAGTCGTGCTCCCACTCCTCAGCAGCCCAAGAGGGAGCTGACAGGCCAGCACTCTCTAGAGTCCCAACGCCGAAGTGGGTCGATTCCGAAGCGGCGAGCGTCGCGTCAACTCCAAGCAGCCGTTGACGGCCAAGCCTGCGAGAGGAGACTGCAGTGTCACACGAGAGGGACCGCGCTGATGCGTGCCTTGAAGAACATTTTGGGCGCTCCAGCGCATGGAGGGCGTTCGAGGTGGAGCACCCGACATCGTCGAAGTCTGGTGGACCTTACCGCTCCTGACGCCAAGGCACAAGGATGCGCTCAGCCAAGACCACGATTCCGAAGAAGGCCATGCTACACGCCACGATGGCGATAACCGCCGCCCATAACTCGGGGATGTCGTTCTCGTAGTAGAACACGTTGAGATAGCCGCCCAGCCCTTGCTGAGAAGCCAACATCCACTCGCCTACAACCGCGCCGACGAAGCACAGCGTGGACGTGATCTTGAACGACGAGAAGAGATAGGGAATGGACGAAGGCAGTCGCAGACGCCACAGAATCGTGAGACGATTGGCATTCAACAGGCGCATTAGATCGTAGAGATTCGGGTCAACGGCTCGCAGACCCACGGTCATGTTGACGAGCGTCGGAAAGAAGGTGATCAATATGGTCACTAGAAGAATGGGCTTGCTGCCTATGCCGATAATCGGGAGAGGAGCATCCGGATTGAGGCCGTAGACCTGGAGCAAGATCACGAAGAGAGGCGCCAGTACGACGATGGGGATCGTTTGGACCATGATGGCAAGGGGATAGAAGGTCCACTCGACATACTTGGACTGTGTGAAGAGGACCGCTCCCACAATCGCCAGAATGTTGCCGACCGCGAACCCAACTAGCGCATCGACGATCGTCTTTTCGAGATTGGGACCGATAACTGTTCCCCAGCTATCCGCGAGCGCCTTGATGTCCTCCCCGAACGTGGGGAGTTCGAACTGAGGCAGCCCTTGCCAGGTCGGCACATAGTTCCACAGGAGCAAAAAGATGGCGAGGACTGTTAGTGGTAGGACTATCCGGAGAGCAAGGCCAACTCCTGTTCCTGCCGACAGGCGCGCAGGTTTGGGCGGGGCGGCGGCCGGCGCCTCGACCACCCGGTTCTCCGCGCTGCTCATCTCTACGAGGTGCCTCCCAGTGCTTGGAGAATCACCGTTTCATACTCCAGGAAAGCGTGCTGGTGCTTCATGCCCGCCGTACGGGGCCGGGGAAGCAGGATGTCAATTGACGCTCGGATGGTACCGGGTCGGGGGCTCATGACGAGGACGCGGTCAGACAGGAATACTGCCTCGGCTATGGAGTGCGTAACGAATATGAGCGTGGTCCGGCTCGCCTCCCAAACCCTCAGCAGCTCTTGGTTCAGCTCGTCGCGGGTCAGCTGATCAACCGCACCGAATGGCTCGTCCAT
>DASRCF010000246.1:0-3908 GCA_035653255.1 Chloroflexota bacterium
CGGCACTCTGGTCGTTGAACACCCACGGCCCCAGCAACGGATGAACGTCAAACTGTCTGACCAGACGGAAGTTCAAGCGGCCGGCGAGCAGCAGTTGGTAGTAGCGTGCGGTGAGCGGGAACAGCGGGGCGTTTCGAGGGATGGAGTCCACGAAACGCTCCGACGACATCACGATGAAGCGGTCATGAGTGAGTGCATGGACGAGTCGTTCGAGCTTCGCCTTCCCATCCGGATCGTAGAGGTTGAGCTGGTAGCTGCCGTAGCCGGAGGGGCAGCCGCCAGGCTGCGGCAGACACAGGGGAAGATTCCTATCCCAGGCTCCCTCAGTGGCGAAGGGAGTTCCCGGACGCAGATGACGGTATATCCAGGTGCTCGCGGCCACTTGATCGTTGGTCGTCGAGTAGATGTGCTCGAAGGCGACTGCCCAGCCGGCAGTGCAAAGTACCACCACAAGGGCCACCGCGACGGGCAGTAGGCGCAACCTACCCCGAAACCCGCGGATGGACTCCACCAACAAGGCCGAGGCGAACAGGGTCAGCAGCGGTATGACCGGGAGCAGATACCGCGCCGGCTTGGCCCAGAAAGCGCCGACGATCAAGAAGTATGGAATGACCCAGAGGAACAGGACGAGCTGCGAAGCGTGAGCCCGCCTCGTCAGCACCTTGTATGCCGACCAAAAGAGCCCGAAACAGGCGGTCAGGCCGAGCGCCGGGCCCATGTACCACATCACCAGGTTCTTGAGGTCGTACCAATATGGCGTCGTCCCGGCGAACTGAAGTGTGTATGGAAGGGGAAGCGTGTGGCTGACGATGATGGCGTTCTGCTGCTTCACGTTGGCGACCAGCAGGGAGTGGTCGATGATGCCGTATGGCTCGCACACGGCAAAGACCAATAATGCCGCGAGCATCGCCGAGAGAAGCCCGGTGAGCGCGAGATTGAGGCGGCTTGAGAATGGGTCCTGGACGCGCTGAGGCGTGGCAGCCACGCTCAGTCGGGAACGAATGCGGGCAGCGAAGGATGCTTCTGACGTCAGCCCGGCTGGCCTGTTGAGTCCGGAGGAGCTGGTGCTCCTCGAGAGGGACAGAGCGGCCGCGCCCAACATAGGGATCAGCAATGGGAATGCGCTCGATTTCGTCGCCAGCGCCGCGCCGAACCCTGCTCCCATGAGAATGTACGAGCGCAGGCTGTTGGTGGTGGCCACCTCAATGGCCGCAAGCAGAGTCGCCAGGACGAAGAAGGTGAGCAATGTGTCGACGGCGTAGAAGTGGGCGAGCTGAATGTCCAGGACCGTGAGCGCTCCGAGACTCATGGTCAGGAGGGCCACAGCGCGTTCAAAGATGCGGACGGCGAGCCGGTATAGAAGGAACAGCGAGGCAGTGTCGAAGCTCGCCGACAGCCAGCGCCCGATCCAGTTGATGTGCACCAGATCGCCTGCTGCCTGCCACCCTCTGAGAAACGGGATCGTCCTACCCAGAGCCTGTGCCGCTCTGCTGAGGCCGGCCAGCAGATAGTATGGCAGCGAGCCGTAGTTGAAGGTGTAGGGGTTGTACGGCGCGTGCGCCGCCATAAAGAAGTGCGACAGCGGATTCGGCCAGGTGGGCGGCGTTGTCTGCGGGTTGCCGAGGCAGCAGCCGAGAGATTGCGCGGTCTGGTCGATCGAGGACTCATCGGGCTGCAGCAGCTGGCCGTCGTCGAAGTTGTAGCCGTGCACACGAAGAGCGAAGGCCAGCGCGAGAATCAGAAGTGGCGCGACGACCTGCCCGCCCCGGATGAGACGGCTGCCGGCCGCAGGGAGCTCAACCTTCAAGGCTCAAGGTGCCCGGTCGAGGGACGGCCAGGTGTGCAGCCGAGTCCAGCGGGCACTTCAACCCGCCACCTGTAACAGTGATGGATGACGGATGGGTAGTTCACGCATTTCCAGGTGGTTCCGAGCACAGTCGCCGGAGTGGGCAAGAGCGAGGAACGAGAGCCGAACCGGCGTCATGGTTCCGGACGACGAGGATGGGATGCGGATGACTCCGTGAAACGGCGCGCAGGATTCGAGGGGGAGCGTTCAACCTCCAAACGCGCACTATCCGTCTCCCTCAAGCTCGCTTGTGTCGGGCTGGCCATGGAGGCGGTCTACCTCACCTTCTTCTTGGCGCGGTTTCCGCTCATTCGGTACTACCGGACCGACACCGATCTCGGCGGCATCGGTGGTCACTCAGTCGTGGCCTTCATTGCTTTCGCAGCGCCTCTCGCGACGCTCTTCGGCCTCTTGCTCGTTGGCTGGCGGCTGACCCGAGACGCCGGCGGAAAATCCGCTCCGTACATCATCCTGGGCTTTGGCGCGCTGTTCGCCTTCACCCTGTGCTTCGTCTATCCCGTCACCGCAATCGACGTCTTCACCTATGTGGCTCAGGGGCGCATTCTGATCCATTACCATCAGAATCCGATCTTCGTTCCACCGTCGGCCCATCCGCATGATGCCGCCATGTACCTGGCAGGTGGATGGATGTCGTATGGAGCTCCATACGGACCGCTCGGCATCTTGGTGGATGCGTTGCCGGTGCTCACAGCCGGAGGATCTGTGCTCGGCTCACTCGTCCTGCTCAAGATGATGTTTGGGGCGATGCTCCTGGGCGCGGCGGTCGGGGTGTGGCTCGTCCTTCGAGCACTAGCGCCCCACGCAGCGCTGTCGGGCTTCGTGCTGGTGGCCTGGAGCCCCCTAGCCCTGTTTGAAAGCGTCGTCAACGGACACAACGACATCGCCATGATGCTGCTGGTCGTCTTTGGTCTTCTTGCGCTGGTCCGGGGAAGACTGCTCACCGGTCTGGTGCTGGTATTCGCCTCGTGTCTGATCAAATATGGCTCCTTCCCGCTGGTTCCCCTGGCCCTCGTCTTCGCGCTGTCGCGGCCCGCTCCGTGGCTCTGGCGCCTTCGTCTTGGGCTCGAGGCCATGGGGTGCTGGACAGCGATTACCATAACCGCCTTCGCTCCATTTTGGCGGGGATGGTCGACATTCAGCAGGCCACTGGCCGAGGGAGGCTTTCACCTCCAGACCTTCGGCTCGGCCTTAAGCTTCTTCATCCCCTCGGTTCCTTTGGGCTCGGCCACGACTCTCGGTCAGATCCTGTTTGTACCCCTCTACGTGTACTGTCTGGTTCTGGCCACGAGGAGACCGCGAGACTTTGTTACAGGGCTCTTCCTGGGATCATTTGGGAGCCTCGCACTGGCGGCCGCGAACGTCAAGATCTGGTACGCGGTCTGGCCGGCGACGCTGGCGCCACTTAGTCGCGGCGCCGTACGTCTGGCCGGCTTCGTCCTCAGTGTTACGGCGACGCTCTCGGCGGTGCTCTATGACTTCGTCTTCCTGTGGGTCGGTAACGGCAGCCTGGCTCCCTTTCCGATGATCAATGCCTGGGCCTACGTAGTGGCCTTCGTCCCGGCTGCTCTCGCGTTCCTGCCGGCAATCGGGATGAAGCGGCGGCAGGCGGCAGTTCAGCCTAAGCGGGAGTCGGCGGCAGACTCTCGATCCCCGGCGGCGTAGTCAAATCGGGCCGACCGGTACTGGTCGACGGACTCCCCGATGGTGCGAGCTGGCTTCGAGTTTTGGGTGAGAGAGGTTGCCCGAAAAGTGCCGGCAACCTATGCCTCTCTAGCGACGGAAGACCGCTGTGACCGTCGAGAGGCGGATGGGATCCTCGGCCTGCACCACTGCCATGATCATCTTGGGAGCTCGGAGGATGTCGCCATACACCACGTAGCGGCTCGACCACTCCGGCTGAAACTTGGCGTTGAACTGGTACAGCGACTTGAGCTGATAGACGGACGAGAGGTTGTCGAACAGGAACTTCCTGAGTCCGGCGACCGCCCGAGGTTCCGAGACAGCGTGCTCGGCTCCGGACATGGCGGCAAAATTCAGGCTC
>DASRCF010000247.1:0-2812 GCA_035653255.1 Chloroflexota bacterium
GGGCATCTTCGCCGGCGACGCGGCGATCAGGGATTACGCGGCCGCTCGTGAGGGCCTGGAGCAGCGGCACGCCGACGCTGCGGAGCTGGCGCGGCTGGACGAGAAGATCGGCCACGTGCTCACGACGGTCGGCCGCTACGACGAGGCAGCCGGGTTCTTGGAACGCGCGGCGACTGTGCATGAGCAGCGGCACGACCTGGAGGCAGCCGGCCGGCTCGTCGCCAGCATAGGCATGGTTCATCGGTACAAGGGGACCTTCGAAGACGGCATCGCGCGAGTCACAAAGATGGTGGACGCTCTGACTCCATATGGCCCGTCCGACTCGTTGGCCTCGCTCCATCTAGCGCTGGCGAATCTATACCTGGTCTTGGACCGCTGCCCTGAGGTGCTCGACGCTGCCCAGAAGGCCGAGGACATCGCGACCGTGACGGGGAACCAGCGGCTGCTCGGCGAGGCCCGCGAGCGGAGAGGCACGGCGCTCACGCTTCTGGGCCGACCGGAGGGAAGGCAGCTGTTGGAGCAAGCCATCCCCTTGATTGAGCGGGGAGGCGATCACGTGGTTCTGTTTCGTGCACTGAACAACGCTGGCGAGAGCTCCAAGGTGGTCGGTGACTTGGAGGCGGCCAGACGGTACACCGTCCAGGCCCTGGCGGTGGCGGAGCGGATGGGCAATCCCGACACGATCACGTTCCTTTATGGAAACCTCGCCACCATCCTGGCCATCCACGGAGATTGGGAGGGCGCCCGCGTTCAGATCGAGCGCGGTCTGGAGCTGGCGGGATCGGTCGACGTCGCCAGCGGGATTCAGGCGACACTGGACGAAGCGGCGCGACTCGCGCTGTGGCAGGGTGATCTGGATCAGTGCCAGGCGCATCTCGACGTCGCCTTCAGCCTTCGGGAAGAAGCCAAGGATCGCCAGTTCATTGAGTCTATACACGCGCTGCTGGCCGAGCTGCGGATAACCCAAGGGCGGCCGGCCGAGGCCATCGAGGTCCTGAATGCGGCCGGGAGCCATGAGCCGCAGGGCGATGCCGCCGTCGAGGGCGTGGGATTCCTCGGCTTCAAGCTGCCGGTCGCGGCCTGGGCACACCTTGCGACCGGCAATGTGGCAGGGGCGCTCGATCTGTCCTCACAAGGGGTGGAACGCGCGCGAAAGCAGCCCCTGTATCTGGTGGAGGCTCTGAGGATTCAGGCCATGGCCTCGAGAGCGTCGGGAAAGATCGACGACGCGGTGGCACAGGCGGACGAGGCGCTCGAGCTGGCTCGAACGATCAGCTATCCCTATGCCGAGGCGCGCGTGCTCGCCGTGAAGAGCGACATCATGTCTGATCTCGGCGATGATGCAGCCGCGAAAAGGCTGGCCGACGAGTCCCACGCCATCTTTCACCGCCTTGGCGCCGGCGCCCATCCATCGTAGAGTTTCGAGTTTCGGGGTTTCGAGTTTCGGGTTTCGAGTTGGAGGCATCGCGGCCGTGAGCTGCATGCGGGCGCCCCTCCTGTGGTTGGGGCTCCTACACGCAACATCATGGGTCTCGTAGGGGCGCGCGAGGTCACGAGTGCGCCCGCTCGGATGGCAGCCGGACCGTTCGCGACTCCCGGGTGCGGGCGGGGTTTCGAATTGGAGGACATCGAGGCCCTCAGGTACAGGCGGGCGCCCACCCATCGGCGAGGTTCGAGGTTCGGACTCCGAGTTGGAGGATATCAGGCCCGGGAGGTACACGCGGATGGCGCCCTCGTGTCCCAGGAGCCGGGCAAGCTGAAGTGTTCGCCGCCTCGCAGGGAATCGGCGCGTGAGCAGGCCCGTCCATCGGGCGGCTGGAGGCCCCCAACTCGAAACTCTAAACTCGAAACTCGAAACTTCCGCCTGGCTTGACGGTTCCCGCGCTTCGGCCTATAATCAGGGTGAAGACACCATATGAAAGGAGGCTTTCTATGGATGCCTTTGCAGTGTTGGGGGATTATCAGGCTGGAAGGTAGCGCCCCGGAAACGGGGCAGGCGCCGGCTCCGGGCGCGTTTTGCCGGAGCCAAAGAGATTAGCTCCGAACATTTCGAGGAGCGGGCCTAGAGCCCATATGTTGCACAGAGAATAGCGTGCGGGGCCGCGGAGAACGCGGCCCCTTTCTTGTATCTAGACGATGATTGCCCGCCCCTCAACCTCTGCCGGGCGCCCTCGAACGCAGGTACTGTCGGCCCATCTCCCCCGGCCCTGCCCATGGTCGTGCCCCCAAAGTCCGGACTCTCAAACTCAAGCCTCTCAACCCGAAACTCCAAACCCGAAACCCGAAACTTCCCTTGAGGTCACACATGACGCAAACCGCAGAGGCGCCCGACACCAAGTTCCAGGACTATTCCCACCCCGAGGTGCTCGTCTCCACCGAATGGGTCGAGCGGCACCTCGACGACCCCAACGTTCGGTTGGTCGAGGCCGACGAGGACGTGCTGCTCTATGAGGTCGGCCACATTCCCGGCGCCGTCAAACTCGACTGGCACGTCGATCTCCAGGATCCGGTCCGCCGTGATTTCGTCGACAAGGAAGGCTTTGAACGGCTGATGTCCGAGAGCGGCATCGCCAACGACACCACCGTCGTCCTCTATGGGGACAAGAACAACTGGTACGCGACCTACACCTTCTGGCTCTTCAAGATGTACGGCCACGAGGACGTGCGGGTAATGGACGGTGGCCGCGTCAAGTGGGACCGGGAGGGCCGGCCATGGTCGCGCGATCTGCCGCGGTACGAGCGCACGAGCTACAGCGCCTCGGGCCCCGATCTGTCGATTCGGGCGTTTCGACGTGACGTCGAAGATCAGCTC
>DASRCF010000248.1:0-2421 GCA_035653255.1 Chloroflexota bacterium
GGGGCCCCGGTCGACTTCGTGTTTCAGCCTCGTTACAGCTCGTGAGCGGGGCTCTCACTGGCAGTCCGGCTTGCCAGTCGATCGTGCGCCGGTTCGGTGGAGACGACAGGAGCCAGGGCAGACCTACCGTGAACGCGGTGAATCATTGCCAGGGCGCGGTCGCTCCCAGGCTCCGGGCTCTGGCCCGATCCTGGAGGTGCGCCATGGCCGTCACTTCGTCTGCCGAACTCGTCGCGTCCGACGAGATCTTTAGCGAAGTCGAGCGCTTCGCCCTAGCCGGATACCTCGCCGGCTACAACGGGCTCACCCGGGAGGCCTACGCCCTGGACTTGCGCCAGTTCGCTGCCTGGTGCCGGGAGCGAGGACTCCGGTTGTTCGGAGTGCGCCGAGCTGACATCGAGTGCTTCGGGAGAGAGCTCGAGGAGAGGGGCCGTGCCCGGGCCACCGTTGCCCGTCGGCTGTGCACCATCACCGGCTTTTACCGCTACGCCGTGGAAGAGGAGCTGCTGGATCATTCTCCGGCCGTCCATGTCCGGCGCCCCAGGCTTGACTACGAATCGCATGCCACTGGACTGGATCGGAACGAGATCGGCGCGCTCCTGGTCGCCGCCGGACTGGGCTCGGCAGAAGAGCACGCCCTGATCTCGCTGTTGGCGCTGAACGGCTTGCGGGTGTCGGAGGCCACGGGGGCGAATGTCGAAGCACTCGGCGTCGAACGCGGGCACCGGACTCTGACGGTGCTTCGCAAGGGCGGAAAGGTCGTGACCCTCCCGCTCGCCCCTCGAACGGCCCGGGCCATCGACCTGGTCGTCGGCGAGCGCGCCGAAGGACCCATCTTCCTATCCCCAACCGGCGGGCGTCTCGACCGCCATGGTGCTGCCAGGATGGTCCGCAGAGTCGCTATCCGCGCCGGCATCACGAAGCCGGTTGGGCCGCACACCCTGAGACACGCCTTCATTACCGCTGCTTTGGATGCCGGAGTGCCGCTCCGTGACGTCCAAGAGGCGGCATCGCACGCTGATCCTCGCACCACGATGCGCTACGACCGGGGACGGGTCTCTTTGGACCGCCACGCCACGTATGTCGTTGCCGCCTACGTGGCTGGGGCGGCCCGATAGACCAGCTGGAAGTTCCACAATGGAGACCAGCGGATTGCGGCAACAGGTGCGACTCGCAATCCGCTGGCCTCCGCTTCAGCGTGCTGGGGACGCCCCCCTGCGTGTTATGTGTGCGCAGCCGGAGCGTTTTCTCGCCCCAGAGCCGTCGATCTGGCGTTTAGCCGCCCCTGCGGTAGAAGAAGTTCGGGGTGTCATTATGTGCCGCCCTCGGCTATCGATACCGGACGGATCGGCGGATGCAGGAGCCCCCGTGCTTGCAGCCGTTGCCCGATCAGCACCGGCACCTTGCATCGGTCAGCCGGACCTGCCGGCGACCCGTGCCACACCATGCTCAGTTAGGTGAACGGCCTTACCAAACCGCTTGTTGAGGGCCTTCGCCAGCGCCTTATCTCGCTTTTCGAGCAGAACCGCAATGCCGCCATCTGCTCGCCGTCCGAGCCGAAATTGCGGTAACCCGGTGAGCTCTGCCACTGAGCGAGCCATGTCCTCCTGCTCTACGCGGGAGCACACCGAACGTTCAACAGTAACGCTCTCCGGGTGGTCCACCAGCGCCCCTATTGCCTCCAAGTGGGCGGCGAGATTCTCAGTGAAGTAAGCAACGATCCGCACGGGCGTGTCCCAGGGTTCGCTCAACTGGGCACCTGTCGATTCAGACATCTTGTCGTTGCAGTACGAGGTGACTCGCTTCAGATCCTCATTGAGGACCCGCTTCTCCTCGAACCACCGCTCCTGCTCGGGGGGGAGCTTGCCTACGAGCATTAGGGCGCCGAGCGACGGTGTCCGGTATTCCCGGGCGGCAGCAGGGCCACGAGGATCCAGCCGACGACGCTCAGGAAGAGGCCGAGCAACGCGCCTTCGACGCCCCGGCCCTTTCCGCGACCGAGATACCAGCCGCCCAAGGGAAAAAGCAGCATGAAAACGATGAAGCTCGTCATCGGGAGGGCATCGACGCCAAGAAGGGTCATCGCGGTCTCGCTGACTTCATGGTCCTACCTCCGCCGTAGTTCCGCCAGCGGAAGCGTAGCTCCGAGGCTTGGCGTGGGCTCTGCGCCTGACCGACCGACTCGCCGGGACGCCGTCGGGCTAGCCGGGCGTTGCTCCGGCAAGGATGGCCGAGCCGAGCAACATCGTCCGAGAGCCTCGTTATGGGCGAATCGCACGGACTGCCAAGGATCGCAACACGGCACGTCTCGTCCGGTCCAGGTGGATACAGCCCGAGCATTTTCGGCGGCCCTCTAGCCCGGCGGAATGGTGGAGAGGGTAGATGACCGCCCAATGCAGACTGGCAGGAGGGGCGGCGTGA
>DASRCF010000249.1:0-3110 GCA_035653255.1 Chloroflexota bacterium
TCCACTCGAACCGAGCGGATGCACCGGCATGAGGAGCGGGCCAGACAATCGAGTCTATCAAGAGAGTTTCGAGTGTCGGGTTTCGAGTTTCGAGTTGGACGGTTGGCGAACCTCAGTGAAATGTGGCCGTCCGTCTGCGGAGCAGGCGAGTTTCGGCATCTCGATCAGCGGCACGAGCTGGGATGAGCAGTTAATGGGTGCCCGAAACCCGAAACCCGACACTCGAAACTTCCCCATCGCGTGCCATTTTGCAACCATGGAGCGTACTATTAGCGGAGGACGGGCGCGCCAAAACGCGGGCATCGCCGCGCCTACTCAGGAATGATGAACCGTCTTCGACACAGCCTTCTGACCAGGTTCTCCCTGGTGAGCTTCGCCATCTGCGCGCTGATCGCTCTGACCTTCGGCTGGACACTGCAGGGACGGCTGATCACCGACATGCTCAGCAACCAGGCCCAGGAGAGCGGCACCGTTGTCGATGCCCTGCTCTGGCGGCACCTGACGCCTCAGGTCCTGGCCAGGCCGGTGACCCCTGCGGCCAAACGGAACCTGGCGGGGCTTGTGGCGGTCGTTAAGCAGAGCGAGAACGGCGTGGTCCGGATCAAGATCTGGAACACGCGGGGCATCGTCTATTACTCGGACGATCCGAGGATCGTAGGACGCCGCTTTCCGGTTGACGACGACCTGGCGGCGGCTCTGCACGGCCGCACCGTCGCCAACGTCTCCAGCGTCAACCAGCCGGAGAACGTCGACGAGCGGCGTTTTGGACCACAGCTGCTGCAGACCTACGTTCCGATATGGCAGGGCCCGAGGCATACCGGCCGGGTCATCGGCGCGTATGAGATCTATCACAATATGGCCATGGTCGAGCCGAAGCTCGATTCGATCCGGAAGTTCGTGATCTTTGGGGTCGGCGGGGCCTTCCTGGTGCTCTATCTCTCGCTCTTCACCATCGTGCGCGGCGCCTCCCGCCAGCTGTCGAAGCAGGCACGGGAGAACGAAGCCAAGGCGGACCGGCTCCGGATCTTCAATGACCTCACTCGATCCATCAGTGCCAACAGTGATCTGGACTCGATCTGTGGGTCTGCCCTCATTGGTTTGGAGAGAATCGTACCGGGACGCCGGCTCGCCGTCGCCGTGAAGCCCGCCGGCCACGAGATCTGCCTGCATTCTGCCGGCTCCGATGTCACGGAGCCGGGTGCCTCGGCGCTGCTCGAACGAATGAGGACGGTGCCGGCGGCCGTGGAGCTTGCCCCTTGCTGCGACTGCCCCGAGGACTCTGAGTCAGGTTGCATCTGTTATTCTGGCGGCTCGTACGCCGTGCTGCCCGTCCGATTGCGCGGCCAGACCATGGGATTCGTCGCCGTCGGCAACATGGACGCCTCGGGTGGAGAGCGCTTGCCGGAGGAGCAGATCACCGCACTGAATGAGCTGGCACTGCAGCTCGCCGCGGCAGTCGACAACGCTCAGCTGATGGATCAGGCGGCCGAGGCCACGGCGCTCCGCGAGGTCGACCGCCTCAAGGACGAGTTCATCAGCGTCGTCTCGCACGAGCTGCGCCGGCCTCTGTCCTCGATCAAAGGCTATGCCGCCACGTTGCTGCTCGACAACAACTGGGATGAAGCCACCAGGCGCGACCTGATTCAGGTCATCGACGAGGAGAGCGACCGGCTCTCGGCGTTGGTCGAAGACCTCCTCGACCTGTCACGGCTGGGAACGGGAATGCTGACGCTGAACCGCGAGCCGGTCCTGCTGCCGAGAGTGGCGGCGGCGGTATGCGAGCGTGTCTCCGCGCACCCAGATCTCGCACCCCATACCTACACCGTCGCCTTTGCCGATGGCCTGCCGCCGGTCGATGCCGATTCCGCCCGAATCTCCCAAGTTCTGGTCAACCTGGTCGAGAATGCTGCCAAGTACTCTCCGACCGGGACCACGGTGACGGTTTCGGGCCGTCTTCTCGAGAGCGGCGACCAGGTCGAGGTCACCGTCGCGGACGATGGTATCGGCATTGCCTCCGAGGACCTCGAGCACGTCTTCGACCGCTTCTACCGCGTCGACAACTCGCTCTCCCGTCGCAGTCAGGGCACGGGTCTCGGGCTGGCGATATGCAAGGGGATCGTGCAGGCCCATGGCGGGCGAATCCGGGCTGAGAGCAGCGGAAGGGGAACGGCGATCCGCTTCACGCTGCCCGTGTCGCCGGTCGAGGCGCCGTACCCGGACCGTGTTGGAGCCGTGACAGAGGGTCTGCCTGGAGCTGCCACGAGACGCAGGACCGTGTGAGCGCGGTCCCTCGAGGCTCGGAGACCATCCTTGCCATCGACGACGACGTGCGCATGCTGCGCCTGATTCGCCTCAACCTCGAGCGTGTCGGCTACACGGTACGCACGGAACAGGCGCCAGAGGAAGGATTGGTTTCGGCCGAGATGGAGTCACCGGATCTGGTGCTGCTGGACGTGATGATGCCGGGAATGGATGGGTTCACACTGCTGAGCCGTCTGCGGGAGTTCTCCAACGTGCCTGTCATCATGCTGACAGCCAAGGGTGAGGAGGCCGACAAGGTGCGTGGGCTGGACCTGGGCGCGGACGACTACCTGACCAAACCGTTCGGTCCACGCGAGCTTCTGGCCCGTGTTCGAGCGGCGCTGCGTCGAATGGAGGTCGGGCAGAGCGGGGCCACTGCCCGTATCAGCTTCGGTGAGCTGACCATCTTTCCCGCCCGTCGGCGGGTCGAACGAAATGGCCGACCCATTCACCTGACTCCGACGGAGTACCGACTGCTTTACGAGCTGGCTGCCAACCGCGACCGTGTCCTCCTGCATGACGAGCTGCTGACCCGCGTGTGGGGACCCGAGTATCGCGACGAGGTCGACTACCTGTGGACCTACGTGCGCTACCTACGCAACAAGATCGAGCCCGATCCGGCCTCGCCGCGCTACATTCACAGTCAGGCCGGTGTGGGCTACTACATCGCGGATCACGCCGAGACCGCGTAGGCGTTACCCCGTTCCCAGGCGATTCTCAGGATCAGAGCTCAGCCTTTCAGGGTTTTCTCAGCCCCTGGCAGCTACCTTTTTCTTGTACCCGGACAAACTGGGCACAGACCAAGAAGG
>DASRCF010000250.1:0-7735 GCA_035653255.1 Chloroflexota bacterium
GCGTGTGGCTAGTGGAGCTGGCACCGGTCGCCGATTCGAGCCTGGTGGCGCGGACCGTGGCCGGCGCTGCAGGTGTTCGAGGAGCGCCGGACAAGCAGCTTCAAGCCGTGCTGGTGACCGCACTGGCGCCACGCCGGATGCTTCTGGTCCTCGACAACTGCGAGCACGTCATCGGAGCATGCGCGCAACTGGTCGATACGCTGCTGCGCGGTTGTCCCCGGCTGCGGGTCCTGGCCACCAGCCGCGAGCCGCTGCGCATTCCCGGCGAGGTTACGCTCCGGGTCCCACCGCTGGCCACTGAGGGGCCTGCAGCGGCAACGTCGGAGGGCCTGGCCACAGTTGATTCAGTGGCGCTGTTTCTCGAGCGGGCGCGGGCACGCAAGCCCGACTTTAGGCTGAGCGACTCAAGTTCGGCGGCCGTAGGCGCCATTTGCCGGCGGCTCGAGGGCCTTCCGCTCGCGATCGAGCTGGCGGCGGCGCAGATGGGTGCGTTGACACCGGAGTTGATCGCGGCTCGCCTCGACGATGCGCTGCGGGTTCTGGCCGGGGGCGACCGAACCCTGCCGCGCCAAGAGACCCTGCGGGCGGCGCTGGCTTGGAGCCACGGCCTGCTGACGGCCGAAGAACAGGCCCTGTTCCGGCGGCTGGCCGTCTTCGCCGGCTCATTCCCGGTTGAAGCGGCCGAGGAGATCGGAAGCGGCTCGGATTTGGCAAGGGCTGACATCATGCCGGTTCTGGCGAAACTGGTCGAGAAATCTCTGATCGAGCCGCACGAGGAAGGTGCCCGCTTTCGCTTGCTGGAACCGGTTCGACAGTATGCCTGGGACCTGGCCAAAGACCGCCGGGAGGACGGTGACCTCCAGCGACGGCACGCCACATTCTTCCTGGAGATGGCGGCAGGGCTGGAGCAGGCTCTGATGAGCGGAGGTCCAGAGCGGAATCGAGCACTGAGGCAGCTGGCGGCGGAGCAGGACAATCTTCGAGTGGCACTGGGCTGGACTCGCAGTGCCGGCGCCGAGACCGAGGTTGAGGCCGCACTCAGAGCTTCGGCGGCTCTCGGATGGTATTGGAACTTTCGGGGTGAGGCAAGCGAGGGACTGACCTGGCTGGAATCACTGCTGGCAAAATCCGCGAGGACCAGTAGCGAAGCTCGAGCCAAGACCCTCTACATGTCTTGTGAGCTGGCATGGTCGACCGGTCATGGTGAGTTGGCGCGCAGGCGCGCGGAGGAAAGCGAGGCCGAGTGGCGGCGGATGGGGGACAAGCGGTGGCTGGCGTACACCCTCCAATCCCTGCCCATGGCCATCGATCATCCCAATGCCCGCCGCAATGTGGAGGAGAGCGTGGGGCTGTTCGAGGAGACCGGCGACCGTTGGGGACTCGCTATGGCGCTCATGGGTTTGGATTATCTGCAGCTGGCACGGGGCGAAACGTCGGTCGAGGAGGCCGGCGAGCGAAACGTCAGGCGTTGGCAGGAGCTGGGCGACGACTGGGGCACGGCTCAAGCCTTGAACATGTTTGGAGACCTCGCGCGGGCCGCCGGCGAGGACGATCTGGCCGAGCGGTGTTACCGCGAAAGCCTCTCCCGACTGCGCCGACAAGGACTGCAAGGAACGGTACCGAGCCTCCTGCACAATCTCGGCTGGCTGGCGATACGGAGGGGAGAGGTGCGCAAGGCGCTTCAGCTTTTCCAGGAGAGCCTCGGCCTTTTCACCGATCAGGGTGATCAACGTGGAATGGCGGATGCATTGACGGGGGTGGCCGCGGCCGCCGGCGCAATGCAGCAGCCGGGAAAGGCAACCTGGTTGTTTGGAGCCGCGGAAGCGCTCAGGCAGCACGTCGAGGCAACCATTTGGCCCGCCAACAGCGGGGATTACGAGGCGAGCATGGCAAGGGTCCGAGAGCAGATGGATGAGCCAAAGTTCTCGACGTTCTGGAGACGAGGCAGGGCCGCGTCGATCACCGAGATCTTGGATGAGGCCCTGCCGAAGCGCAGCACCGACGGAGTCCGGGAGGCTGGGCAGGGCGTGGCCCTGACCCCGCGAGAGCGAGAGGTCGCGGTTCTGGTCGCCCAAGGGATGACCAACCGGCAGATCGGGGCGGCGCTGTTCATCACCGAGGGGACGGCCCGGCTCCACGTGAAGCACATCCTGGGCAAGCTGGGGTTTGGATCGCGCTCCCAGGTGGCCGCATGGGTGGTGGCGCAGGGATAAGGGCTGTCGGGATCGGGTGGTTGCGCCGGTCGCGAGATCCAAACGCAGGCATGATTTGGCCGTACTGTCGTATCCATAGCATATCCCCCTTGGTGGCGAAAAATATCCCTTCCGGGGGACGACCTCGCCGGCTTCCCAGGATACGCTGTGTACTGAGCAGATCAACATTCGGAGGCCAAAATGACCACACAGATCGCCGGGCTGAACGTGAAGAGTTTTGAAGTTCCGGACGAGACGATGCCGGTCGGGGATTACGCTCGGGTTGATACCGTCAAGCTGGGCCGCGTAACGGCTCACCGCGCGACGTTTCAGCCCGGGTTCCGCTGGACCGAGCACGTCAAGCCCGTGGTGGGCACGGACCTCTGCGAGATCCCCCACACGGGATATGTGCTGTCCGGCCGCGCAGGAATTCGCATGAGCGACGGAACCGAGCGAGAGATCAGTTCGGGCGACGCCTTCGACATACGTCCCGGCCATGACATGTGGACCGTGGGCGACGAACCGTACGTGGCCGTGGACTTCGCCTATCCCGAAGCGCCGGCTCCATTGAGGTAAAGGGGCAATGATGACGACGCAGACCGCAGTGCCCGCAGAACCATTGGTCGTCCAACCTGACGAAGGAACGGTTATCGACGAGCTGCATGTACGAGTTGTGGCGCCGGCGGCGGCAACTCGGGCCTCGATATCGGCAGCCGTATGCACCAACCCCGGGCCAGGCGGCCCTCCGCTCCACACTCACCATGCGCACGACGAGTACTACTATGTCCTCAAAGGCACCTATCGATTCAAGATAGGAGAGCGAGTGGTCGAGGGAGGCCCAGGGTTGTTCGTCTCCGCGCCTCGTAACACCAGCCACACATTCGCCAGCGTGGGGCCGGATGAGGGCCAGATGTTCTTCTTTGTGGTTCCGGGTGGAATCGAGAAGTTCCTGGAGCGAATGGCCGGCCTCCCGGTGAAGGACCGCGGAAGGGAAGGGCTGGAGCAACTCTTCCTCGACTTCGACTCCGAAATCGACGGCCCCCCGCTGTTGTAGGCCGGTCGCCGCACCAGACGCAGAGAGGCGGCGCGCTCGTAGCGCGCCGCCTCCTGAACTCTTGACGAGCTTGTCTCTAGTGCTTAACCCGGTGGTAGAGGTAGGTCTGGCCGCTGTCGGCGTACTCGATCGTGTTCCGGTTGATGACGTGGAACCACTCGGTGGTCCAGTAGTGCGTGGCGCACTCGGGGGCGCAGCTGGCGCCGGTCCAGTAGGTGTGGATGTAGGACCCCTTTGCGTAGAACTTGCCCCAGACTGAGAACCAGGCGCAATTCTCCGATCGAACGCTGTAGACGACGGTCTGATTGGCCGTGGTAGTCATCTGGCCGTATTCGGTTCCGCAGGCTCCGGTGTCACCGAACGCGCGTCCGATCCAGGTGCCGGCAAAGACCGCGTACCAATTGATGCCTCTGGCATGGTGGGCGGCGGCTCGGTGCGGAGTGACGTGCGCTGCGTGGGTCTGAGGGGTGGGAGCGGCGATTGCCGTCTGCCCGGCGGTGGCGTTCATGGAGATAATGCCTGCACCAACTGCGAGGCCGAAGATGACGGGTCGGTGGAGTTGGAAGAGCTTGCTCACGATGGTGTTCCTTTCATTGCTGCTGTTTCCGGTGTTGCTGTGGAAGTTCATGTCTGTCATCCTTTCTTTGTTGTTTGTTGCTCCTCAGGAGCACATGAACAGCATCGTCGAAAATCGCCGATCTGACCATGAAAAACACACGCATTCACCGGCAAAATGACCGGCAAAAAGCCGAAGGGCTTGCGCCTCTCGCGCTACGATTGACCTGTGGACGACAGGGCGGCGTCTGAGTTTGGCGATCTTTTGCGGCGTTCCAGGATGCTCGCCGGGCTGACTCAGGAAGAGCTTGCCGAGCGCGCCGGGCTCAGCGTGCGGGGCATCAGCGACCTCGAGCGGGGCTCGCGTCACGTCCCGCGACGCGGAACGCTGCTCATGCTGCTGGAGGCACTGCAGCTCGAGGAGGAGGAGCGCCGGCGGCTGGAGGATGCCGGCCGCCGGATCGGCCGGCCAGGGTTGGGCACTGCCCAGGCGACTACAGCCGGAAGTCCGGAGGTCCAAAGGGGCCAACGCGGCGAACAGCTCATCGGCCGAGAACGCGAGCTGAAGGACTTGGAGTCTCTGATCTTCGGAGATGGAGACCGCATCGTCACGCTGACTGGCCCCGGTGGTGTGGGCAAGTCGGCTCTGGCGCTCCAGCTCGTGGAGACCGCCGGCAGTCGGTTCCGCGAGGGCGGCCGTCTGGTCTCCCTGGCGGATGTCGACGATCCGAAACTCGCGGCGCCTCGACTGACCGAGGATCTCGGCCTGCGAGAGCCGGGGGCGGCCGGAGCCGAAGAGGCACTGGTCGAAGTCCTGCGCGACTCAGAAACGCTCCTCGTCGTCGACAACTTCGAGCAGGTGGTGGAAGCCGCACCGCTGATCAGCAGAATCGTCGCTTCCTGCCCTCGGGTCGTGGTCCTGGTGACGAGTCGTGTCGTCCTGCGCATCCAGGGCGAGCATGTATACGAGATCCATCCGCTGGCACTCCCGGACGGGGGCGCCGCGGAATCTCTTGGTTCCCGGTGCTCCCCCGCCGTGGAGCTATTCGTTCGTCGAGCGGCACAGGCCGGGCAGACGGAGCTCGATCCCGAGGATCTCACCGCAATAGGCGAGATCTGCCGTCGGTTGGACGGCCTGCCTCTGGCCATCGAGCTGGCCGCGGCGAGAACCCGCATCCTGCCACCGGGAGCCATGGCGGAACAGCTCACCCGACCGCTGCAGATCCTCCGTGGCGGGCGCCGTGACGCGCCTAAACGCCATCAGACCCTCCGATCCACCATCGACTGGAGCTACAACCTGCTCACCGCGGAGCAGCAGCATCTGTTCTGTGCCCTGTCCTGCTTCGCCGGTGGCTGCACGATTGAGGCGGTAGAGGATGTGTCGGAACTGCTGCCGTGGAATCCCGAAGAACCGGTGCTCGACCAGCTGGCCACCCTGGTCGACGCCAGTCTCGTGCGACGAGACGCGAGGCCAGGGCAGGCAGCGCGGCTTACGCTGCTGGAAACTATCCGCGACTACGGCCGAGAGCGGCTCGACGGTCGGGCCGATGCTGCGGAAGTGAGGAACGCTCATGCCGCATGGATTGAGGCGCTCGTCCGGAAAGCCGAGCCGGAGCTGCTGGGCGCAGACCAGGCAGTCTGGCTGGCCCGTGTTGACGAAGAGCTGGAGAACATCCGCGCGGCTCTCGCGTGGTGCGTGGAGACAGCGGATAGGGGAAGAGGCCTGAGAATCGCAACCGGTCTGGCGCGCTTTTGCTATGCGCGAAGCCATCTCACGGAAGCCCGCACGTGGCTGGCGGGTCTGCTTCCGGCCGATCCCGGTTTACCCGGTGAGGAGGCAGCGGGCGTGCCGGCCGCGCTGGTTTGGGCCGCGGCGTTTGCAAGCGACCAGGGTGACTACGACGAGGCCGAAACGCTCGCGCGACAAGGGCTACAGCTCGCTGTCGCATGGGGGCAGCCGGGCATCGAAGCTCTTTCCCAAAACGTGCTCGGGAATGTGGCACGCAACAAGGGTGACGTCCTCGAGGCGGTTGGGTGCTACCAGAAGGGACTCGAGGTATTCACGTCTCAGGAGGATGGCTGGGGGATGAGCCTGTCCCTCAACAATCTCGGGGCGGCGGCGCGGGAGGGCGGTGACATTGCTGAGGCGATGGAGCGGTACCGCCATAGCCTCGAGCTGGCCCGGCAGATTGGCGATCTGTGGACGGCGGCCATCGTCCTGGACAATCTCGGTGAGGTGACGGCCGAGGCCGGAGACTCCAGCGCAGCAGTGGAGCTCTTCCAGGAAAGCCTGGGGTTACGACGCAGCCTCGGCGACGTGTGGGGAATGGCGGACGCGCAAAGTGCCATGGCAGGGCTCTTGTTGCAGCAGGGCGAGGTCTCCCTCGCGCGGGAGGCATACGAGGAAAGCCTTGCCCGCTATGTGCAGGTCGGCGACCGGTGGCGGAGCGCGGTGTGTCTGGAGGGACTTGCGGCGGTTGCGCAGCGAGAGGGGAAGCCGGAGGTCGCCGCCCAGATCTTTGGGGCCGCCTCCGCTTTGCGGGACGCAATTCGGCATCCGCTGCGGTCAATTGAACGAGCCGATTACGATCGGAGCCTGGAGAAGCTGAACGAGGTTCTCGGGGAGGACGTCTTCGCCGCCGCCTGGCATGCCGGCAGAGCTATGAATCTTCATCAAGCCAGCCAATACATCATGGAGGTCGAATCATGAATACGTTACGCTTGCGACACCTTCTACCCACCGCCATCCTCATTGGAGTCCTCTTTGCCTTCGGGCTCGGCACCGTGCTGTCTGCGGCGCCCAGCACCGGCTCGGGCCTGCTGGGCACGTGGAAGGTTACGCGGGTCTGCGTCTCCGGATGCAGCGGCAGTGCAACCTCAACCGAGACGGTGAAGAAGCTGCGGAGCCATGTCTTCACCGCGACGGGAACAAACGTGCTCGTCCTGCTGAGGTTCGACAACGGCCACGTTCTCGTTCACGGAGGCAACTCCTCCTCCTACCTGACGGTGGCCAAGCCCGGGCGACTGATGCGCGGTGTGGGAATCGATCAGGCGGGCGATAGACTGACGGTTCGCTGGCGCTGTGTGGCAGCGGCCACGAGCAGTCAGAGACAGGGTGGTCGCCACCATGCGGGTCGCAGGCCGTTCGCGCGCGGCATCTGCTGATCAGCCTACCGGCAAGAGCCCGCACGAGAAACCGCCCCCGGCCCTCCATCTGCCGGCGGCGCCCGGTTGCTTTATGGCCTGCTCAGGAACGCGTGGGCAACCCGAGCAGGCGCTCGGCATTTCCCGCATAGACCGCTTCCCGCTCATCCGCGGACAGCCCGGACGCTTCGATGTCGGCGATGGTCGCCTCGACCGCGTTTGGCGGTCCCAGCGGCACGTCGGTGCCGAACAGAACGTGGTCCGGACCGCAGAAGTCGAGGACGCAGCGCACCGCGTGCGGAGCGCCGAACAGCGCCGTGTCGACGTAGAACCGGCGGAAATAGTCGAGCACCGGCGCCGCAAGCCGCCCCTGGACCTGCCGGGCTCCCGGACCCATGGCGAGGCGGGAGGCGAAGTGGGGCACCACGCCACCTCCGTGATGAGCAATCACGATCTGGTTCGGGTGCCGCTCCATGTGGCCCGAATAGACCAACCGGCTCAGTGCGGCAGCCGTCTCATAGGGCCAGCCGAGAGACCACCAGAGCCCGAAGTCGGAACGGGGCTCGGATGGATAGTCGGTCCGGTCCGCGCCGCGGATCGGGTGCAGCCAGGCGGCTCGCCCGGCGGCTTCGAGTCTCTGGAAGAGTGGCTCGAAGCGAGGGTCGTCGAGGGGCACGCCCAGGACGTTGGTGTAGACCTGGACTCCCAGCGCGTTGAGCTGGATGAGCGCGCGGTCGAGCTCCAGCATGGCGGCGTCGAGGTCGCCGAACGGCAGCGCGGCGGCGAATCC
>DASRCF010000251.1:0-8167 GCA_035653255.1 Chloroflexota bacterium
AGGTTCGGAAGCCTGGCTGGAAGTACGGTGGGCTGACGCTGGGTGCCGTCGTAGTTGTCCTCCCAGTCGATGGTGTCCTTGTCGATGTCGGCCAGCAGCTCGTCGGTGATGGCCGCCATACGGCACTCCGTGTAGCGCATGGCGGCGGCCGAGTCACCGTCCACGGAGCCGAAGTTGCCCTGCCCGTCGATGAGCGGGTAGCGCATGTTGAAGTCCTGCGCCAGACGGACCAGGGTGTCGTAAAGCGCCACGTCACCGTGGGGATGGTACTTGCCCAACACCTCGCCCACCACGGCCGCGCTCTTGCGATAGCCGGCCCTCGACGTCAGGCCCATCTCGTTCATGGCATGGAGGAGACGCCGGTGTACCGGCTTCAGACCGTCACGGACGTCCGGCAGCGCGCGTGAGACGATGACGCTCATGGCGTAGTCGAGATACGACTCACGCATCTCCTGGTCGATCGAGACCGGATCTATCCTACCGGCGGCTTCCATCAGTCAGCTCCACCCCTCGACGATAATTGACCACACGCCGGCGGCCCCAAACACGGCTCCGGAAGAGGCCATTGAGGGGCAGTCGCCGCGGTGCTATAAGACATAACATTGTACCATGCGACCGTTGGAGGATCTGTCAACCATGCCCCGTGAAACTTCGCACACGCTCATCCTGAAGAAGGCTCCGCCACGGAGGACAAGCCGCGGTCTCAAGCCATCGGTACTCCTGATCTTGATTGTGCTTCTGGCGCTGCTGCTGCAGGCGCTTCCGGCGCGTCTCGCGCTGGCCGACAACAGCGGCGAGAAGCCGTATGCCATAAATCCGGCGCTGCCCCAGGCTGTGCAGACCTTTCTGCGGATGGAGACGAGCGACGCGGTCTTCAACGTCCAGTATCGCTACGCCAAGATCACGCCGGCGTCCGACGGCGCCTACCTCCAGAACGTCGGCTCGTCTCGGTCCAACTGGTATATCGAGGATCAGCGGTACGGGAGTCCTGACGTCATCGCCGGCGTCCTGCACGAGAATGACGCGCTGATTCGGACCGGCCTCAAGATGTTTGACTTCGGGTTCAATCGGGAGGCCCGGAACGGCTCCTTCCCCGGCTCCCATGGGCTGTTTCACGGCACTGCCATGTTCGCGGCGGAAGCAGGGCCGGCGCTGTTGGTGCTGAAGAGCTGGACCAAGGAGAAGAGCCTCGGCGCCGCAACGGTAAAACACGTCGACTGGCAAATCTCGAAGCTGAAGAAGGCCGTCCGCTACATGGTCAAGTCATGGTATCGAAAGCCGGGTCATATCGACGACGGCGGTAAGGAAGAGCGCTTCTTCGAGGCCGCCATCGCGCTCCAATCGACAGGCGAGATGACCTCGAGCAAGAGGCTCAAAGGGTGGGCCTCCATGTATGCGCGCGAGGGCATGCGCATGACCCAGGCCAACGGCGTATGGACCGAGAACCGAGGACACGACTCCACCTACCAGGCGATCGGGCTTGTCTACGGGACGCGCTACCTCATGCTCGTCTCAGGGACCTCGATCTACAAATCCGTCTACGAGACGGTCGCCAAGGGCGAAGCCTGGGAGCTGTCGCGGGTCCACAAGAACGGTACGATGAACCGGCAAGGAGACGATCGAACGGGCCCCACCTGTCCCGAAAGGGATGGGTCGGGGAAGTGCAAGACCGTCGACTACAGCGCAATCGCGGGCGCGCTCATGCGCTGGTCGGTCATCTCCGGATCCCAGCAGTACGCCAGGGCCGCGTACCTCACCTGGCTGCAGAACTGGGAGCGCGTGCCGGGCGACAAGCTGCCGAAGCCGGGCGCCTTCGTCAAGCCGGGCCGCCTTTCGCTGGCCCAGATCCACAACGGCCAGTGGCTCACGGTGTGGGGCACGCGGTTCCAGCCCTATGAGACGGTCAAAGTGTACTTCGCCAAGACGCTGGAGGCGACCATAACGGCCGACGACATCGGCAGCTTCGGCGGCCATAGCCCGGTGATGAATGCGCACTTCCCCGTGCCCGCCGGAACGGGCCCGGGCACCTACCGGATCGTAGAGAAGGGAAACTACGGCACCAAACGGCATACCAAGGTTGTGATTACGAGCTGAGCCCGGGCGGCACGATGCCGGTGGGACACCCCCCGACTGTTTTCATTTCCTCAGCCGCGTTGATCAGGAGTCTTCCCTCGCCGCCGTTGTAGCCCATCGGGGGCGGCGGCACGACCATCATGTAAGCGCGAGACTGACGGCCTGAATGCCTGTTCCGGAAACCCTCCGGCTGCGCTGGCCGCGGTGACCCTTCTTACTTGCTTCAGCCGCCTGCCCCTAGTCGTCACTTTTTTTGTTCCTTGTGGTGCCGGCCACGGCATGCGGGAACTGGACTGCGGAGCCGTGTAACGCCCAGCCATGGTGAGTCCGCCCACCCTGTAGTCCAGGCCTTTAGGCCGTCTATGTTCCGAGTGCTCGCGATGCCTGGACTACGGGGGCTGGACCGCTCGCGATGCTTCTGAGACTTAGGTGTCGGCACTTCAGCAGATCTTGGCCGAGTCGTGACATAGACTCTGCCATAGACGGCATCTGATCGCATGTACATTCGCCTGGCGGCGTCACAGCGTAACGCCTCTCTGGTCCGAGGCTGAGTGGCTGGCCCGTGGGACCACCCTTTGCGCAGAGCCGTCAGCGGCTATAGTTAGGCGAAGGCCAGCAGCGAATGGAAAGCCCCTGCCGCGAGTGGCTCTGGCAGTGATCTGAAGATGCCGATGCGGCGGGTCCGGCGTGAGAGGACGTGAGCTGTGTCGGTTAATGGCCACAAGTCATCGGTCACCGTCGCCGTCGACGCCATGGGTGGCGATCACGGCCCTGTGGAAGTCGTCCAGGGAGCCAGGCTGGCGAGCAACCGGGGTGTCAAGGTGGTCCTGGTAGGCCGGCCCGAAGCAGTGCGACCACTGCTCGAACCTGATGACCCCATGCGCCTGGTCGAGGCCGGTGACGTCATCGGCATGGACGAGCCGCCCACGGCGATCAACCGGCGGCCGGACTCATCGCTGGCGCGGGCCATCGGCATGGTGTCGAGCGGAGAGGCGGACGCCGCCGTTTCGGCCGGGAACAGCGGCGCCATCATGGCCGGAGCCCTCTTCGACTGGGGCCGACAGCCGGGAGTCCTGCGACCGGCCTACGGAGGCGAGATCCCTACCCGCAACGGCCACACCTTCGTCCTCGACATCGGCGCCAACAGCGAGGTCAGGCCCGAGTACCTGCTGCAGTTCGCGGTGATGGGCGCGGCCTACATGCAGGTGGCCCACGGCATGAGCTCGCCGCGTATCGGTCTCTTGAACAACGGCACCGAGGACGGCAAGGGGTCCAGCCTGACCCGCAAGGCATACGACCTTCTCATCAGGACCGATCTCGAATTCGTGGGGAATATCGAGGCGACCCACGTCTTCGAAGGGGCGGTCGACATCGTCGTGACCGACGGCTTCACCGGAAATATCCTGCTCAAGACGGCCGAGGGCGTGGCGCAGGAGATCTTTAATCTCATACGGGGCGAGGTCAACCGGGATGTGCTGTCCCGCGGCGGCGCCGCCCTGATGAAGCCGGCGCTCCGCCGCATCAAGCGGCGCCTGGACTATGAGGAGTACGGAGGCGCGCCGCTGCTGGGCGTCAACGGCGTGGTCATCAACGCCCACGGGAAGTCGCGCGCCAAGGCCATCGCGAACGCCATCATCGTGGCGGACAGGGTGGCCCGAGACAATCTGCTGCAGCGGGTCGGCGGGCAGCTCCACAATTACCACGCTGACGACGTCGCGCGCCGTGGCGTTCGCGTCATGCGACGGCTTCATCTCTCCAGACCTCAGCGAGCCGCCCGGCGAGAAGAGGCGGAATCAGAGTTGAGCTGACTCGGTGCGGGTTCTCGAGACGCGCGTCAATCGTGAATCAGCCGTGTTTTGCGCCAACCGGAGTCAGTACCTCGTACTCCTGGAGCAGCTCCGTGATCGGCTCAGGGAGGTCCAACAGGGCGGTGGCCCTGATGCCGTCGCGCGGCACCGCTCACGTGGCAAGCTGACGGCCAGGGAGCGTATAGAGACCCTCGTCGATCCAGACTCCGCCTTCCTCGAGCTGAGCCCTCTGGCCGCGTGGGACATGTACCAGGGAGAAGCGCCGTCGGCCGGCATCATCACCGGTCTGGGAATGGTGGAAGGCACCCTATGCGTTCTCATCGCCAACGACGCCACCGTGAAGGGCGGAACGTACTTTCCCCTCACCGTGAAGAAGCACCTGCGGGCGCAGACGGTGGCTCAGGAGAACCGGCTGCCGTGCATCTATCTGGTGGACTCGGGAGGAGCCTTCCTGCCCCTGCAGGCGGAGGTATTTCCGGACCGGGACGACTTCGGCCGCATCTTCTACAACCAGGCCGTCATGTCCTCGCTGGACATTCCCCAGATCGCCGCCGTCATGGGGTCCTGCACGGCCGGCGGGGCTTACGTGCCGGCCATGAGCGACGAGACGGTGATTGTCCGCAACCAGGGAACCATCTTTCTTGGCGGCCCGCCGCTGGTCAAGGCGGCCACGGGCGAGACGGTCACGGCGGAAGAGCTGGGAGGCGCCGACGTCCACACCCGCGTCTCGGGCGTGTCCGACCACTACGCCGAGAACGATCCCGACGCCCTCCGGATCGTGCGCTCGATCGTTGCCAACCTCAACCGCCCGCCGCCTGCGCCGCCCTGGGATGTGGCGGATGTGGAACCACCAAAGCATGATCCGCAGGAGCTCCACGGCATCGTGCCCGTGGATTCGCGCAAGGCCTACGATGTCCGCGAGGTCATCACCCGCATCGTCGACGGCAGCCGGTTCCACGAGTTCAAAGAGCTGTACGGCACCACGCTGGTGACCGGGTTCGCGCGCATCATGGGCTACCCCGTGGCCATCCTGGCGAACAACGGCATCCTGTTCTCCGAAAGCGCTCTGAAGGGAACGCATTTCATCGAGCTGGCCGCGCAGCGTCGGATTCCACTGGTGTTTCTCCAGAACATCACCGGCTTCATGGTGGGACGGCAGTATGAGGCGGGCGGCATCGCCAAGGACGGCGCCAAGATGGTGACCGCCGTCGCCGACGCCCAGGTCCCTAAGTTCACCGTGATTATCGGAGGCTCCTTCGGCGCCGGCAACTACGGCATGTGCGGCAGGGCGTACGGTCCCAGGCAGCTCTACATGTGGCCCAACGCCAGGATCTCGGTCATGGGAGGACAGCAGGCAGCCAGCGTCCTGCTGCAGGTGCGGCTGGACAATCTCGAGCGCCGGCAGCGAAGCATGAGCCATGAGGAGCGGGAAGCCTTTACCCGGCCCATCATCGAGGACTACGAGCGCGAAGGCTCTCCCTACTACAGCACCGCCAGACTGTGGGACGACGGCATCATCGACCCGGTCGACACGCGTACGGTGCTGGGTCTCGGCATCGCCGCCGCTGCACATGCTCCGGTTCCTCCGACGAGATTCGGCGTCTTCAGAATGTAGGCCTCCAGCGGCCCAGACCGGAGCAAATGAAGTCCAACGGCCTGAGCTGCTGGTTGAATGAGAAGCCACGAGGTTGAGGAGCTGATGACCACGGCTGAATATCAGACCATCCGGCTGACCCGGGAGGGCGACGTCGCGGTGGTGTGTCTCAATCGCCCAGAGGTGCACAACGCCTTCAACGCCGGCATGATCGGCGAGCTGACGGAGGCCTTCCTTGCTCTCGCCGCTACTGAAGACGTGCGTACCATCGTGCTTCGGGGAGAAGGGCGCTCGTTCTGCGCAGGCGCCGATGCCGTCTGGATGCGCGAGAGTCTGGAGCTGTCTCAAGAGGAGAACGAGGAAGACGCGCTGCGCATGTCGGACATGTTCGGGGCCATAGACGGTGCTCCACAGGCGGTGGTCTGCCGCGCACACGGTGCCGCCCTGGGAGGCGGGATGGGTCTTCTGGCCGTCTGCGATATCGTCGTCGCCGCGGGCAATACCAGGTTCGGCTTCACGGAAACGCGGCTGGGAATCATCCCCGCGGTCATCTCCCGCTTCGTAGTGCCCAAGATCGGGCCGAGCTGGGCCAGGCGGCTCTTTCTCACGGGCGAGCGTTTCGACGCGGAGCGAGCGCGGGAGATCGGCCTAGTACATGAGGTGCTCGAGGAGGAGAAGCTCGACCAGGCGGTCGCCGAGTTGGCGGAGGCGGTACGGTGCGCCGGGCCTCGGGCGGTATGTGAGGCCAAGCGCCTGATAGCCGACCTCCTGTCGGCCGACGGACCCGAACGGCGCGAGCTGACGGCACGGAGAATCGCCGCGGTGCGGACCAGTCCTGAGGGGCAAGAGGGATTGCGAGCCTTCCTCGAAAAGCGTGCCCCGGGCTGGAAGCCGGAGCGCGGCTAGACGCATGGGATCGTGAGCATGACGCCGAGAGCAGAATCGTCACGTTCTGGTGCCGTCATTCCGTGGCGGAAAATCCTGATCGCCAACCGGGGTGAGATCGCGGTCCGCGTTGTCAAGGCAGTGCGTGCACTGGGCGCAAGTCCCGTGGCCGTGTACTCCGAAGCCGATCGCTTCGCGCTGCACGTCCTACGGGCGGACGAGGCGTACTGTATTGGTGCGGCGCCGGCTTCCGAGAGCTATCTCGACATCCGTCGCATCCTCGAGGCTGCCAGGATATCCCAGGCTGAGGCGATTCACCCGGGATACGGCTTTCTGTCGGAAAATGCGGACTTCGCACAAGCAGTCGTCGACGCCGGATTGGTCTTTATCGGGCCGCGGCCCGAGGTCATCCGGCTGATGGGTGACAAGGCCGCCGCCAAACGGCTCATGGCGGAGGCGGGCGTGAGCACGATTCCGGGCTATCTGGGCGCGGACCAGGAGGACTCACGCCTGCGGCGGGAGGCGGAGCTGATCGGATACCCGTTGATGGTCAAAGCGGCGGCCGGAGGCGGGGGCCGCGGCATGCGCGTGGTCGAGAGTGCTGAGGCTCTCGGAGAATCGCTGGAGGCCGCGAGGCGGGAAGCTCTGGCCGCCTTCGGTGACGACCGGCTGTTCCTGGAAAAGCTGCTCGTCGCTCCTCGGCACATCGAAATCCAGCTCATGGCCGACCATCACGGCAACATCGTGTACCTGGGTGAACGAGAATGTTCCATTCAAAGGCGCCATCAGAAGGTCGTCGAAGAAGCCCCATCGACGGTGATCGATGAGGACACACGCGTTCAGATGGGCGAGACGGCCGTCAGGGGTGCGCGGGCTGCGGGCTACACGAATGCCGGCACCATGGAGTTCCTCTGGTCCCAAGGCCGGTTCTACTTTCTGGAGATGAACACCCGGATTCAGGTGGAGCACCCAGTCACTGAGCTGGTGACGGGTATCGACCTGGTGAAGACCCAGATCCAGGTCGCGGCGGATCGACCTCTTCCCTGGAGCCAGAATGAGATCCGCATTTCGGGCCATGCGCTCGAGTGCCGTCTCTACGCCGAGGATCCGGAGCGTGACTTTCTCCCGCAATCGGGGGTTCTGTCGGCCTTCGAGGTTCCACTGCCGGAGGGCATGAGCAGAGTCGACATCCTGAGGACGTCCGAGGAGCCATGCCTTCGGGTCGACGCCGGAGTCTCATCCGACTCCGTTGTCCCGCGCTTCTACGATTCGCTGCTGGCAAAGCTCGTCGTATGGAGCCCGGACCGGCCGGGGGCGATCGAGGGCATGAGCCGGGTTCTGGCCGGCACGGTAGTGGAGGGCATCCGCTCAAACGTCCGCTTTCTCCATGGAATCGTCGCCTCGAACCGGTTTCGCGCCGGCGACACCACCACGGCCTTTCTCGAAGAGGATTACGCCGAGAGCGGCGTTGCATTCACGCCGCGCGATGAGGTGGCGATGGCGGCGCTGGCCGTCGAGCTGCTGGACCCAAAATCCTGGCACAGGCCGCAGGATTCGGACTTGGTCCGTCAGGTGTGGCGGCTAAGCTCGGCCTGGCGCATCGACGGAGTGGAGCTCAGGCGGTCATACGTGATCCGCACGACTGATGAGGGCCGACAGGCCGAAGAGGCGTGGATCGAGGTTGCGGCCGAACGGTTGACGGATTCTCGCTGGTCACTGAGTGTGGGTGACAGGCGGTATCCTGAGGTCACGCTGCACGTCCAACCTTCGCCCGCCAACCGCTTGCCGGCCGCTGTCACGGTCTTCG
>DASRCF010000252.1:0-7671 GCA_035653255.1 Chloroflexota bacterium
GACAGCTCGAGCTTTGGTCTAGTGGATAAGGTGTAGCTTCTGCTTTAGCCGCAGGATTCGCGTCACCGACTCGTTGATCTGCTTCATGCTGATCTTCTTGTCCTTGACCGCCGAGATCAGGGCATTCCGAGCGACGTTCACCGGCCCCCCGGTAGCGGCGATCAGATCGATGTCGTTCCCTGCCTGGACCGCCTGCCGTGCCGCACGCGCCATCCCGAAATGACTCGTGATTGCGCCCATGCTCAGGCTGTCGGTCATAATGACGCCCTTGAACCCCAGCTGCTTGCGCACGATGTTCGTCACCACCTTGTACGAGAGTGAAGCCGGGGTGCCAGGGGAGGTTATGCCGTCGAGGATGATGTGGGTGACCATGATGGCATCCACATTTTTCTTGACCGCTACGGCAAAGGGGTGAAGCTGGGCCTGTAGCGCCTTGCCCGTAAGATGGACCTCTGGAAGTTGATTCTCGGCGTTGGTTGACGTCGTGCCCAGGCCGACGACGTGTTTGGCGGTGGCGGCGATGCCGCCTCCCTGATAGCCATTGATCGCAGCCGCTCCCAGCTTCGCATCCCGCCCCGAGTTCCAGCCGAACGAGCGCTGATAGGCTGCTATCGGACTTTGTGGATCCGTGATGACGTCGAGCACGGGCGCAAGGTTCATATTGATACCCAGCTTGCGCAGCTCGGATCCCACAGTTCTGGTGTCTTTCTGGACCTCTTTAGGGTTGTTCTTCTGGCCGTACCACTGCTCGGAGGGCAAAACCTTGATCCCGGACGTAATCCTGTTTACCTCACCGCCCTCTTGGTCAATGGAGATGAACAAGGGAACGGATGAGTGCCGTTGGATCTGTGCGTCGAGCGACTTGACCTGGGATGTTGAGCTGACATTACTGCCGAAGATGGTCACGCCCCCCGGCTGGATCGTCTTGAGCAGCGAGGCCAGAGAAGGGTTCCAGCTTGTTCCGCTGAAGCTGACCATCAGCATCTGGCCGACCTTCTCTTGCAGGCTCATGTGCTTGATCATTCCCGATATGGAGCGAGCCGCCGGCGCATTCCCTCCCGTAGCTCGATGTGCCAGAGCCGGAAGTCCGACCGACAGCGAGCCGGCTGCTACAACGCCGGTAAGGGCCGCCCCGAAAATGAAGGCAGATATGGATTTTGTGGACAGGAGTAACGCTCCCGGGGTGGATTCACGTCATTCTAAAGACTCCATGTAAGACCGATTGGAATAGTGCGACCGGCTCCCCGTACGCTTTGATGTGAAGCGCCTAGCGGCCGCCGCTGCTCTCTGCCTGTTTCTCGCCGGCTGCGCCCTTATTGCCGGCGGCTCTCAACATCGTCGTAGCCATCGAGCGAAACCCCATCCGCGGCCATACCCCAGTTCGGTGAAACCTTTGCCAAAAGCAAGGCCTACTCCCCGTTCTCGGGCGACGCCTGGCACCCGGCCCACGGCGCTTCCTCGGAGAACCCGTCACGCGCATGGGACGCCGGCCGCCACTCCGACGCGTGCTCCAAAACATGACCGGCCCCGGCATCGTCACGACCGACCGCGCCATCGTCATGCCGGTCACGTATCTCAACCCCGACCCCACTCCACACCCACCCGAACTCGTTCAAAGGCTTCCGGACCTCCCGGATATCCTGCGCCACAGCCGGACCCCATCACTCACGTCGTCATTATCGTCAAGGAGAACCGCTCGTTCGACGAGTACTTCGGGCGCTTTCCGGGGGCGGATGGAACTACCTCGGGTGTGTTGGCGAACGGCCGGCGGGTTCCGCTGGCTCATACACCTGATCACACCCTGGTCGACCTGGCGCACAATTTTCAGGCGGCCCGGCAGTCGATCCACGGCGGAGCTATGAATGGGTTCAGCCGGCTCCCTGGCGCGGTGCAGAACGGGAGGATGATCGCCCTCAGCCAGATGCACCAGACCGACATCCCCAACTACTGGAGCTACGCCAGCCGGTTCACTCTGGATGACCACTTCTTCTCCACCATTGCCGGCCCCAGCTTCCCAAACCACATGGCGACGGTGGCCGCTCAGTCCGCAAACACCATCAACAACCCCCATGGAACCGGAGGGTCAACATGGGGCTGCGATAGTGCTCCGAGCGGCCGCGTCGACGTCCTCGACCCCGTCACCGGCAGGCATCACAAAGTCTTTCCCTGTTTCAACATCCTTACTCTGCCCGATGAGCTGCAGAAGCGCCACGTCAGCTGGAAGTACTATGCGCCGCCGCGCTTCCACTCCGGCTACATCTGGTCAAGCCTCGATGCGATCAAACACATTCGCTACTCGAAGCGTTGGACGATGGATGTCCCTTCCGACAAGACTTTCGTCTCCGACGCGCTGCATAACCGTCTGCCGGCCGTGAGCTGGCTGGTGACGAATTTTCTGGGGAGCGAGCATCCGCCTCACAGTGCCTGCGCGGGCGAAAACTGGACGGTTCGGATGATCAACGCCGTCATGAGGAGCCCAGAGTGGTCACACACGGCGATCTTTCTGACCTGGGACGACTTCGGGGGGTTCTACGATCACGTGGTTCCACCACACATCAACGTATTGAGCCTGGGCCCCCGAGTGCCCACCATCGTGATCTCACCCTATTCCCGGCGTCATACCGTCGATCACGCCACCTACGACTTTACGTCTATGCTCAAGTTCATCGAGAAGCGGTTTGGCCTGCCGGCCTTGACCACGTACGACCGGCACGCGCGAAGCCTGGCGGGAAGTTTGGACTTCCGCCAGAAGCCGCTCCCGCCACTGGTCCTCCACCAACGAACCTGCCCGGCGGGCGCCTACAAAACCGCCTACAATCTCAACGGAGAGCTGGCCTCAGTGTCGCCGGGGACGGAACCCACACTCACGATTCACATTCAAGCCACTCGTTCGACGGCAACGATTCTCAACAACCCGAAGACGCCCGTCGAGGATCAGCGCGGCCGCCCAGTGGCACTGTCGCAGCTCGAGGTGGGTGACCATATGTTCGTGCGTGCCATTCCGTCACCGGACCAGGCGTTGGAGTACCGTGCCAACATCGTTCAGGATCTGGATCTACGGATCCGGCGGAGACTGAGGGCTCAGATACTGCAGTCGCGCGACGACGGCCGGAGGCTCGTCATTCGATGGCGAGGACACAGGGCGATCGTATTTCTAGGCGCGAACTCTATCCTGCATTATCGGAATGGAAGACCTGCCACCACTCGTGCGCTCTCCTCGGGCAGCGGAATACGGATTACCGGCGTCCTCAACCGGCGCACGATGCGATTCATCCATCCTCAGCTCATTGAGCTACTCACGGGACCGGCGGCTCGAGTCGGTGCGTCTCCGGGAGCGTGCATTCCGCTTCCCGGTCTACCTTCAAGCTGCCCCTAATCCCACGCCTCGAAGGCTCGCCCCACAGCCACCTCAACCTGAGCTCGACGCGAGTCTGCCAAGGAGGCTGCCATCAAAGTTGCGCAGTAGATCTGCCGGATCTTGGAATACTTCCGCCGCGCCGGCTTCGAGTAGCTCCGCTTGGCTCCAACCTCCACAGAGGACCCCTATGCAAGGGATGCCGAGATGCTCGGCTGCCTCAACGTCCCACCGCGTATCGCCAATAGCCACCGCCCGATCGGCGCGAGCGCCCACCCTCTCCATGCCGACCGCGAAGATGTCAGGAGCAGGCTTGGTTTCATCGGCGTCATCGGCGGACGTCACCGTATCGACGGCGTCAGCGGCGTCGAGCGTCTTGAGGATCGCAGGGAGCTGCGACTTTCTTGCCGAGGAAGCGAGCACCACCTGCAGCCCCGACTCGTACGTATGGATCAGCAGGTCGCGGGCTCCGGGCAGTCTAGTCACCTCGCCCTCGAATTCTTTGTATGCTTCAGCCTCGCCGTCAGACACCTCCTCCCGCACTCGGCCGAACAGTGTTTCGGTGACCTTGTCGCCGCCCATCCCCACCAGACGATGGAGTCGTGCCATGGGGATGGTCGAGCCTGCCTTCCGGCACGCCCTCCACCAAGCCAGGGCATGGAAGTATGTGCTGTCGATGAGGGTGCCGTCAATGTCGAAGAGAGCGACACCTGCCTCACTCATTGCGCTTCCCTCCTTCTGGGATCCAGAGGCTCGGGACGACGAGGGAAGGCGGGGGGAGCAGAGGCGCGGGGGACGGCACGCAACGTGCGCCAACGGTGTGAGTCAGGCCGAAGGAGGAACGCATGCAGGGAGATTCCGATATCGTTGAGGGCAAGACGGATAAGGCCAAAGGGAGGGTGAAGAAGGCGGCTGGTGACCTCACCGGCAACCAGAGGCTTCGATCCGAAGGCCAGGCCGATAAGGTCAAGGGCTCGGTCAAGAAGGGCGTGGGTCGGGTCAAGAACGCTGCCCAGGACCTGACGACGTAGGGTATCGCGGCTCCTGCGATATCAAGTTGACGTCCCGCACTGAAGTCACGAAAAGTAGGCTTCGTCGTAGCGGACGATGAGGTGCGGGTGCTGCTCGCGAAACACGCGTAGGGCGTCGCGCAGAGAATCGGTGGGAGCGGCATCAGGGTCGTCGCGCAGTTGGCGAGTGCGCAGCTCGATGTATGTCGTGCGGAATGCTTCCTGTCCGGACCCAGGAACGCCGCGAGGAATGTGTGCCAGCTCCTCTTCGAACTCAGCTTCGGCATCGACGCCGTCGTACATGATCTCTCCCTTTCGGTAACCACCGCGCTGTAGTGCAAGGATTTGGCCACGGAAGACAGCAAGCCGAATGTAGAGCGATGCCCCCAGCTTGCGTTCGGTCCCCGTGATGACTTGGCGGCCTCTCGCCGCTTCGCCTTTATCACGCGTTGGGCAGTTACTCTCCCGCCGCCACCAGATCCGGGACAGTCAAAGATCGTCGTTCAGGACTGGCGACATGGTTGAGATCCCACTGGATGACGCCGGCGCCCCAGGTCAAACCTGCGCCGAACCCCACGAGAAGCAGCCGGTCACCCGGGTGAAGCCTGCCTTGCGCCTGCGCCTCACAGAGAGCAATGGGAATGGAGGCGCTGGAGGTGTTGCCGTACTTGTCGATGTTGACGAAGCAACGCTCTCGGGGAAAGCGCAAACGCTTGAGGGCTGAATCAATAATTCGCTCGTTGGCTTGATGCGGGATGAAGAGGTCGACGTCGTCGGTCGTCAGATCCAGCTTCTCCATCACCTGTCGGGACGCGTTTACCACCACCTGAGTGGCGAATCTGAACACCTCCGGACCCGCCATTCGGACAGTATGCAGCCGGTCGCGCACGGTCTCGTTCGCGGCGGGGCGCCGGCTTCCTCCCGCCGGGACATAGAGCGCCAGCGCTCCGCTGCCGTCGGAGCCAAGCACGAACGTGGGATCGAAATCACCTGAGTCGCTCGCAGACACCACTACTGCCCCCGCTCCATCCCCAAAGAGCACGCAGGTGCTGCGATCTGTCCAGTCGAGGATTCGTGAGAGCACCTCGCTGCCCACGACAAGTACGTGCCGGTGAGCGCCGGTTGTGACCATTGCCGATGCCATTGCCAGGGCGTACATGAACGACGTGCAGCCGGCCTCAATGTCGAAGGCGCCACCTTGGGTACCCAGCGCGTTCTGGATCAGACAGGCGGTGGCCGGGAACATGAAGTCGGGGGTAGCGGTGCCCGCGATCACCAGGCTGACCTCGCCAGGCTCAACACCGGCCTGAGCCAGCGCTCTGCGGCCGGCGATGATTCCCATGGATGACGAGGTTTCGTCCTCGGCCGCTATGCGGCGTTCCTTGATGCCGGTTCGCTGCGTGATCCACTCGTCGCTCGTATCAACCATGCTCTCGAGCTCTCGATTGGTCAGCACCCGCTTCGGGACGTACATGCCACAGCCGCTGATGGTCGCCTTCATTCCTCCGCTCCTTTCTCCGGCCGGATGTGGGCGAGCGCCTGGCCCTTCTCAACCAGATCGCCGTCCCTGACCGGGATGACCTCGACCAAACCTTCCACCTCGGCGACCACCTCGTTGAACAGCTTCATGGTCTCGATGAGACCGATGGTCTGACCATTGCTCACGCTACTGCCCACCTGAATGAACGGTTCCTGATCCGGGGTCGGCCGGGCGTAGAAGACGCCAGTCAATGGGGCGATGATGGCGACTGTACCGGCGTCGGGAACGTCGGCATTGTCGGCTGGTTCGGGCGCTCCTGGCTCCTGAAGGATCTGGATGCTGATTGAACCGCACGTGAGCTCAAGACGCTCGACGTCTGTCTCCTCGATCGTGCGTAGGATGGCCTGAACTGTGCCGGTCGAGACGCCGGCGTCTTCCTCAGCCATCGACACTCAACTGAGTGGAATGACGTCGGCGATCGAGGCCCTCAAGAATCGACACAGACCTGGATCTCGAGCGATTCCACCAAAGAACGGGGATGCGACGGCGAGCCACAGCCGAACCGACCTTCGCTCGGTCCTGCGGGCTCACGCTGCCCTGAAGATCAGTGAGACGTTGTGACCGCCAAAGCCGAAGGAGTTGGTCATGGCGGTCCGAACTTGTGCCGCCCGCGCCTTGTTGGGAACGTAGTCGAGATCGCACTCAGGGTCGGGGTGGTGGTAGTTGATGGTGGGAGGGATGCATCCGGTGCGGATGACCTGAATACAGAAGACGGCTTCCGCCGACCCCGCTGCTCCCATCATGTGCCCGGTCATGGACTTGGTGGAGCTGACAGCCAGCGACTTCGCTGCCTCACCGAAGGCTGCCTTCACCCCCGCCGTCTCCGCCCGGTCGTTGCCGGGCGTGCTGGTTCCGTGGGCGTTGAGATAGTCGACTTCGGAAGGATCGATCTCGGCCTGCTCGAGTGCCATTCGCATGGCTCGTCCGGCCCCCTCGCCGGCGGGCGCGGGATCTGTGATGTGGCTGGCATCCGCGGTTGAGCCATAGCCGATGATCTCAGCCAGGGGCTCGGCGTCGCGGCGCAGAGCGCTCGCATAGTCTTCGAGGACGAGGATACCGGCTCCCTCACCCATAACAAAGCCGTCACGTGTGGCGTCGAACGGCCGGCTGGCGCCCTGAGGATCGTCGTTCCGGGTGGACAGCGCCCGCATGTTGGAGAAGCCGGCCAGTCCGATCGGAACGATCGGGGCTTCACTGCCACCGGCGATCATCACATCCGCCTGCCCCCGGCGAATGATCTCCGCAGCCTCACCGATGGCATGAGCCCCGGTGGCGCAGGCCGAGACGATGCTGTAGTTCGGTCCTCGGGCACCGAGAAGGATCGAAACCTGGCCGGGCGCCAGATCCGGAACCATCTGCGTGATCAGGAAGGGACTGATTCGGTCCGGTCCCCGCTCGTGAAGCAGTCTGAACTGGTCACTGAGCGATTGAATGCCGCCGATGCCCGAACCAATGAGAACGCCAACCCGGTCCCGGTTCTCCGGCTCAATCTGGAGCCTGGCCTGTTCCAGCGCCTCTACCGTGGCAGCAAAGGCATAATGCTGGAACGGGTCCATGCGTCTGGCCGACTTTCGATCCATGACCGCAGTTACGTCAAAGTTCTTCAGCTCGCCTGCGATATGGACCGGAAAGGCCGAAGTATCGAAGACGCTGATCTGCCCGATTCCGGAGCGGCCCTGAACCAGATGCTGCCAGGTCTCACACACCGAGTTTCCCAAGGGCGATAGCACACCCATTCCCGTCACGACGACACGCCGCCTACTCAA
>DASRCF010000253.1:0-12743 GCA_035653255.1 Chloroflexota bacterium
GGCCTCATCTCCAAACCAGCTGATCCGGATGTTGGCTCACGCGTCCTGGAACGGTTGAGTGGATCCGGGAAGCCGGCCGTGGCCTGTATGCTCGGCGCTCAGCCTACAACCGCTGGAAGTATGGATAATCTCAATCTCCAACGGGCGGAGACGTTGACCGAAGCGGCCGATCTTCTCATGGGCCGAGAGCCCCGGAAGCGGAGGTTCGAGCCTCGGGCGCCGGGACATGGTGAGCCCCGGAGGAGAACGGGGAGGCTTGCTGCCCTGTTTGCCGGTGGAACGTTGTGCCAGGAGGCGGAACGAATCGTTCGGGCACTAGCGCCGGCGGCGGAGGCGACGTTCGTCGACGTGGGCGCCGACGAGTATACGCGGGGACGGGCGCACCCCATGATTGATCCGCGGCTCAGGGCTGACATGATCGAGCGCAGTGGCGACGAGGCCGACGTTCTCCTGTTCGACGTCGTCCTGGGAGATCTCGCGTATCCCGACCCGGCCGGAGCCTTGATCCCACCGGTTGAGGCGGCGCGGGTGCGGGCGCTGGCCCGAGGTGTCGATCTGGCGGTCTACGCATCGCTGATCGGGACAGACCTCGATCCTCAGGGCCTCGGCCGCCAACGATCCATGCTGACCGACATCGGCGTCATGGTCTCCAGCAGCAACGCCGAGGTTGCCGAGCTCGCCGGCCGGTGCCTCACGGGCACGCCTTTGTGATTGACCATCTGAAACCGGTCGTCGTGGGGCCGGATGAACTCGGCGCCGCTCTGGCGGCGCAGAGTGTCGAGGAGGTCACGGTTGACTGGCGCCCCCCGGGCGCCCCGGGCGCCCTGAAACGACTCTACGAGGACGCCGACCGGTATGAAGCGGTGCAGCAGGCGAACGAGGATGTCATGCGGCGGATAGTATCCGCCCGTGCACGTTGGACCGCTGTCCGCGCCGCTCAGACAGAGATCCCGGGATTGGAGCGCGGAGTCCTGCTGCACGCGGGCCCTCCTCTAGACTGGGCTTCTGCTTCCGGACCGATGCGTGGTGCTCTCGTCGGCGCTCTGCTCTACGAGGAATGGGCTGAGACCGCCGAACAGGCCGAGCACCTACTGGCGAGCGGCCAGATTGAACTTCATCCGTGCCACGAACACGGGGCCGTGGGACCAATGGCAGGAGTGGTCTCACCCTCGATGCCGGTCGTGGTGGTCGAGAACGAACGCTACGGCAACCGCGCCTTCAGCACGCTCAACGAAGGATTGGGCAAGGTGCTCCGGTATGGGGCCAATGATCCGGAGGTGCTGGGTCGCTTGCGATGGTTGCAAGATGTCGCGGGTCCCGCATTGGGGCAGGCGGTGGAGCGCGGAGAGGGCATCGACCTCACTGGCATCATCGCTCAGGCACTACAGATGGGCGATGAGCTCCACAATCGCAATAAGGCGGCGACTGCACTGCTCACGCGGCAAATGGCCGGCGCACTCAGCCTCGTGTGCGACGACAGCCGCGATGAGCGGTCTAAGATCTTCCACTACCTCGCCGAGACCGACGTCTTCTTCCTCAACCTGGCCATGGCCGCCTGCAAAGCGGCGCTTGATCCGGCCGCCGGCTTCACGGGGTCGACCGTCGTGACTGCCATGGCTCGAAACGGTACCGAGTTTGGGATTCGCACCGCCGGCACCGGCGATCGCTGGTTCACGGCGGCTGCGCCGGGCGTCGAAGGGCTGTACTTTCCAGGGTTCGGGCCTCACGACGCCAATCCTGATCTCGGAGACAGCGCCATCACGGAGACCGCCGGGCTTGGCGGCTTCGCCCTGGCGGCCGCGCCGGCAATCGTCCAGTTCGTCGGCGGATCGGTTTCTCGAGGCCGGGAAATAACCGAGGAGATGTATCAGATCACGCTGGCCGAGCACCCGGTCTTCCAGCTTCCCGCCCTTGATTTCCGAGGCAGCCCTGTTGGCATTGACTGCATCGCCGTGGCCCGGACGGGAATAGCCCCGGTGCTCGATACGGGTATCGCTCACAAACGTGCCGGCATCGGCCAGATTGGCGCTGGCATCGTGCGCGTTCCCATTGAGCCCTTCGTGGACGCGCTCGAGTCGCTCGTGGTATGACGTCTGACCAGGTTCGAGCTTGATCTCCGTGCAGCCGCATAGACTCGCTCACCGATCACTTGATTTCGATCCACGGTGATCGATAGGATGCTGTGGCGACAGGCACTCACGAGCGGTATGCTCAACTAAGGTGGTACGCGGGGGATGACGGGGAATGGTGGAAGCGGCAGTTCGAGCACGAACTGAAACCGTTCCGGCCATCCGCCTCGACGGCGTCTCGATGCGCTACGGGACCAAGGGTCAGGGTCTCCTGGCGCTCTCCGATGTTTCGCTCGACATCGCCGAAGGAGAGTTCCTCTCACTACTCGGCCCCTCGGGTTGCGGCAAGAGCACATTGCTTCGCCTGATCGGCGATCTGCTTCAGCCCACGGGTGGGGAGATCCGCCTTCGGGGAAAGGCAGCCGCACGGGCCCGGCTCGACCGCGACTACGGCATGGTGTTCCAGTCGCCGGTACTCTACGACTGGCGCACCGTGGCCAAGAACGTACAGCTGCCGCTCGAGATCATGCGCGTGCCCAGAGTGGAGCGACGGGAGCGGACGCGCCGCTTGCTCCGGCTCGTTGGACTGCAGGAGTTCGAGAACCGTTTTCCCTGGGAGCTTTCTGGAGGCATGCAGCAGCGGGTTGCCATTGCTCGCGCGCTCTCGTTCCAGCCTGGGATCCTGCTGATGGATGAGCCCTTTGGCGCGCTTGACGAAATGACTCGCGACCGTCTCAATCTGGAGCTGCTCAACGTCTGGAGTGAGACCGGCACCACCATCGTCTTCGTAACTCACAGCATTCCGGAGGCTGTCTTTCTCTCGGACCGCATCGCCGTGATGAGTCCCCGGCCAGGACGCGTCGATGCGGTCGTTCCGGTCGATCTTCCGCGCCCACGAGATGCCTCGACGCGTGAGGATCCGGACTTCTTCGATCTCATCAAGCTGATTCGTAGTCATTTGAAGGAGAATCTGTGACCGGAGCGGCCCTCGAGCTTGGGTCGGCCGCCGTGCCTGGCTCGAGACCCAAGTCGCGGCTCCAGGGACGCATCCTCGACCTCGCCGCGATCATTGGCGTCTTCGCCCTCGTGGTCGGCTTCTGGTATCTGGCTGCCATCTATTACAACCTCGGATCGCTGCGACTGCACTATGACGACCTCGGCCAGCTCGGCTACTGGAACCATCTGGGGTTCTGGAGGCAGGCGGGCGCGGCATTGAATTGGAGCACGCCCACGTTGCCGGCGCCGCATCAGGTGCTGGCCAATCTGTGGTCTCGATTGGATGAGTCTCCGAGCGCCTCAGGCAATCTCTGGGTTGACCTTGGCACAACGGGATCCGAGGCGGTGCTCGGCTTCCTCCTAGGGTCGGCCGTGGGTATCGCGCTCGCATTCGCGTTCGTCAAGAGCCGCATCCTCGAGCTGTCGCTCTTCCCCTACGTGGTCATGTCACAGACCGTACCCATCGTCGCCTTGGTCCCGGCGCTCGTGGTCGCACTGGGCCTCGGGCTCAGAGCCAAGGTACTGATTGCCGCCTATCTGGCCTTCTACCCTGTGACCGTCAGCGCCGTCAAGGGGCTGCGCTCGATCAACCCGCTGGCGCACGAGCTGATGCGCTCGTACGCCGCCGGCGCGTGGCAGACCTATCTGAAGCTCCGGCTGCCCGCAGCCCTGCCGTTCATCTTTACCGGTCTCAAAATCGGCATAACCGCCAGCGTGATCGGCGCCATCATCGCGGAGCTGCCCGTGGGATCCGAGTTCGGGTTCGGACGGGCGATCATTGACGCCAGCACCTACGGGCAGAACATTCTTCTCTGGGCCACCATCGCGGGTTGCGGTCTCTTGGGTTTGGCGCTCTATCTGGCCGTCGTGGGTACCGAGAAGCTGGTCGTGCGCAACCGGCCGGGAGAGGTCTGAGGTGGCTGCCCACACGTCAGCCGAAGCGACGGGCGACGGCATCACACCGGATCTGGCGGGGGGCGAGGGCGTGCTCGTCACCGACCGGCTTGTACTGGACTCCCGAAAGCCTGCAGCGGACCCCTTGCGGCTTGCCGGCCGCCTTCTGCCGCCCCTGGTCGTCTTCATACTGGTTCTGGTCCTCTGGCAGTACGCGGTTCCGGCGGCGGGGATCCAGAGCTTTCAACTTCCCACACCCAGCGAGATTTGGTCAACCTTCGTGTCAGTCCACTCGGTGGTCCTGAATTACGGCTGGTTCACCTTCTGGAATGAGGCCCTGCGGGGCTATCTCATTGGCTCGGCGGCGGGCTTTCTCATCGCCGTGCTGGCCTGGAGGTTCTCCCTGGTCGCCCGAGGAGTCATGCCCTACGCGGTGATCAGCAACTCGATCCCCATAGTCGCCATGGCACCGGTGGCCGTGGTGCTCTTCGGCTTTGACTGGCAGTCGAAGGCCGTTATCTGCGCCGTAATGTGCGTGTTCCCCATGGTGGTGAACACATATCGCGGACTCAGGGCTGTGGACCCGTTGTCTCGAGAGCTGCTCGAGTCCTACGGCGCCGGTGAGTGGACGGCCTTCTGGAAGCTCCGACTGCCTGCCGCGCTCCCCTACGTGTTTAATGGTCTCAAGATCAACACCACGCTGGCCATGATCGGAGCGATCATCGGCGAGTTCTTCGGCAGTCCGCCCGAGGGGCTCGGTCTCTTCATCTCCAATCAGGCCGGCATCAACAACTATTCCGAGACCTGGGCGGGCGTGCTGGTGGCGTGCGTGATCGGCATCGTGTTCTATGGCGTCGTGCTCCTGGTCGAGCGCCGCCTGACGTCGTGGCACGTTTCGTATCGCGCCGGAGTGTGAAGCTGAGAATAACAAGACCAGGTCGCGGAAGCGAGGAAGGAGGTGGAGGAGTCGGGAGCAGCGGATACAAGGATGTCTGCCGGTAAGGTAGTCGCCGAATACAAAGGGGGATGAAAGGACAAATGACACGTTTGATTCGCCTTGCAGCGATCGTCACTATCCTGGCGCTTGGGCTGGCAGCCGGAACTGTCGCAGCGGCACGGCCCGCCAAGGCCAAGCTGGTGACCGTGAGCCTGCAGCTCAAGTGGGTGGCGCAGTCTCAGTTCGCCGGCTACTTCGTGGCCAACGACCTGGGGTACTACAGGAAAGTGGGACTGAAGGTCAACATACTGAACGGCGGCCCGCAGATCACGCCCGAGACGGTGGTCGAGAGCGGCAAGGCGCAGTTCGGGATCGACTGGATGGCCTCTCTGCTCCATGAGCGGGATAACGGACGGAAGATCGTGAACATCGCCCAGATATGGCAGGAGACGGGCATGCGCATGATCGCCTTCAAGAGCTCGGGTATCAGCAGCATCAAGAAATTCAAGGGTCACACCATCGGCGTCTGGCCGTCGGGCAATCAGTACCAGTTCTTTGCCCTGATGCACAAGCTCCATTACAACTGCTCGGTGAACACCTTCAGCTGCGCGTCGTCGACCGGCATCAAGGTGGTGCAGGAAGGATTCACGATGGATCCGTTTCTGAATCACCAGCTCGACGTTTCTCAGGCCATGACCTACAACGAGCTGGGTGTGGTCACGGAGCCGCCGCCTTCGGGACACGGCGTGCCCAAGAACAAGCTGTACATCTTCAACTACAACAAGTACGGAGTCAGCATGCTCGAGGACGGCATCTTCGCCCAGCCGGGCTGGCTCAAGAAGCACAAGTCGATTGCAGTCAAGTTCCTCAAGGCGTCGGTCGAGGGCTGGACCTATGTGGTGAAGCATCCGACAAAGGCCGGTGAGCTCACCTTCAAGCACATTCCCGCGGGCACGGCAACCAAGGGCCACATGATCTACCAGGCCAAGCAGGTGGCGAAGCTCATCTCCGCCGGACTGAAGGGCCACCCGGTTGGCTGGATGAACCCGACGGCGTACAACCGCACCTGGCAGGAAGCTAAGCAGGACGGCGTCATCACCAAGACTCCCAAGGGCGCGTACGACCAGAGCTACTGGAAGGCAGCGACCAAGGGCATGAAGGCGCCGTAGGCGACCGAGCGGATTGCTTTCATCCCGCCTGCCGGGCCGGCGGGCGGGATGAAACAAGCCCGCGATGACCTTAATGCCCGAGCAGAGTGACCTATATGTGGTCCGGAGAGTTCGAGGAGGTCCGTGGGACTGGTCTCTAGGCCTACGCGAGCAAGAAGGGTTCGAGGAGCATGCCGGCTTCATGGACGCTCTCGTGGACGAGGGCTTTATCCTGCTCGGCGGCCCGTTGGAGGGCGAGCGCGAGGTTTTGCACATCGTGGCCGCCTCTTCAGAACAGGAGGTCCGTGACAGGCTGGCCGAGGATAACTGGGAGCGAAACGGGATGCTGACCACGACCACCGTCGAGGGCTGGACCATCCTCCTCGACGGGCTGAGGAGTTAAAGCAACGTAGGCCACAGCCCACTAACAGCCCTACATGACGGGTATCTCAGGCCTGTGTGCCGTCGATCCTCCCCTACCCAGGACGTTCATCCCGATCGCCGGGCGCGGGTAACAACGGTGGGGAGGGAGGATTCAGGCGATGGCCGCGGGTAGATGGCCAGTATGTGCAATCCGTGAGATCGACGGCCTGGAGGCCATTGTCGTCGTGCCCCGGTTACTCTCCGGTCTCGCCGTCGATGCGCTCGCGCAGCAGGTCGGCGTGGCCGTTGTGACGGGCATACTCTTCGATCATGTGAGCCACTATCCAGCGCAGCATCACCGGCTGGTCGTCCCAATTCCGCGCCGCGGTGCTGTCGAACTCGGGCAGGGTAGCGGCGTTTCGCCTGGCCGTGTCGCAGGCCTCCTTCCAGCGCCTCATCACTTCCTCCGCCGAGCAGCTCCCCAGATCCTTGAAATCGCCCTCGGGATCCTCCTTTGAATACATGCGGAAGTGATCGTTGCGGTCGAGAAGCACGTTCTCGAACCAGAAGTATTCGACCTCGGTCATGTGGCGCAGCAGTCCCAGCAATGTCAGCGGTGAGTGGTGCGAAGCCAAGGGCTCCTTCATTTGCGCCTCCGTTAGACCCGAGCACTTCCACTCGAGCGTGTCGCGCTGGTAATCGAGAAACCCGTTCAACACATCACGCTCCGACCCGGATAGGGGCGGAAACCTACGCTCAGAATCCTTCATCGTCATTCCTCCATGATTCGGCAATCACTTCTACAGCGCTCCGCCTATCCAAAGTGCCAGGCCATCGGCCAAGAATCCTGGTCGTCAGCCGAGAAAGCCGCCTCCCATCTGCGACTCTGCCCATTTCTTCCATTCCCGGGCACAGAGTTGCTCTCCGTCACTTCACGGCTTGGGGACCACCTGCGGCGAAGTGATGGACCGGCCTGCTCCGTCGGGGCTCATGGCGGCAACCGAGAATCGGTAAGTCTTTCCGGGCTTTAGGTCGCCGAAAACATGGAACACCCCGGCGCCGACGTTGGATACCAGCAGCTGACTGAGGCCCCTGACCACGTAGCTCGTGCCTGAGGAACAGGCGATTCGGTAACCTGTGACGGGCACGCCGGCGGTTGGATGGGGAGCGTGCCACTCTACCGTCGCGTCATGGTTGCCGGGGTGGACGGAGATCGACCGCGGCCTCGCCGGAAGCTCCGGCGGACGTCGCTGAATCTTCACCGGAAGGGAGGGAATCGACGGTGTGCTGTCGCCGTCCCTGCTCTCGGCCGTCACCGAAAATGTATACGACTGACCTTCGGCCAGACCGGGCATGATATCGTATCCGCGCCGTTCAAAAGCTGCCGCGGGGATCGTAGCCGTCTGCCCACTGGAGGTACGGATGGTGTACGAAGTCACCTGTGCGTTCCCGAACGCATAGCTGGGCGCCCAGGTGACATAGGCTACACCGTTACCGCTATATGCAGCCACTCGCTCCGGAGGGTTGGGAACTGCCCGTCCACGAGGCCGCCACCGCAGAATCCGCCGGAAGGCAGGTTGGAGGCCGGCGTTAGCTATGATGCCCCGTGGCACCTCTCGGGGTCCGCTGATGACCATGTTGCCGGACTTGACCACGGCCAGCAGCGAGGAGTCGGGATCGCCCTGCTGCCAGTAGTTGTGCAGCAGTCGAAGTGGGTCGTCGGCGCCGTCATTGGTCACGTAGTCAGTGTGTGCAATACCCCAGTCGTCGAAGTCGTCGTATGCAACATTGCGTAGGTATGTGATGAATGTGGAACCGTTGTCACTGTAGAGCGCGTGACCCCAGTCGAGCTGATCGTGGATGACGTTGCCCACGACTCGCTCGCCGGTCCCCATGGATGTTCCTGTGAGCCCCTGGGTATAGATACCGCCGCCATCTGTCAGGACCTGCATGGAGTCGAAGATGAGATTGTCCGCGATGAGGTTATTCCTGCTGAAATTTGCCACCGGCGGCTGTCCAATCTTGTCGGGCCATCCGCCCCAGCCAATAGAGATGGCCGTGTAGGGCACATGATCGATCTGGTTGTGTATGAAGCTCGAGTTAGAGACATAGCCGGCGTCAATGGCTACGCCCCCGTGATACTCGACCGGCAAGGCATACAGGTGGTTATCGGCAATGGTGATGCGTGACGTCTGGGATGCGCCCGCGGCTTCCGGCTCGTTCACGTTTCCCACTTCGATGCCGTTCCCCGAGATGTCCGTGAAGACGCATCCCACAACCGACCCCTTCTGCGATCCGTTATCGAGATTGAGGCCTGCGGCTCCGAGGTGTACGAACCGGTCGTCGATGAACGCCAGGTTGCGGTCGTATCGGAACTGGAGATTCCCGGGCTCTTTCGTCCAGGCACCGTAGGGATAGGTTCCGTGAGGAGCGAACGGTCCCAGACCTTCGGTGGCATAGGCACGCTTCCCGGTCAGCGTGTAGTTGGCCTGAATCTCCGAGAAACCCTGCCGGCTGCCGGGTTGAAGCCATGTCGCATACGAGAACTGAAGGTGCGAGAAGACGATGTTGTGGATGGGCCGGCCGGGCGTACCCTGACCGCTGATGAGCGTCTGCAGCCTGGCGGCAACCACGTGCGCCGTCGACATGTTCTGGCCGACTCGAGGAATGTAATAGAGCACATGGGCAGACGAGTCGAGGTAGAACTGGCCGGGGTGTTGCAGAAGTGGGAAGGCGTTCTCAACGTAGGCGGGCTGTTCGCCGTTCGTAAGCCGCGCCGGGCCAACCAGGTCGGCGGAGCGATCCACGTCGCCAGGTACGGTGATCCGCTCAGTCGAGTTGTCCCAGCACGGCTGAGCCATACGGATGACGTCGCCGCGAATTGACGCCACAGGACAGATGGGCTCAGTCCAGCGCCCCAGGCCGTCGACAGGCGCATTCCAGATATGGCCGCCGCCGGTGTAGACGAACTCGATCTGCTTTTGGTTTGCCCACGAGGCCATCAGAGGTGAGGAGGCGCGATACCCGCCGGCTGTCGGCTTCAGCTTCACGGGTAACGGCCCCGCGGCCATCGAGGCACGCATACCATTCACATATACCTGCCGACTGTGCAGGCTCGTGGGCACGGAGGCGGACCAGATATTCATGGTGCGGTCAAAGAGCTTCCACCCTCCCACGCTCACACCGCCGCTGATCACGGGATTTGCGCCCGGAGCAGCGGTCCAGACCACGTCGTGGCCGCCGGTACCTGAATCTTGCGGATCGAGCCGCAGCGGCCGGTCCAGCTGATAGGTGCCGTTCTCCAGCTGGACGGTGATGTCGCGCGTCATGTGGGTGTCGATCGCCCGCACCAGGTCTTGCGCCCGCGACAGGTGTTGAAGCGGAAGCTCCCTGGTCCCCGGGTTCCCGTCATTCCCCGAGGGAGATACGAAGATCGAGGTGCTGCTCGACGCGTCGTTCGGGTGGTCCAAGGCTGGCCGTGCGCCAGGCGCTGCCAAAGCCGTGGGGCTTGGAGCGAGAACACATGCCACAAGGCCAATCAGACCGAAGCCTGAAACCCAGCCTCTCACGGCAATCCATCCCTCCTCAACCGGCCCTGACTCCCATCACGCTTGATATATAACGCTTTTCCACCCGGACCATACCCACGGACCAGGCCGTCATTACCGTCGAATCAGGGAAAGCCGAGGAGCCTCAGACCCGTGGCGGTAAGCCTGGCCGAAATGCTTCACGGAAGACGCGGACTTGCCCGCTTGCCTCCCCCGCCTTCAATCTCAGTCCCCGACGCTCCCATCGATGCGTTGACGCAGCAGGTCCGCGTGCCCGTTGTGACGGGCGTACTCCTCGATCATATGGGTCATGATCCAACGGAACGACGGCGCCCGGTCCTCGGGGAGCCTCCGACGCTTCGCCGGCTGATCGAGCGATTGAACGGTAGCCGCGTTGCGACGTGACCGCTCACACTCCTCCTTCCACAATCGGTATGCTTCGGCCGGATCCTGCCGGTCGACGTCGTCGAAATCACCGTCGGGATTGGCCTCGGAGCAGTACAGCGGCGGCGCCTCTGCACCCTCAAGCGTGCGCGAGAACCAGCCTCGCTCCACCTCGGTCATATGACGGATCAAGCCGACCAGGGTCAGCGTCGAGGGCGGGACAGCCCGCTCGCGCAGCTGTTCATCCGTCAACCCCGAGCACTTCAACGCGAGCGTGTCCCGGTGGTAGTCCAGCCAGCCTTCGAGCGAGGCCCGCTCATCGGTCCTGAAGAGCTCTCTGTCATCTCTGCGATCGGGTTTCGGTATCGCCATCAACACTCCTGTCAGCCTGTCTTCTCGGGCGCCCTGCTGCCGTCTGGCCGTTGGCTCCCTATGCTCCTTGATCATATGCGCCCCATGCAGAGCGCACAGAAGGTCGGTCCAAGGGAGGGAGGGCGGGCCGCGATTCCGGCGATGGCCGCCCCACGATCGTCCCCTTCGTGTCACTGCCGTTAGACGCCTCCGTACCACAGGCGTTTACGCCGTCGATGTCCGGATTGTGCAGGTTGCCCGTGTCCTCGGCAGGCCCTGATCGAACCTTTCTCGGCGGCGTTGTAGCCGCCTCCACGGTCGGTAGGAGCATCGTCGTACATGCGAGACGAACTGTCTGAAGGCTTGGACGGAGATCCGAGAGCTGGTCCGCGTCTAGTCGGTCCGGCTTCAGGATATTCTTGGGAGTCATGAAACCGGCCCCGTTTCAGTACGCCGAACCTACCACTGTGGAGGAGGCGCTGCAAATCTTGCATGAGCGCGGGGATGAGGCCAAGGTGCTGGCCGGGGGCCAGAGCCTGATCCCGCTGCTCAACATGAGGCTGGCTATGCCAGAGCTGCTGGTCGACATCAACCGAGTGGAGGGGCTGGATGCCTGGAAGGATAGCGAAGAGCTGAGCCTGGGAGCGCTCGTACGCCAGCGGGAGATCGAGGAGAACCAAGATCTCGCTACTCGCTATCCTCTCCTGGCGGAAGCGATCCGCTACGTCGGGCATCCGCAGATCCGCAACCGGGGAACCGTCCTCGGGAGCCTCGCTCACGCCGATCCGGCGGCGGAGCTGCCGCTGGTATTCACAGCCCTCGAGGGCCGGTTCGAGCTTCAAAGCCTCGGCAGCTCACGCACTGTCTCCGCAGAAGACTTCTTCCTCCATATCATGACGACGGCGCTGGAGCCGGACGAGCTTCTGGTACGGGCCCGGATCCCCCGTCGGGAAGCCTCGACAGGTAGCTGCTTCTCAGAGGTTGCCCGTCGGCACGGAGACTTCGCCGTGGTCGCGGTGGCAGTCACAGTGCGAGTCGAAGAGGGTGTGTGCCGTGCGGCGGCCATCGCCCTGGGCGGCGTTGGACCCACTCCTCTCCGTGCCGCAGAGGCCGAGGAGTGGCTGCGCGATCAAGATGCTGATGCCCGCGCCTTTGATCAGGCAGGAAAGACGGCAGCCCGGGAGTGTGCGCCTGCCTCAGACATACATGGATCCGCCGAGTACCGTCGAGAGGCTGCATCTGCGCTGGTGTCCAGGGCGTTGAGGGTCGCTGCCGGCCGGGCGCTCGAGTGATAGCGGGGCCAAGTGGATAACGATAACCGGCGCGAGGTCTCGATGACCGTCAACGGAACTGAGCACCGGGCCACCGTTCCCGTCCGGCTGCTGCTATCGGACTTCATTCGAGACGGTCTCGGCCTCACTGGGACGCACGTCGGCTGTGAGCACGGAGTCTGCGGCTGCTGCACGATCCTGCTTGACGGTGAGCCTGTGCGATCCTGTCTGCTGCTCGCTGTGCAGGCGTCTGGTCACGAGCTAACCACTGTCGAGGGTCTCGCCGAGAACGGGACACTCAATCCGCTGCAACGGGCGTTCCGGGAAGAGCACGCCCTGCAGTGTGGCTTCTGTACATCGGGGATTCTGACCACCCTCACCGCCTTCCTGCGTCGCAACCCTAGGCCGACCCGCGACGAGATTCGCGAAGCGCTTTCCGGAAACCTCTGCCGCTGTACCGGCTACGTCAATATCGTGAATGCCGTGCAGCGAGCGGTCGAGGCCCAAGAATGAGCTCTCGATGGTTCGGCGAGCGCGTAGCCCGAAATGAGGACGAACGGTTTCTTACCGGGCGAGGCCGGTACGTCGACGACATCCAACTGCCTGGCGTACTCCATGCTGCCGTTCTGCGCTCCCCGATTGCGAACGGACGCATCGCCGCCGTCGACACAGAGGCGGCGAAAGCACTGCCGGGAGTCCACCTGGTCTGGACCGCGCGCGATTTGGGCGACGTGCTCCGGCCCTCGCCCATGGTCGTTCCGAATGCGGCACTCACGGCTCCG
>DASRCF010000254.1:0-11658 GCA_035653255.1 Chloroflexota bacterium
GAACGAGCGATCATTGGGTCCGAAGGCCGGTGAGCAGGAGCCGGAGCGAGCGGGACAGAGCCAGGGCGCGGAGGCTGAGCCTCAAGCCAGGAAACCGCGGCGCCGGGCGATCGACCTCTCGGCCGTCGAGCGGCGCTGGTCCAGGCGACGATCGAACCGAGAGTCGAGTCCGGGTGCACCTGATCTACCCACCTTGGCGGAGACGGTGGTGCGTGAACCGCTCAACAACGGAGCCCGGTTCGAGCTCGCTCAGCGGCTGGAGAACGCCGGAGAGCTAGAGCCGGCCGTGGCACAATACGCCATGATTGTCGCCAGCCGGGACCCTCGACTCGTGCCCCAGATTCACGTCCGTCTGGAGCAGCTTCTGACGGGGGGCAGGCGGGTGCACGGCCTACAGCGATTGCTTGGTGACACTTACATGCAGATGGGGTTCTTCGAGCGTGCCATCGACGCCTACAGCCTGGCGTTCGACGAGCTGCGCTCACGCCAGATCATCGATCAAGAGGCAAGGGCTTGAACCGATGGCCCGATGGCCTTCAGCCCATCATCGATCGGCTCTCGGAGCTGGACGGCGTGCGCTCCGCGGTGCTCGTCGGCCGGGATGGGACGCCGGTTCCAGGAGTGGTCGTAGGCGAGGACGAGGAGCTGATCGGTGCCCTGACGGGCGCGATCTTCGGGACGCTCAACAAGGCCGTGCAGCGGACAGGCCTGGGGGAGCTGGAGGGCCTGGTCGTTTCCGCGACACTGGGGTCGATCCAGGCCATGGCGGCCGGAGACGCTGTGCTGCTGGTGCTGGCACGCGCCAACTCGAACATCGGCCTGATCCGTCTGTACATGCGAGCGGCTGCCACGGATATCACGGCGCTCAGACCGGCCGGCGCAGCTACGGGCGCATAGACTTGGCTCCGTAAGCATGATCTCTATGAAGGAGCCTCGGGGCCTGGGTCGGGACACCGCTACATGAGCCACCTCGACGCTTCATCGGTCCTTCAGGTCATCAAGATCGACATCAATCCGGTTTTGGTCAAGATCGGACCGCTGTCGATCCACTGGTACGGCGTGATGTACGTCGTCGGCATCACCGTGGCGTTGTTCGTCGTTCTGCCGTTCGCCGAGCAACGGGGCATCTCGCGGGAGCGAGCCTTGGAAATCTTCTTTCCGGTGGTCATAGCCGGTCTGATCGGCGGGCGGCTCTACTACGTCGTTCAGTCGAACTTCGGCTACTATTTGACCCATCCACTCAAGATCCTAGCGACGTGGGAGGGCGGCATGGCGTTCTTCGGCGCCATCTTCGCCTCATTCCTCATGATCCTGTACCTCTCCTGGCGTAAGAGCCTTCCCTTTTGGTCGATCATGGACACCGGTGCGCTCTTCGCTCCGCTCGGGCAGGCCTTCGGTCGTGTGGGCAATATCATCAACGGCGACATCGTCGGCTTCCGTTCGAATTGCGCCTGGTGCACTCAGTACATCAACCCCCACAGTTTCCCCGCCAGGCACGACGTCGCCTACCAACCGGCAGCCGCGTATGAGCTGCTGATAAGCCTCGCTATCTTCGGCGTCCTGTATGCTTTCCGGTTTGCACCGCGAAGGGGCGGTGTTCTCTTTGCGGCGTACCTCATGCTGTATTCCATCAGCCAGTTCTTCATATTCTTTGTGCGCACCGAGCCTTTCGTCGCCCTGGGGCTCAAGCAGGCACAGCTCACCGCCATTGTCACCTTCATCTTCGGCGCCGCCCTCTTCACCTATCTCTTTAACCGCGGGCCGATACTCGCCCGGCGCTCCCAGGCAGGGCAAGCCCAGCCCCAATCCATCACCCCCAGCGCCTCGGATGCCTCGTGACGGCTGAGTCATGACCCGGGTAGTTCTCGCCTTCTCAGGTGGGTTGGATACCTCGGTCGCCATTCGATGGCTCCAGGAGCACTATCAGCTCGAGGTGGTAACGCTGACCGTCGGATTGGGTGGTGACCTGGACCTCGAGGCATCGCGGCAACGGGCTTTGAGCATTGGAGCGGTTGAAGCCTACGCCACCGACGCCACCGAAGAGTTTGGCCGCGACTTTATCCTGCCGGCGCTCAAAGCCGACGCCCTCTACGAGGGCGTCTACCCCCTGGCCACCGCTCTCGCCAGGCCATTGATCGCCCGGCTGCTCGTCGAGACGGCGCGCAAGACGGGAGCTACGCTCATCGCCCATGGGTGCACCGGCAAGGGGAACGACCAGGTGCGCTTCGACGTCGCCACCGCAGCCCTGGCTCCCGATCTTAAGGTCATTGCACCAATTCGCGAGTGGCGTATGTCGCGCGAGGAGGAGATCGAGTACGCGCTCCGCCACGGCATCCCTGTACCGGTCACGCAGGCGAGCCCGTACAGCACCGACGAGAACATCTGGGGCCGGAGCATGGAGTGTGGGGTGATCGAGGATCAATCGAGACCACCTCCAGAGGATGCCTACACCTGGACTCAGAGTCCTCTGACCGCCCCCGACGAACCCGAGGAAGTCATCCTCGAGTTCGAGCACGGCGAACCGTGCCGCCTCAATAAGCGAGCTCTGCCGTTTGTGACCATGGTTGAGGAGCTCAATGCGTTGGGCGGCCGCCACGGCGTGGGCCGGATCGACATGATCGAGAACCGGCTCGTAGGCCTCAAATCGCGCGAGCTGTACGAAGCGCCGGCCGCGGTGATCCTGCACCAGGCGCATCGCGGTCTCGAAGCACTCACCCAGACCCGGGACTCGGCCCGGTTCGGAGAGCTGGTTTCTCAGACGTATGCCGACCTCACCTACAACGGGCTCTGGTACAGTGCCCTGCGACGCGATCTGGCCGCCTATGTACAGAGTGAGCAGCGTCATGTGAGCGGCGAAGTCGCCCTGCGCCTACACAAGGGCTCGTGCGTGGTGGTGACCCGCAGATCGGCCTTCTCGCTCTACGACATCCATCTCGCAACGTATGGTGGCGGTGACGCCTATGACTACGCTGCGGCGGAGGGATTCATCACCCTGTGGGGCCTACCTCTCCGGACACAGTCCAGGGTCCAGCCGCTCACCCCCGATCTCGGCGACTCGCCCGAGAAACCGTGAAGACCTGGGTCCGAGGACCCGGCCCCGATGGCGAGTCGTCCCGACTCAACCTGCAACGCTTCGAGCGCTTCTCGTCCTCAATCCAGGCCGATGTGCGGTTAGCTCGGTTCGATGTTCGCTGCAGCCAGGTGCATGCCCGTGCGCTGACCCGTGCGGACGTGCTCAGCGCCGAAGAGGCTGCTGAGCTGGAACGTGGCCTGTCGGCGGTTCTCGCCGAGATCGAGGCGGGGACGCTGCAACTTCGGGACGATCTCGAGGACATCCACACTCACGTCGAGGCACGCCTGAGCCAGCTCCTCGGGCCGCTCGCGGGCGCGCTCCACACCGGCAGGTCGCGCAACGATCAGATCGCCACCGATCTCCGGCTGTTCACGAGGCAGTCCGCGATTGTAGTGTCTCTGGGTATCTGCGACGTGGTCGAATCGCTCCTGCATACGGCCGGGCGCAGCCAAGCCCTTATCCTCCCCGGATACACTCACCTCCAACGAGGCCAGCCCATCCTCCTGGCGCACTACCTCCTGGCCCATGTGGAGATGCTGAAGCGCGACCTGGCACGCTTTGGCGGCGTTTGGGAGGTGGCGGACGCCTGCCCGCTTGGGTCCGGCGCCGTCGCGGGCGCCGGCTTCAGGCTCGACCGGAAATGGATGGCGTCCGAGCTGGGCTTTTCAGGACCCACGTCCAACAGCGTCGACGCGGTCGCCGACCGCGACTTTCTGGCCGACTTCCTCTTCGCCGGGAGCCAGCTCATGGTCCACCTTTCGAGGCTGGCCGAGGATCTGATCATCTGGTCGAGCTCGGAGTTCTCCTTCGTCGTGCTTCCAGATGAGTTCAGCACGGGAAGCAGCATGATGCCTCAGAAGCGCAACCCTGACGCCCTGGAGCTGGTGCGGGGCTTCAGTGGCCGGCTCCTCGGCAGCCTCGTGGCCACACTGTCGACGCTCAAGGGCCTGCCCATGGCCTACGACCGTGACCTGCAGGTACTGACACCCGATCTCCTGGCGTCCGCCGAGGTGCTGAGCGCATGTCTTGGAGTGGTGGCGCCCCTGGTCGAGGGTTTGAGATTCGACGAGAGCCGCATGGTAGATGCTGCCGACAGCTTCGCCCTCGCCACCGACCTTGCCGACGGGCTAGTTCGCAGCGGCCTTCCCTTCAGGGAGGCCCACCACCGCGTGTCTGAACTCGTGGATGATCTCATCCAGCAGGGACGAACGCTCGGTGATCTGCGGCCTGAAAAGCTGGCGGACTCGTTGGAGATCGAGCTGGAGGATGCGGCCTCCCTGCTGCCGCTGGGTCCTCGACGCTCGATCGAGGCCCGTGTGACCGAGGGGAGCACCAACCCGGGCATGGTGTACGCCGCGCTGACGGCCGCCTCAGCCTCAGTGGAGGATCAGCGCAGAACCTGGAGCGAGCGCGGCCGGGTATTTGAGAAGCGAATGTCCCCGGCTACGCCGTAGGCTCGGCAGCCGGATGCTCCACGGCCCCGTTTTCCACGGACTCGACTCCCGGACCGGTTTCCGCCGGAGCATCGTACCCTCCGTCGAGCTGCTCAACTTCCACGCCCTCTGTCTCCAGACGCTCCTCCTCCATGAGCTGCGCTCGGAGAAGCTGGCGTAAGTCCACGGGATGCGTTGAGGTGGGTCGGCCCGCATGTAGGCGGTCAAGGTGGTCCTCCCAGGAGCCCGGAGTGTGGTGGACGGGTATCTCCGACATGGTCAGAAAGACGATACCCTCGGACGTCCAGACGCTCACGTGGCCGGAGCCCACGCGTAACTCGATGTGCCAGTCCTTGAACACGCGGCATGAGTCTGACTCGGCATGACCTCTCCGGCGCACGACATCCCGGACCTTGTAGTAGATGTCGCCGCCCCTCATGGTTGAGCCTGGGTGCTCCTACTCCTCGTCCGTGCCGGGACCCTCGTCGTCGCCGTCCTCGTCGGCCAGATCCTCATCCGCTTCGTACTCCACGGTACGCCGCTCCGAGATGTAGACCCTGGGCGACGTCGGGCCGGAGTTGGGCACGAATTGCGGGTTGCGCTTGAAGGCGCGGATCTCGTACAGATCGAGGCCGTCCTGGCTCCCGAGATAGATGCTTGTGGCCACCTCGGCATCGCTGTGAAATGCCAGCAGCCTGGCAAAGTACTCGGCCAGCGGGGCCTCGACAGGCGCCAGCTCGAGGTCGGGATCGATGTACATCGGCGCCAGCAGAAGCCCGTAGGCGTATTCGTCGAAGTCTTCGTCCAGCATCTCACCCTGGTTCTGAAAGAGCGTCGCTTCCAGGCCCAACGCGTCCAGGCGGCGGAACTCTCCCCCGAACGAGGGGTCGTCTCCGCTGGTGTAGTCGCCGCCCCCCAATGATCGAAACACCTGACGGGCCAACTCTTCGAGATCTGCAGAGGTCTTGAAGTAGACCACCAGCTCAAACTGTGCCGGCACACCCCACCTCCAGTCGCTCCGTCGACGGCGGCTGAGCCCGCGGGCTCAGCCTGTGCCTAACGCTTCTAGTGTCGCACGTATCGCGGGCGAAGGGGCGCCACCGGGAATGGCCAGGATAGGGAGGGAGACGCCGTCCCGGCGGAATATCTCCAGCCGTCTTCGGGCCTCACTTGGAGTGCCGCCGATGGTCGTCGACCGCAACATGTCGTCGGTGATGGCCGCAGTGGCTTCAAGTCGTGACCCGGCCCGCCAGAGATCACGAGCTGCCCTGGCCTCGCGCTCCCATCCGCTCCGGACCATCAGGCGGTAATAGTAGGAGCCCATAGCTCCGATGTAGAAGGCCAGGTGCCGGCGCAGCACATCGTCGGCACTCGATCCGATGAGCGTAGGGATGTACGAGGCCACAGCTACGTCTTCACGCCTGCGCCTTGCCCTCTCCACGCCTTCCTCGATCCACGGCGCGGCCTGGCTCAATAACCGCGAGCTGGCGAAGATCGGCAGCCAACCGTCGGCGATCTCTGCGGTCAGACGAACGTTGGCCGGACCTAAGGCGGCCAGAAAAATGGGTATCCGGGACCGCGGAGGCTTGAACCCCAGACTGAAATCGCTGATGCGGAAAATCTGGCCATGGTAGGTCACCGGCCCTCCGGCCAGCACGGCCCGGACCACTTCGACAAACTCGCGCGTTCGTTGCAGAACGTTCTCAAACTGAAGGCCGTGCCAGCGCTCCACGACGCGCGGACCGCTCGCGCCGAGGCCGAGAATGGCCCGTCCACCGGAGATATCGTCGAGGGAGGCGATGCTCTGGGCCACCAGCGCCGGGGTGCGGCTGAAGACGTTGACGATGCCGGTCGCAAGCCTGATGTTCCGGGTCTTCATAGCCAAGGCGGCCAGAACGGTGAAGGAATCTCGACCCCAGGCCTCGGGAATCCAGACGGAGTCGAATCCCAGTTGCTCGGCCAGAAGAGTTAGTCTTTCGGTCTCCTCGAAGTCGTGGAGCTGGCGCAGCGAGAAGCTGACGCCGAGCCTGCCGAGTTCAATGTCCAATGTTCAACGCCTAAAGTTCGAGGTTCGAGACCGGAGTTTCCTGTTTGGTCCTGTGAGATCTGTGGCGTGACCCGCTGATCCGCACACCATTGTCGGCGCTCCTGGCGCGTGACTCAGCGTGTCGCCGGCCTCAAGGCGTCCCTCCATGGATTCCTACTCGGGTCGGAGAGGTAGCGGCCCTTGCACCATCCGCTGGTTCAGACGCCAAACACATCAGGAGACCGCTCGGATGATGACGCTCGGCCCTTCTTCCGCCAGCTGACCCTACATGCGTCAGTCGTCTACTGAATGGTGCGACGGCCGACGCTCAACCATGACCGCCGAGCGCACCCGCATTGCCTTGAACTTTTGAACCTCAACCTGGCCACCACTACAATTTCGATAGCAGCACGGCGAGGAGTGTAATGATGGCCGGCTTAGGGAAGGACGAGTTCGAGCAGATGAAGCAGGAGCTTGACCGGGAGTGGTCGAAGGCGCAAACGCGTGACGAGGGCCTACGAGTCATCGTCGGCTTCGGGCAGCGGTTTGGCTACAAGAACGTCATGGCGGCGCTGCAGGGGCGCGTCCCGAAGCGCTTTGAGAGCACCAGCGTCGACGACTGGATCGCCGAGCAGCGCAAGGCCGAGCAGGTGACATAGGGCCACTCCGCGGCGAGCCGACGGATAAGGTGTGGAGTGCCGGGGCCTTATGTCGGAGTTGACCCCCGCTGTCGCGGCGCTGAATGCCGTGGCGCGATCCAACGACGTTCGGCCGGGTCAACGTCCCGACCCTTGGCCGCCGCACGTTGCTGCTGAATCCGTGAGATCGTTTTCCACCCCGCGGCTCAGAGCTCGATAAGGGATAGTCCTTCGGTCCACATGGCCCCGCGACCTGAAAGTGGGCCTGGCTCAGGGATAGATGGATCGGGCGTCGGTGGCCGAGGCGACGTTGCTCACCGCGACGATGTAGGCAGCCATGCGCATGTCGACCCCCCGGCTTTGCATGGTCGAGTAGACCTTGTCGAAACTCTTGCGCATGATCTGGTCGAGCTTGCCGTCAATCTCGTTCTCACTCCAAAAGAACTGCTGCAGGTCCTGCACCCACTCGAAGTACGAGACCGTCACGCCGCCCGCGTTGGCCAGAATGTCCGGGATGAGGAAGACTCCACGCTCGTTGAGGATGGCATCACCCTCGGGCGTGGTGGGCCCGTTGGCACCCTCGGTGATGATCTGGGCTCTGATGCGATCCGCGTTTTCAGCCGTGATCTGATTGCCCATCGCCGCCGGCACCAAGACCGTCACGGGTAGCTCCAGCAGCTCCTGGTTGGTCAGAGATTCCGTTTGCGGGAAGCCGACGACGCTGCCGTGCTCCTGCACGTACCGAAGCAGGTCGGTCACGGGCAGACCGTTGGGGTTGTAGATGGCGCCGCGAACATCGCTTACGGCGACCACCTTTGCACCCTGGCTCGCTATAAGGCGGGCCGAGTTGCTGCCGACGTTGCCGAAGCCCTGGACGGCAACCGTCGCCTCAGAGGGATCGATACTCAGGCGCCGAAGCGCCTCCATGGTCACGATCATGACGCCACGGCCGGTCGCCTCGACGCGACCCTCCGATCCACCGATGCTCAGGGGCTTGCCGGTCACGACAGCGGGCACGGAGTACCCGGTGTGCATGCTGTAGGTATCCATCATCCAGGCCATGGTCTGGGCGTTGGTATTGACGTCAGGAGCCGGAATGTCCTTTTCGGGACCGATGATGATCGAGATCTCGGTGGTGAACCGGCGCGTCAGGTTCTCCAGCTCGTGGTCGCTCAGCGTTTGCGGATCGACCACCACTCCGCCCTTGGCACCTCCGAACGGGAGGCCGATGATGGCGCATTTCCACGTCATCCACATTGCCAGGGCCTTGACCTCGTCGAGGGTCACGTCCGGATGGTAACGGATGCCCCCCTTTGTCGGCCCACGGTGCAGGTTGTGCTGTACGCGGTAGCCGGTGAAGACGGTGATGCTGCCATCGTCCATGTGCACCGGGAAGTGCACCTCCAGTACGCGCTGAGGACAACGGAGCACCCGGCGGACATTGGGGTCGAGGTTGAGGATCTGGGCCGCCCGGTCGAACTGCCGCTGCGCTGTCTCGAACTCGTTTGGTCCTTCAAGTGCGCTGCGCGCGGCAGGAGCCGTCAGTGTAGACAATTCACACCTCGTGTCGGTGGCGTGCTGGCAACTATGACCACTCCATTACAGCAAATGCCGGGCCTGCGGGGTGTGGACGACTCAATGGCCTACGACTCGAAACTCCGAATCCGCAAACTCGACAACCTAGGAATGGATCCCCGTCAGCGAGAGCTGATAGCGGAACCACCGTGCCGGTTCCATGCCCAACGGCAGGGGCACCACCGCGGTCGAGCCCGCTGGAGCCAGGAAATTTCCCTGGATCGTTCCACGCAGACGGCCGCGACGGCCATAGAAGCGAAGCATGATCGTGCCTGCCAGAGTGTGAGCGGCACGATTGTAGATGTCCGCGCTGCGCGCGGCCGGATTGGCGTTGTACGTCACGACCTGCCAGGAAGAAGGGACTCCAGCCAGGCTCGGCAGGGCGGGACCGGTGGTCACCGGCCTAGTCGGGACGGCAGCCGGCGCTGGAGCGGACGTAGCCGGGGCTGTCGCCACGTGGGCGGCAGCTCCGCCATGCCCGCCTCGATTGTCGAGGCGGCGAGACGTTGTGCGAGCTTGCCGGATGATATGTTCTGCGAGCCGCCGCGCTTGGCGCTCGGTCAACGCGCTCTCGGCCCTGGCCGCCTGCTCGGCGCTCCGGATGATCCGGTTCGCCTGAATCTGGGCCTGTCGCTGCACGCGCCGATTAATGGAGGCAACCGGGGCTCCACGCGGAGGCTTGGCGGGCGAGGCGCCCAACCCTGATAGGAAGCCGACGGTGCTGACGAGGCCGATCACGGCCAGGGCAAGAATGGCGACTCCCCCGACGACGATGAGGCTGTCGCGGGCGCTGCGGGCACGAGGGCGGGCTGGCCGTCGCACCGGCCGGTTCGTCAGCGCACGTCGACTGTACGTGTTACCAGCCTCCTGGGTGCGGTCCGATATCGACTCGGTCACTCACTCTTTCGCATCTTCTACCAGTTTGCCTCTTTCAGACGGACTCTGCCAGCCGACAGTGCATGTCCCCCAGCGAGGCCGGCTTAGGTGGACCGAGTAAAGATGGCGCTGAAGACGCCAATCAACACCACTCCAAGAGCGGCCACCAGCAAACTCCAGCCGAGCGAGGGAAGGACGGCCGTGTACCAGGGTCGCGGCGGCAGAGTGGGGTGCTCTTCGCGCCAGCGACGGAACGCCGGGGCCAACACCAGATATGAGGCAATGGGCGACCCGAGGCTGAGGGGCAGCAGGGCCTGCTCAGGCTGCGCGTCGAAACCCTTGGGGTTGATCGACCAAATCAGCAGCAAGAGACACGCCAGCAGCACCACAGTGCACCACGAAAAGAAGCGGGCCGTCCTCGAATCGAGGACGTTGAGCTTTTCGAGATTCGAAACCGACACGATAAGGGCCCCGACGCCGAAAACCAGCCCGAGAACCGCCAGCGTGATGGCCGACCACGGCTTCGTTTGCGGGCCGGTCTCGCGGTCGCCGAACCACTTCATCGCTGTTTGTCTCCTCGGTCCGATCGGTCTCCCGACGCTACACGTCGCCACCCGTCTGCCGGCTGTGTCAATCCGGTGTTCTGGGAGGATCGGCGGCAGAATCCGCGCTTTGCGGCGGCCAAGTGTATCACGGCCTTTCAATCGTCAAGTTATCATGTTAGGTGATGGACAGGCGGAGTTGACGAGGTACAGGATGGCCGCGGCGCTTGAAACACAGCCACAATTGACCGACGATCAGGTACTGGAGCGCATCCGCGATCATCAGCTCGTGGAGGGCGCCGAGCATATGAGCCCGGCATACCTCGAGGGCATCAAGCGCATCCTCACCGTATCCGCCGACACCGAGTTGATCAGCGCGCCTGCCTATTACAACCCGGCTCGCAACGCACCCTCCCTCAACCCGTTCGGATCGGCTCTGGCCATCATCCAAGACGAGCTGGGCCATGCCCACATCGCGTACCGTCTGATGCGGGACCTCGGCGTCGATATCGATGCCCTGATTTATGACCGCGACCCGATGAAGTTCAAATATCCGTATGCCTTCGACGTGCCCTTGGAGACCTGGGTAGAGCTCGTCATGGCTAACGCCTTCTACGACCGCGCCGGCTTCGTGCTGCTCAGCGATGTCTTCCAATCCTCGACCTTTGGCCCGTGGAAGCGAGCGCTGGTGAAGGTCGACAAGGAGGAGACCTTCCACCTCCGCCACGGTGAGAACTGGATGCGTAAACTATCAAATAATCCTGAATCTCGGAAGGAGATCCAGCGCGCCATCGACTGGATGTTCCTGCTGACGGTCGAATGGTTCGGCCTTCCGGACGACCGCAAGCAGCACACAGAGCAGCTGGGCTTCGGATTCAAGGGTAAGTCGAATGACGAGCTGCGGCAGATATGGATGTCGACCGCCGTTCCTCTATGCCGGCAGCTCGAGTATTCGGTGCCCGCCCATTACGACGAGGCTCAGGGGCGATACGTGCTCGACGTTGAGTTTCCGCTCCAGTTCGACAGCGAGAATAAGCGCTGGCTAATCGAGGAGGGGCCGATCACCTGGGAGCAGGTGCTGACCCGATGGAAGGCGCGCGGACCCATGAACGAGCAGTACGTCGAGACGATCCAGCGGGGCCATCGGGAAATGGAGTCGCTGGTTGGGCACGCCTAGCTCTTCGACCGACCGTCTCTGGGCGGCGTTGAAGGATGTTGAGGATCCGGAGTTCCTCATCAGCGTTGTCGACATGGGCCTCATCGTCGACATTCGTCGAGAGGGCCGGCGCGCCAACGTTCAGCTCACCTTCACCTCGATGGGCTGTCCGGCTACCGACATGATCGTCGACGATGTACGCGGGCGGCTGTTGATGGAGCCGGATATTGATGAGGTCGGCGTGGAGATCGTCTGGGATCCAATGTGGAGCAAGCAGCGTCTGACACCGGAGGGCCGTTTGGCGCTCCTCGAGATGGGAGTCGCCGTATGACGGCTCCA
>DASRCF010000255.1:0-3502 GCA_035653255.1 Chloroflexota bacterium
TGTCGGCGTAGGCTCGGTCGAGCGAGTCCTTGATGCCGGTCTCATCCATGGACGGGAACTCCGACTTGACTACGTCCAGCACCAACCCCCGGTCGTCCTGGAAGGCGGCTAGAGCCTTGACGACGGCTTTGGTGAAGCCCCGCGCCACCTCGGGCTCCTTCCTGATGCTGGAGTTCAGCACGCTGACCACGGAGAAGGCATAGTCCCCGAGGTCGACGAAGGAGTAAAACGGCTCATCCCAGACTCCCTGCCGGATGCCGGCGCTCAGCCCGGGCTCCTGGGTCACGGACATGTCCACGGCGCCCTGCTGGACCATGGTGAGCCCCGCCGCGAAGTCGGCGTTGGCCTCGATGCGGACATCCTTTTCTGGATCCAGGCCGATGTCGATCAGCCACCAGCGCGTCAGCAAGTTCGGCGTCCCGCCGTGGCGGCTGGCAGCAATGCTCTTACCCCTCACGAAGTTCGCGTACTCCTGCTTGGACCGCCCGGTCGGCTGGGTCCCCTTCTTGGCATTCAGGTAGACGTTGGCACGGTTGACGATGTTGACGATGGAGACCAGCTTGTCATCAGGCTTCTGCTGCGCGGCCATGGCGTTGGATTCCGGTCCGCCGACGAAGCCCCAGGCCTCTCCACTCAGCACGGCCGTCACATGCGCCCCGCCAGTCGCGGTCAGCATATCCACCTTGAGGCCGTTCTCCGCGAAGTAGCCCTTTCGTATCGCAGCGTAGATCGGCGCGTAGCCCACGCTGTGGACCGGCTCCGCGATGACCAGGCTGCGCAATTGTTTTGCTTGTCCCGGGCTGCCAGCACCCCCGCAGGCCGAGAGCAGGGCTCCCAGGGCCATGATCCCCGCGACACTCGCCACGGCGACCGACTTCCGAACGAGAATTGCCATGGCCGGGCCTCCTCCGTCTGGATGCTTCCCCGCGTCCCGCCATCAGGCTCCGCCCGTCTCGAACCCTTTCAACAGCCACTTCTCGATGGCCGCCACGGCCATGTACATCAGCATCGCGAGGACGCCCAGGACGACGACACCCACCCAGACCAGGTTGTGATCGAGCACCTGGCCCGCATAGAGGATCATCCGGCCCACTCCCTGGCGCGAGGCGATGAACTCGCCAACGATGGCCCCGGCCAGGGCGAGGGCGATGTTGATCCGAAAGCTGTTCACGATCCAGGGCATCGACCACGGCACCACGACCTTGCTGAACACCTGCCAGCGACTGGCTCCCAGCGAATAGAGCAGCCCCTCGAGATCGCGATCGACGCTGCGCACCCCCCCGTAGGCGGAGAGGGCGGTAACGATCACCGTCAGCGCAAAGGCCAGCGCCACCTTGGAACCAAAGCCGATACCCAGTAGCACCACCAGGATCGGCGCCAGGCCCAGCTTCGGCAACGCGTTCAGCATCACCAGGTAGGGTTCCGCCACCCAGGCGTACAGGCGAGACCACCAGAAGGAGAGCCCGATGGCCGCTCCCACGGTGACTCCCAGGATGAACCCGAGAATGGTGGCGCCAGAGGTGAAGGCGATGTCCAGGAGCAGCGTGCCATGCCACAGCACGTTCCAGCCCGTGGCGACGATGCTGCTCGGCTTGCTCCAGTAGAAGGGGTCGATCAAATGCACGCTGCTGAACAGCTCCCAGCAGCCAATAAAGAGGAGACCGACGAGTACGCGCCCCGCGATCGTCCGCGTTCTCAGCCGCCGCGCGGTCAACTCCTCCTCGTCTGCACCGATCTGGGAGCTGGCTCCCGGACCCGGGGCCGGCGCGGTCAGGGCGTCGTCAGAACCAGGGGCCACCCGAGTCGTCATGCGTGCAGGCCTCCCTGAGCACCAACACCACCGTCGACGGAGTCCGCCTGGGGCTCCCCCTCGCTGAGCAGAGTCAGCAGCTCGTGCTTGAGCTTCATGAACTGGCTGGATGTCATCACGAGCTGGCTGCGAGGGCGTTCGATGTCCACCGCGACGACGGCCTTGACCCGGCCCGGGCGGCCGGACAGCACGTAGACCACGTCCGAGAGGTAGATCGATTCGTCGATGTCATGGGTGACGAACAGCACGGTCTTGTGAAAGTCGGCCCAGATCTGCAGCAGCCACCCCTGCATGGTGAGCCGCGTTTGGGCGTCCAGGGCTCCAAATGGCTCGTCCAGCAAGAGCAGGTCTCGATCGTACAGGAGCGTGCGCAAGAGCGCCGCCCGCTGCCGCATCCCGCCGGACAGCTCGCGGGGATAGCTGTGCTCGAAGCCACCAAGGCCATAGCGCTGCATCAAGGGGAGGGCACGCTCCGCGGCCTGCTTGGCGCCATAGCCACGAATCTCCAGGCCGAGGTTGATGTTCTTTAGAGTCGTCCGCCAGGGGAGCAGCAGATCTTTCTGCAGCATGTATCCGACGTGGCCTCTTTGCCCGGTGATATCCTTGCCATCCTCTAAGATGCACCCTGACGACGGCTTGATGAGCCCCGCAATGATGTTAAAGAGTGTAGATTTTCCGCAGCCGCTCGGCCCAATAATGCTGATGAATCTCCCTTTCGGAATCTCCAGAGATATATCTTCCAGAGCGGTGACTTGAGTGCCACTCTTCGTGAACACTTTGCTCACCTGGACGACTTCGAGCTTATCCTGCACCGTGGAGTCTCCACCGCCTTGCTCAGCCCTGAGCCTGTTCCACTGCCTCCCCGACGGAGAACAGTAGGGTCTCCTCCCAGTGGCGACCGACAAGCTGCAGACCGACCGGCAACCCATCGCTGAAGCCGCACGGCACGGTCAGGGCGGGATGGCCGGTGAGGTCGAAGGCCGAGGTATTGACGGTCATGTCTCGCGCCCGACCGACAACCCGCTTCAGGTCCGGATCGTCGACCAGCTTGAGCGGCTTCTGGGGCGTCGTGGGCATGGCCAGGACATCGACGCGCTCGAGCGCCTGGTCGACCTGGTCGCGCAGGAGCATCCGGAGGTTCTGCGCCTTGGAGTAGTACGTGCTCATGTACTTGCTCTGCAGGTATCTGCCGAGCACCAGACGCGTCTTGGTGAACAGTTGCAGGTCGTCGGCACTGGCGCGCCGGAACTTGCCGAACGCTTCCTGCCAGCCGACGTTGTAGTAGCCGCCGCGCCAGTACCCCTCGGCGTCGGATTGGAACAGGGCGGTCATGCCGTGGGTGACCACTCCGGTCCAGATGGCATCGGCGTATCGGAACAGAGGGATGGAGATTTCCTCGACCGCCACGCCGAGCTCACCCAGCCGTCTCACAGCGGTCCGTACCCGCTCGCTGACGTCTGGCTCGGAGACCTGCCATTCGAACGCCTCCTTGAGCAGGCCGATCCGGACGCTACTGAGCGGGCGGTCCACGCCCACGGGGTGGCGGCCTACGCTGGCAGGCGCCTGGCTCACTTGCGGGTCCCGCCGGTCCGGGCCAGCAATCACCTCCAGCGTCAGCGCGACTTCCTGCACCGTCTTCGCGATCGGACAGACATAGTCGAGCGAGTGGTCCATGTAGACGATGCCGAACGT
>DASRCF010000256.1:0-6385 GCA_035653255.1 Chloroflexota bacterium
AACGCCAAGACACGGATCTATTCAGGGCTTGCTGCCTTCGTGCTGACTTCCGTCATGCTGCTTTCAGGGTGCGCGACGGCAGCCGCCGGCTGCTCCGGAAACGTTGCCGTCGTTGGAGGCCGCGGCATCAGCCAGGCAAAGTACGCCCGGCTGCTCAAGTACACCACCAACTTCTATCAACGGGTCGACCAGCAGTCGCCCTACTACCATCAGGTGATCTGCGGCAGCACGGTGAGCAGCGCCTGTAAGCATCTCAAGACGCAGCTACGCAGCCGTGTCGTCGAGCAGCAGCTCGTGGACGAGTACGCTCAGACCCACCACCTCACGCCTTCGGCTGCGGATTGGTCGCGGGCGATGGATCAGGAGCGCATACTGATTCAGCGGTCGGGAGGCTACTCCGGGTTTTCTGCCTACCTCCGGGAGATTGGGATGAGCCAGGGCCAGTTCCTGTCGATCGTACGCGATCAGATCGAAACCGCTAAGGTACAAGCGAAGATGGGCACCTCAGTCAGGTTCCAGCGCTGGCTGAGGCGGCAAGAGCACTCGACTCCGATCAAGCTCTGCCCGTCTCGGTCCCGGTGAGCGAGGAGGAGTTGGGGTGAAAGTCGGCATCCTGACCATTAGCGACAGCGTGAGCCGCGGTACCGCGGAGGACACCAGTGGTCAGTCCATAGCCGACGTGCTCGAGCAGCTCGACGCGGAGATCGAGATTCACCGCGCGCTGGTGCCGGACGAGCGGCCCGAGATCACACGGAGGCTGCTCCAATGGGTTGACGTCGACGGCATGGACATCGTGGTCACGACGGGCGGCACCGGTCTGGGGCCGCGAGACGTCACGCCCGAGGCCACCGCTCAGGTGATCGAGCGACGGGTTCCCGGTATCGAGGAATCGTTGCGGGCGCAAGGCGTTTCGGTGTTGAAGAGCGCCATGCTGTCGAGAGGGCTGGCTGGAACCCGCGGAAGCAGCCTGATCGTCAATCTACCCGGCAGCCCGGGTGGCGCGCGGGACGGCGCAGTCCTACTCGCACCGGTGCTCTCGCACGCCGTGGATCTGCTTCATGGCCGTACCCGTCACCATCACCGCGCGGGAACCGGTGCGTGACCAAGGCACAATCCGCGTAGGGCCGTCTCATTCTGGGTTGAGGTGACGATAACGAGGCGGTCGCCCACCTGCAGCTCCGTGTCCGGAGATGGGACCGCGGCATGATCGCCCTGCACTATGGCAGCAAGGACGCTGTGCCCCGGCAGCTCGACCTCCGAGCAGCGCTTTCCGATCAGCGCAGCCTCTGAATGGAGCTCCAGCTCGACCACCTCAGCCCCGCCCTCCTCCAACGTGAGAAGGTGAACGATGGGATGCGACGGGATCTCCTGTTGTAGGAGGGAGAGCAGCAGGTCGGTGGCGCTGACGGTGGCGTCGATTCCCAGCTTGCCGAACACGCTTCGGTTCTTCGGGTTGTTGACACGCGCGATCGTCTTCGGCACCTTGAATCGATGCTTGGCCACCTGACAGATGACGAGATTGTCTTCGTCGTGACCAGTAACGGCGACCACCACATCGGCACGTTCGACGCCCGCCTCACTCAGCGTCGTAGCCTCCGCTCCGTCCCCGTGGACCGCTGTGCCATCGAGGTAATTGATGATGGCTTCGGCCTTGGCCAGGTCTTTCTCGATGACGAGGACCTCCTCGCCTTCACTCAGCAGTGATTTGGTCAGGTAGTAGCCGACCTTGCCCGCTCCTACGACTATGATGTACATTCCTACCCACTCACAATCTGTTGATAGAGTCGCTCGGCGCCGCTGACGGTCGGGGAGAAGGTGTCGATCCCGATCTCCTGGAAGACGTCGGCCCGCGCGGGGTCATATACTCGCGCGACCACCTGCTTCACCTGAAAGATGGTCTTGGCCACCTGCGCCGCCATCAGGTTTCGGTTGTCTCCATTGGTGACGGCAATGACCACATCGGCGCGATCGGCGCCCGCATCTCTGAGAACATCAATGTCTATTCCGTTGCCGGAGAGCGTATCCCCGCGGAATCCCGGCTTGATGCGCCGGAACGCAGCCGCGTCGACGTCGATGATGCGGACATCATGCTGTTCGTCGAGCGCGTTCGCGAGGCCTGCACCCACGCGGCCGGCACCGATGATAATTATGGTCACAAGGTTCTCAATCCAATTATCGCCGATGGGCCGTGAAGGGCAGATTCGGACGGCTCTAGCCAGGTCCATCAGTATGCCGTCGGCCAGTTCGCGGTTCTTGCTCGATAACTCGGTCGAGGAGAGATTTTGCGCGTCGAGGAATTCGACTATCACCTTCCGCCTGAGCTGATTGCGCAGGAGCCGGCACCACGACGCGAAGGGTCTCGGCTTCTGGTCCTCAACAGGGCCGGAGGTCAGTTGCGAGACGCCACATTCGAGGCTTTGCCGGATCTGCTCCGGCCTGGAGATCTGTTGGTAGCGAACGAGAGCCGAGTGCTTCCCGCCCGGCTGCATGGACGGCTGGAAACAGGCGGGATGGTGGAGCTGCTTTTGGTGCGTGCACGGGATGACCGAGTCTGGGAGGTCATGGCCAAGCCGGGCCGGAAGCTTAGGCTGGGGACCACGGTTCGGCTTGAGGAGGGCGCACAGGCGGTGGTCGAGGCGGTTGACGGCGACCGACCCCGAGTGAGGATTGACGGCGTCACCGACCTGCCTGCCTGGTTGGCCCGGCATGGCCGGCTGCCGACACCGCCCTACATCAAGCAGTATCCTGATGATCCCGAACGATACCAAACGGTCTACGCCCGGACACCGGGATCAATCGCGGCGCCGACGGCGGGGCTCCATTTTTCGGAGCGACTGCTGGGCCGTCTGAGGGATCGCGGAATCGAGACTGTATTCGTCACTCTGCACGTCGGCCCCGCCACCTTCACGCCGGTGCGTGCGGAAACCGTGGAGTCGATTCGGCTGGAGGGCGAGCAAGGAGTCATCCGCGGCGAAGTCGCCGAACGGATATCATCGGCGGAATCCGAGGGCCGCAGGATCGTGGCCGTCGGAACAACCACTACCCGGCTGCTGGAGGGAGTGGCGGCGCGTCATGGAATGGTTGTGGCGAGCGAGGGGCCGGTCGACCTATTCATACGCCCGCCGTTCCACTTTCGCGTGGTCGACGCACTGATCACCAACTTTCATCTTCCACGATCGACCCTGTTGATGCTCGTGAGTGCCTTTGCCGGCCGAGATCGCATCCTACGCGCCTACGCTCACGCCGTCGAACAGCGCTATCGCTTCTATAGCTTCGGCGACGCCATGCTCATCCAATAGAGCCGGTGACGGGCCCGGTCAGGACGCTGGTTCGGGGTCAGGAGAGGCAGTCATCAGTGCTGGTAGAAGGCGACCAGGGTCGTCATCTGGTCCCAGGGTGCCAGCCACAGAACCGAGCTGACCCAGAGCCAGGCCAGCCGGCCCTGGAAGAGCCGGTTAAACGTGGGAAGGCACAGAATGGCGGCCAGCACCACACCGGCCGCGACCCGACCGATGGCGAAGTAGTTGCCGTATGACGCCCAGCTGAGCATGATCACGAAGGCCACGATGTTGACCACCAGCAGCCACAGCTCACTCTGGTTCCCGAGCTTGTGAAGCCCCCATAGGGCCACGCCGAGACAGACGAGTGCCGGCAGCACCACCCCAATCACCCCGGGAAGCTGAAGCGGCATCCACGGCCAGTAGACCATCAGCCCGCCAAAGGGGATCATGCTGGGAAGATTACGGGTGGTGGTTGCATCGGTGTGGCCAATCCAGTGGATGAGCACAGCCTCATACGCCAGCAGCGGCACCAGGGCCACAAGAGCAAAGAAAACCGGTCCCTTCAAAAAGGCCTGCACCTTGGACAGGATCTCGCGGGGCTTCCAGGCTTCAGCACACAGAGCGAGGCCGTAGATCGCTGCGAATACCGCCACCGCCTCTCGGGTGAGCAAGGCCACCGAGAAGGCGAGGGCCGACCACAGAACGCGACGACGCCCGGCGAAATGAAAGAGATAAATGCCCAGGATCACCAGCGCGTAGGCCAGGGGCTCCGTCAGATCTCGCCGTAGGGCAACAAAGAGCCCTGGGTAGAAGCCGTAGATCAGCGCGAACCACGGCGAGGTGCCCATTCGTCTGAGGAACGCCGCCAATCCTAAGGTTCCACCTGCCAGCGCCAGCAGATTGACGAGGATCAGGGTGACGGGAATGAGGTCCGTGTTGCCCCAGGCGAAGAGTCGCGCCAGCATGGGATAGACGATTCGCGTATAGCGATACACCGGATCGTCCACGTAGTACCGGGCCTTCAGCGGATCGAGGGCGATGTAGTATGCAAACTGCCCGTCGTAGCCCGTGTAACCGTCCTGAGCGTAGTTGTAGCGCGGGTCGTAGGTGATGACCTTGCTGACATGGCTTCGCAGGACAAACTTCTTGCCGAGGACGATGAAGTCACGCGCGTCGTGACCGGTCCAAGCGCCAAGCAGCAGCCAGGCCCCGTAGATGACGGCCACGCTGAGGGCCACACTCCAGGGGCTGCCGGCCGCCGTCCGCTTGATCGCCGTGGCATCCGGAAGCCGGATCGTCGGTGTATGGAGGACGGCTGCCGCCGCGGCCCTGTGAAGTCTGGCGCCGGGGTTAACTGTCTTCCGGGCTCCGGTCGCTCCGGCCTCGCTCGGTACTTCCATGTCGCGATATTCTACGAGCCCGACAGAACTGGCTGACAAACAATCGGCTGAGCGTGAAGGCATCTGTGCACGGGCGCATGTGGTCAGACCCACGCCGAAAGGTCGAGATCAGGCAGTAGCGTTCTCAGGCGCAGTACGTCCTGCCGGTAGAACTGATGGACGGCGTCGAGTGAGGAGGCCGGGACACGAACAGGGTGCGATAGGAGAAGCGTTCGCACCACCTGGGATGCCGGTGCCGGAAGCTTCTCACGGATTAGTATCTCGACTGTCTGGGCCAACAGCGGTCGGTGCCGGCGGAGGGGAGCCAGGAGACGGAGCACGTCAGCCTCTGAGGAGTTCCAACGCCGAGAGATGGATGCGGGATCGAGAGGCGCCACTCCGATAAGACCGCATAGCTCCGCGAGCACGTCGGCAGGCTGCGTCTGAAGGGTATCGAATGTCCAGACGCGGACCCGGTCACGCCCGAACGTGTTTAGGTATTCTGCGATTCGATCCGCGTACAGTCCCGTTCCGGCGTAATCCTTCCAGGCGAAGCCCTGCTCGCGCCCCTCCATGGAGGCGCGAAAGGCCACCTCAAATGAGCGGCGTTCGCGTCCGATGTTGGTGAGCGCTCGATAGTGCGAGACGGCGCGGTCAACCGGGTTCCGCAGTACGATCGCGACCCGGCACTCTGGAAAGGATCGCTTGATCTCGCCGGCCGTCCCCGGATAGTAGAGGTAGGCCGGAGACACCTCCCCTCGGGCCTTGAAGGACTCGGAGCAGGCAAAGAGGCCGAGATAGCCGGCGAGACTGGTCATGTACGCCGGCCGAGACCCAGCACCGGCATGCGGAAACGAGGGAGTCAGGGCGGCGAAGTAATTCGGCTCCTTCACGGACGTCATGAAAACCTCAGGATGGTGGCGGAGGGCTTGATACAGGGCAGTCGTGCCGCTTCTTGCCGCCCCGGCTATGACGAACGTCGGGCCCAACGCGCGATCCGAGACCTCCATCACCCGATCCTCAATGCTGAGACTCTAGTGGATGTCTCCGGCTGATTTCACGACAGGTCTGAGCACAGCTCGGCTCTATCCATACCCGATCAGCCGAGTCGGGATCCAACGTGTGGCGTGGACCCTCCCGACTCGCTGCTTAGGTCCGACTTGGATAGGAGCGCACCAACGTCAATCAATCTGGCCGTCCTTACGGCCGCCTCCGTGATCAGCTGCGCCGTCTGGGTAAGCGCCCTGTCGATGGTCATGGGGCGGCTCATGATCGACATCACAGCACTAACGCCGTGGTCGTAGCAGGCCTCGTGGCCCGTTCCGATATTGCCCACGATCACGATCACCGGAATGCCTCGGGTACTTGCTCGCTCGGCCACCACGATGGGCGCCTTGCCGAACACGTCCTGTCCGTCGATGCGCCCCTCACCTGTCAGCACGAGATGGACGCCGTCGAGATGTTCGTCGAACCTCATCGCCTTGAAGATGAGGTCGACGCCCCGGGTCATTCGGGCACCAGTGAAGGCGATGAGCCCTGCTCCAAGCCCTCCGGCGGCCCCTGCACCGGGGATATCGCGCACCGCCAAGCCCAAATCGCGTTCGATGACCGCGGCGTAGTTCTCCAGTGCCCGATCGAGGAGGGCAGCGGCTCGAGGTGTTGCACCCTTCTGAGCGCCGTATACGTGGCTTGCACCCTCAGGTCCACAGAGGACATTGGTGACGT
>DASRCF010000257.1:0-10573 GCA_035653255.1 Chloroflexota bacterium
AGGGGAAGGAAGTCAAGCGACTCGTCGGCTACATGCCCAAGCAGAAGCTGACGGACGAGATTCAACGGGCCATCGGCCAGACCGCGACGGCGTGAGTCCGGGCCGGCCTACGTCCTTGCGTATCGGTCCCGAAGAAAACCACTGTACCGGACGGTCGCAACCACGACCGTGAGAATGACCAGAAGATGGACCCCGCTGCACCACTCACAGACCTCGTGCAAGCGGAACGCCTCGACGTAGATCAGGTAGAGCACGAAGGCCAAGCCAACCAGGCTCCAGACCATATGTAGGGGAACCAGCCATTCCGGAGCCGGCTGCCGCTTGACCGCAAACACGACGGCGGCGGCCGCAAGCCCCCCGCTGACAATAAACCAGAGCATTCCCGGTACTGTAATCGGAATGTTCGTGTTTCCGACCGTCGAGTAGCTACTGGTGAGCACGGCGCCGCAGTTGATCGGCCCGGTCTTCTGGCAGGCCGGTATCACACCGGCGTAGTGTTCTCCTGTAAGGAAGATGGAGATTCCCAAGCCGATGAGGGCCAGGACAAGCAATGCCCAAGCCGCCGGGGCAACCGCCAGCAGGTCTCGCGGGGAGCGGGCGGCAGATGTTGCATCGGTCTGAAGCGGGGCCGCGGAAGCGGCTGCTTTCGCCGGCTGCTTCACCCGGGACCCGGTTCGAACGTCAGCCAATGTTGACCTTCTTCTCGAGACTCGGAATCGGAGCCATGCTGCAGACCGAGGCCGGCTTGTTGCCGGTGGTCTTGCAGATCGAGGCCGTGATCCAGTTTGCGTTTCCCAGAATGGCCTTGGCCACCGGTGACGATGGATTGTTGAGCTGAGCGGCAATCTGCTTCCAGCTGAGGCCGTTGATCACCGATGGCAGGTATCCACTGCTGACGGCGACGGCCTGGTTATTCAGGTCGAGGAAGGGAATGCCTCCGGCGACGGTACTCGACACGTATGGCGGGTTATCGTACTTCTGCACGGCTGCCACCATGCCTGTCAGATTCTGGAGCGGATTGCGATTGCGATCCTGGATCTCGGCGTGAAGGAATGTTATGTAGGGGCTGCTGTAAGTCGAGTGGAGAAAGGTGAAGGTATCCGTATCTGCGTAGACATCGGTACTCGAGGACTGCATGAGCCGCAGTCCTTTGAAGGTGCCGAAGCGGCTGAGCGCGCTGATCATGCTCCATCGCTCGGCGGCGCAATAGGGGCAGTACTCGGCGCCCGTGTACACAAAGACCGGTTTGCCGTGCGAGGTCAGAACCTTCTGCCCCTTGAGCGCCTTCCACGGTGACGGGTAGCCGCCGCTTCCTACACTGCCCAGCGTGGCACCGCTCGGCTTCGTGAGCACACTCAGGACTCCGGGTGGTGGCGGGCTGCCGATCGCGGTGGATGAGCTCGGAGACTGCTTGTTCTCGACGACGATCAAGATGACCACGATGGCGGCAATGATGACCACCGCTCCCCCAATGCCCCATGGCCCGAGCCACCAAGGCGTCGAATTCGCCCGGGGTCTGCTGCCGCGCGCGCCAGGCCGGCCGCCGCGTTGATGTTGGCGGGCCTGCCGGCGCCGCGCTTGACGTCCCATGCTTTCAAACCTCCTACCGTCGGCTCAACTTGGATGAGTCAGCCGATCCGGCGATATCCCATTCTCACCCTTTCATCATGGGACGGAGATGAGAGGAATATGAGCGGGGTATTGATAATGCGCTCACAAACCCTGATCGCTGCTCACATCGCCCCACTATAATGGCCCGCTGTGGTGGTGATGCAGCCGGTGATTGCAAGAGCAACGGCTCGGATGACGCTCGGTGGCCTGCGGCCAGCCGAGGTTGTGTGTACGTGGTAGGGAGGCGGGAGAGCCGTCACCCGGATGGCGCCCGAATGTTGGGGCGTATGCCTCTGAAATGTCGCACAAGATGAGAGTCGGCATTGACAGCGGCGGCACCTTTACCGATTGCTGTACTGTTGACGGCCGGATCCTCAAGCTTCCCAGCGACCGTATGCATCCGGACGAACCCGTTCGCCGCGGGCTTCAAGCCCTAGCCAAGGACGCAGACACACTGGCGCACGGCACGACCGTCGCCACCAACGCGGTTCTGGAACGGACGGGCAGCTTCGTCGCGCTGCTTACCACGGCCGGATTCGCCGACGTCCTCGAAATCCGTCGCCAAAACCGCCCCAAGATCTACGACCTCCGCGGTCGCTGGCCACCTCCATTGGTCCCGTCAGACTGGAGGTTTGGGCTTCGGGAGCGCCTGCTGTGGGATGGTTCGGTCGAATCTCCCTTGGATCTCGAGGATACACGGAGGATCGTCGTCGAGATGCGGGATGCAGGGGTCGAGTCGGTGGCTATATGCATGCTCTTCTCCTACCTGAATCCTTCCCACGAGATTGCCGTCGGACACCTGGTGTCGGAGATCCTGGGACCCAATGCTCCCATCTCGCTGAGCTGTGAGGTCCTCCCGAAGGTGGGGGAGTTCGAGCGCACCAGCACCACTGTCTTGAACGCATACATCGCTCCCGTCATGAACGCATATCTTACCGAGCTGGAACGAGAAGTGGCGGGTAAAGCCGGCGGCCGGCTGTTGGTCATGAACTCGAACGGGGGCCTGTCCGCCACGGACCTGGTTCGCCGTCTTCCGGTGCTAACGCTGCTCAGTGGCCCGGCGGCAGGTGTGATTGGAGCGGCGCACGTTGGTCGCAGCGCCGGCTTCGACGCCTTCGTGACCATGGATGTGGGCGGTACGTCGACGGATGTCGCGGTCGTTCCCGGGAAGTTTTTGGAGCGCGACGAGGGCGAGATCGACGGCTTGGCTCTCGGGCTGTCGATGCTTGATATCGAAACGGTAGGAGCCGGCGGCGGCTCGATTGCCCGCATCGACGCGGGTGGAGCACTGCACGTCGGCCCCGCAAGTGCGGGCGCTGTTCCTGGGCCGGCGTGTTATGGACGGGGCGGGCCGTTCACCCTCACCGATGCCAACCTAATCCTGGGACGTATTCCCTCGGAGCTCCTGAACGGGGACATGCCGCTCGACCACCGCGCCTCGTGCGCGTCTGCCCGACCTCTGGCACAGGCGTTGGGCGTCTCGGTGGAGCAGCTGGCCTGGGGAGTGGTTCGCACGGCCAATTCCAACATTGAGCGAGCCATCCGACGTGTGTCGATGGAGCGCGGATATGATCCCAGAGGCTTCGCCCTGGTAGCGTTCGGCGGAGCAGGACCGCAGATGGCGTGTGAGGTCGCCGGCGAGTTGGGGATCTCGGAGGTCCTCGTCCCACCTGCTCCCGGCGTCATGGCGGCCCAGGGATTGTTGGTGGCAGACGAGCGGCAGGACTTCACGCGAGCTCTGGTTGGGGTTGCCGCGCACGACCATGATGCGCTTGCGGGTGTCTTTCGTGGACTTATTGACGAGGCTGCCAGGAGCGGACCGCAGGGGCCCGGGGAATCCCGGCTTGAGAGGCGCCTTGACGTTCGCTACGAAGGACAGTCGTTCTCCTTATCATTGCCTCACGGGCCTGACCTCGGCTCCCGGTTCCACGAGGCCCACCAGGCTCGGTTCGGCTACCGGCATGAGGGCAGGACAGTTGAGGTGGTGGCGGCGCGACTCACAGTGAGGACGCCGTCGCCGGATGCCGTCTCTCTCCGGCCGGTGACGAATGCAGCATCCGGCAATGGAAACAGGCGCCCGATTCTCTTCGGCGGTGTGGATGGCAATCTAGGTTCGTTTGCGGCGGCCATCTATACTCGCCATCAGTGCGACAATGAGGCGTCCATCGAGGGTCCGGCGGTTGTCGAGCAGTATGACAGCACGATCGTCATCCCCCCAACCTGGAAGGCCTCGCCGCTCGATACCGGTGCTCTGCTGCTGAGCCGTATGTAGCCCGTCGCCTCGCGTCGCGCGCCCCACCGTAGTCGTGGAGAGGACCGCACGTGGCACCCGGATATGGTGGACTCGCTTTCGCCACGAGGCGACTGCCAATGGTCATCGCGTCCGTGGCGCTGGTGACCCTCTCGTTGTCGGCTCCGGCGACACTTCACGGAGCGTCCGAGGCGAGGCGCAGACCGGGACCGGTTACGGTACGCGGCACCGTCCTCCAGATGTTCAAGGCAGGTTTCACCTTCGACTCACCCTCCAAGGGGGTGTTCGACGTCCAGGTCTCGAAGCTCACCGGCTATTGGGAGGCGGGAGTACGGATCAAGCCGTCGGCAGTGCAGGTCGGCACCCACGTCGGGGTGAGAGGGTATCTGAAGGGACGGACACTTCGGGCGATCAAGGTGACGGTCTACAAGACGAAGGGCGGTTCGACGCCGAGGGGCAGCACCATCCGGCATGCCGTTGTGGGCAGTGTAGGCAGGACCTGGATCGAGGTCTCATACGCCAAGCAGCACTGGCGGTTTGTGGTCAATGCGCGGACCATCGTGAAAGAGCGCAACCGGCCGGTCAGCGTGACATCGGCGAAGCCGGGTCAGCTGGCCGATATCCGCTACTACCACTCGGGGAGCCGTCTCACCGCCATTCGGGTAACCCTGTTGGTGATACACGTTCGACAACCGAAGAGCCACTTCGAGCACGGTACGGTCTGGCGCCTCTTTCGCGGTGGATTCACGCTTGAGACAATCGCCGGACACGCACTGAGCGTCTCATATCGGCACGCCGTTTCTGTCGGCGAGATCGTCTCGGTACGAGGCTATGAGCAGAAGGGGCGGTTCATCGCCCTCAGCGTACGGCGGATCAAGAAGCTGCCGGTGAAGACGCACGTCATCCGGGGCACCATCGCCCGCATCCAAGGCACAGCTCTCCGTGTGCGTGAGTCGAAACAGACCGTGATATTCCAGTTGCAGAAGGCGACCAAGATCGAGGTCGGACTGCACGTCAAGTCGGTGCGAAGCCTCAGATCGGGCCAGTATGTGTACGTCAGGTTCTGGTGGCAGGGAAAGTCGCGCATCGCCACCACAGTGCACGTGTACAGCTCGAAGTCGGTGAAGACGCACGTCATCCGCGGCACCATCGCTCGCGTTCGAGGTGCCGCGCTTACGCTGCGTCAGGCGAGTCAGACCCTCACGTTCCGGCTTGAGAAGACGACCAAGATAGAGGTCGGTCTGCACGTCAAGTCGCAACGGAGCCTGAAGTCGGGCCAGTATGTGTACGTCAGGTTCTGGTGGCAGGGAAAGTCGCGCATCGCCAAGACGGTGCACGTGTACAGCTCGAAGTCAGGCCACCGAAAGACAGGCAAGGTTCGCGGCATCCTGGTGAGCCTACGGCAAGGCGTTGTGGTGGTCAGGGCCGCCGGGCGAAGCGTGTCTGTTCAGGTGCCGGCGGCAGCACACATACGCGAGGGTTCGAAGCCGGCATCCGCCTCGGCTCTGCAGGCCGGTCAAGATATCTCCGTCCATTACTTCTTCTCCGGCTCAACCAGGATCGCCACCAGCATCCACATCTACGCGTCTGGAGGAAAGGGCCACACCGTCACCGGGACTATTGTGCGGGTGCAGAAAGGCCGGGTTGAGCTGCTTGATCGAGGTCGCATTCGGATACTGTACGTCTCTCACTCGACAGTCGTCTCACATAATGGACAGAGTGTGAGCGAGAAGGCGCTCGAGCTGGGAGAACGTATCAAGGTCACCGGTCCGGAGGATCATCAGGGCCGGCTGCGTGCCGGCATGATCGACATCCTCCCTCCGACCTCCCGTGGATCGGGCGCCTTCAGCGGCTCGATCACCCGCTTGCACCGCGGAAAGCTGACGATCCGGCTCAGTGTCGGTCCTGTCATAACGACCCAGCTGACAAGAAAGACCAGAGTCACGGCCCGAAGCCGTGGCATACCCCAAGGATGGCTGTTCGCCGGGCCGGCGGTTACCACCTACGTGCTTCCCCAGAACGATGGGACACCGCTTGCAACCACCGTCGACTTCCGCCCCAAGAACCACAGTGTCACGGGAAATGTCGAGGAGCAGGCCAAGGGCCGGATAGAGGTATCGGAGCGATCAAACCTGTCGGCATGGTGCGACCTTCGCGTCGCTAGGGTGACTGACTCCAACGGCAGGAAGGTCAATCAGATCGGTCTTGGGAGCCACGTTAAGGTCACCGGCTTCCTCCTCCCATGGGGCCGCGAGGCCGCCATGACGGTCACCGTTTCTCATCCCACAGAACGATTGAGTGGAACTGTGGTCTCGGTCCATGGCCAGTCGTTGGAGGTCCGCCGGTCCTTTGGACAACAGGTGACGCTGCGGTTTCCCAAAGGCGTTCAGGCCTGGTCTTCCAAGACCCGTCAGAACTTTGCCCCTTCGGCGATTCCGGTGAAGTCCCACCTCTCTGTGCGAGGGGTGGCGCAGGCGGGTTGGATCCTCGTTAGCTCTGCGACCGTCACCCTACGCTCGGAGTATGTCGGAGGAATCGCGGCCAAACTGGGCAAAAGCTGGCTGCTGCTGCAGGAGTCCGCCAAGCTGGCGGTCAAGGTCCATATCAATGGCGCGACCAAGGTTGAGGTGGGTCGCCTTGTGGTCGCGTACGCCGACGTCGAGGTGGGTGATACGGTCACCGTTCATGCCTACCCGGACGCCTCGGGAGGCCTCCTGGCGCATATTCTCGCCATCCATCGAAAGCTGATGTCCCGAACGGGCGACATCTCCAACCTCAGCCCTGGATCATTTGACCTTGTGCTGCGAGACGGGACCGCACTCCACTTTCTGGTGTATCCCAACACCAAGGTGACCGAGAATGGACTGACGATCCCGTACGCCGATCTGGTCAACGGTGATCACTGCCACGTCGAGGGCCATCTGCGGCCGGACGGCAGCCTCGACGCCACCCGCATCGATCTGAAGTAAATGAGGAGCGGAGGAAGCGAATGCAGCCGGTGGTCGTACCCATGCTGGCCTACGAGGATCCCGGCGCAGCTCTTGATTGGCTGGCGTCTGTCTTCGGCTTTCGTGAGATCCGGCGGATGGTGATGCCCGACGGCCGCATCGGGCATGCGGAGATGGAGGCGGGTGACGGTGGGCTCATCATGCTCGCGACTCCGTCCCCCGATTACGAGTCACCCAGATCTCACCGCCGCCACTGCCCTCGTGCCGACCGGTGGCTCAGTGTTCCGTATGTGGTCGACGGGGTGCTCGTTCACGTCGATGATTTGGATGCGCATTACCGTCAAGCGAACGCCGCCGGCGCGATCATGCTGTCCGGTGTGGAAGACGAGCCGTATGGACGGCTGTATCGGGCGGAGGACATCGAGGGCCATCGCTGGATGTTCATGCAGCCTGCGCCTCAGGCCGAGGGATCGCAACGGCCGGACTGGGTCCCGCCGGGCAGAGAGGGCAGCTGAACCGCTCACGTCCGAAACAATAGTACGCATGCGGCGTAAGACTGCTCGTCGGCCCTCGTCTTGTCGACGCGCCCGAGCGGTTTCTTGGGCAGCGAAACCGGGTGCGAAATGAGGAATTAGCACTCTCGGCTTGAGAGTGCTAACATTGTTGTGGAAGGAACAACATTCCGAGGAGGAAAACGACGTTGACGACGCAGACGAAGGTGAACATCAAGCCGCTCGGTAACAGGGTTGTCGTGAAGCCGTCCGAACAGGACGAGGCTACGGCCACCGGCATCTACATCGCCCAGACATCCAAGGAGAAGCCGCAGCGCGGAACCATTCTCGCCGTCGGGCCCGGAGAGTGGGAGGACGGACAGCGAACTCCCATGGACGTCTCGGAAGGCGATACCGTCCTCTTCGCGAAGTATGCCGGAACCGAGTTTAAGTACCAGGGCGAGGACTACCTCGTCCTCAGCGCCAAGGACATTCTGGCCACCCTTGCCGAGTAAAGACAGAAAGAACATCAGGAGGAAAGTTTAGATGGCGAAGCAGTTGCTGTTCGAGGAGGAGGCCCGTCGAAAGCTCAAGATGGGCGTTGACACGGTGGCCGATGCGGCCAAGGTAACCCTTGGTCCCAAAGGCCGAAACGTGCTCCTCGATAAGAAGTTCGGATCCCCGACCATCACCAATGATGGCGTGACCATTGCGCGCGACATCGAGCTCGAGGATCCGTTTGAGAACATGGGCGCCCAACTCTTCAAGGAGACGGCGACCAAGACCAATGACATTGCCGGTGACGGAACCACTACCTCGATGGTCCTCGGTCAGTCGATGATTGCTTCGGGGCTGAAGAACGTCACCTCGGGGGCCAACCCCATCTTCATCCGAACCGGAATCAACAAGGCCGTGCAGACGGTCGTCGACGAGCTGCACAAGCTGGCCAAGCCCGTCGACACCAAGCAGGAGACGGCCCAAGTGGCTGCCATGTCCAGCCAGGACCAGGAGGTTGGCGAGATGATCGCCGACGTCATGGAGAAGGTGGGCAAGGACGGCGTCATCACCGTCGAGGAGTCTCAGGGACTGACCCTCGAGCAGGACTACGTGGACGGAATGCAGCTGGATCGGGGCTACATCTCGCCCTACATGGTGACTGATCCGGCTCACATGGAAGCTTCGCTCGACAATCCGTACATCCTCATCACGGACAAGAAGATCAGCGCCATCTCGGACATCCTGCCACTGCTGGAGAAGCTGGTCAGCGTCAGCAAGAACTTCGTCATCGTGGCCGAGGATGTCGACGGCGAGGCCCTGGCCACACTGGTGGTCAACAAGCTGCGCGGCACCCTGAACGTGCTGGCCGTCAAGGCGCCGGGATTCGGAGACCGACGCAAGGCCATGCTGGGTGACATCGCCGTCCTCACCGGCGGCCAAGTCATCACCGAAGAGGCCGGCCTGCGGCTGGACAACGTCAGCATCGATATGCTGGGCCAGGCTCGCCGGGTAACCGCGGACAAGGACACCACGACGATCATCGAAGGCGCCGGGTCGCAGGAGGCCATCGACGCCCGCATGACCCAGATCCGCGCCCAGATTGACGACACCACTTCCGACTTCGATCGCGAGAAGTTGCAGGAGCGGCTCGCAAAGCTGGCCGGCGGAGTGGCCGTCATCAAGGTCGGAGCCGCCACCGAGACCGAGCTGAAGGAGCGCAAGCACCGCGTCGAGGATGCCGTGCAGGCGACCCGCGCGGCGGTTGAGGAAGGCATCATCGCCGGCGGCGGTGTGGCCTTGATCAACGCCCGGAAGGCCATCAAGGAGGCCAACCTGGAGGGCGACGAGGCCGTGGGCGCCCAGATCGTGTACAAGGCGCTCGAAGAGCCGACCCGCCAGATCGCCGAGAACGCCGGCTTTGACGGTGGAGTGATCGTGGCCGAGATCGAGCAGCGGAGCAACCCGCAGGAGGGCTTCGACGCCGAGAAGGGCCAGTTCGTCAATATGTTCGAGGCCGGGCTCATCGAGCCCATCAAGGTCACGCGCTCTGCTCTCCAGAACGCTGCCTCAATCGCCTCCATGCTGCTGACGACCGAGACCGCGGTCACCGATCTTCCGGAGAAGGATAAGGCGCCCGCCGCGCCGCCAATGCCGGACTACTAGACCGAGACAGCGGCAGAACGCTGAAAGAGCCCGGAGCGCAAGCTCCGGGCTCTTTTTATGGGATACAGTCAGGGCTTGGATCCGTCGTCGATAGCGTCGAGTCCTATTGTTGCTGACTGCAACACATGGTCCTAAAGTGGGCCAGATGTTTCGTGTATCAACCCTCACGCGTTCTCCGCGGGAGGTGACTCTTCCCATCGCGTACTCGACTCATGGTAGACGTATACCTATTCAGGGTAGAATGGCTTATGGGACTGAACATCAAGAACGAGGAAACACTGCGTCTAGTGCGTGCGCTGGCTGAACTTACCGGCGAGAACATGACCACGGCAGTGAACAGGGCAGTACGCGAGCGGCTCGACCACTTGCAGAGCGAGAAAGGCAGCCTTGCGGATCGGCTGATGGCGTTGGGGCAGGACTGCGCGGCTCACATGCGGGAGCCGTACCTGACCCTAGATCATGGCGACCTTCTCTACGACGACCGCGGGCTTCCGAAGTGATTATCGATACCTCGGCAATCATCGCGATCTTGAGAGACGAGCCAGATGCCCGGCGCTTTGCAAACGCCGTCGAAGCGGCAGCCATCCGCAGAATGTCGGCAGCCAGCTTCGTGGAGGCGGCGGCGGTGATCGACGGCAGCAGAGATCCTGTAGCAAGCCGCCGCCTGGATGATGTTCTACGGGTGGCAACAGTGAGCATCGAGCCGGTAACCGAAAGGCAAGCTCGAATCGCTCGAAGTGCCTATCGCGACTTCGGTAAGGGCAGCGGTCACCGGGCAGCGCTGAACTTTGGCGATTGCTTCTCGTACGCTCTGGCTCGGGACCTAGACGAGGAGCTGCTGTTCAAGGGTGAGGAGTTTCGGTACACGGACGTCATGTGCTCCGGGCTGACGTAAGCGGGTCGCTCCTCCATGACTGGGTCTGTCTCTTGCAGCTATGTCGGACAATACCCCAAGGGCCACTACTTACCTTCGCGCTGCAGCACTCATGGTACTGATGGTTGGAACTGCGGTCCTGAGGTCTCGGCCCACACAGCTCCAAAATGCTGAAGAGCCCCGAGCTTGCACGCGGGGCTCTTCGTTTCGATTGGCCCTGTTACAGCTTGCAGTGGCT
>DASRCF010000258.1:0-7151 GCA_035653255.1 Chloroflexota bacterium
TCGCAGCCGGACGTGCGCAGCGTGCAATCTCGGCGGCCTCGAGCGCTGGGGGTGGATCTCTGTCGGGGATCAACGCGGCGGGCGTCGCGAGGGATACGGGAGCCATCGAGGGATCAAGGGCGAGACCGTCCTGCGGCCGACTCGCGCCGGTAGCCATGCGAGGCGGCTGTGGCCGGCCGTTATCGACGAAGTCGAGAGGCGATGGCGTGACCGGTTCGGACACGGCACCGTCGAGGCGGTTCGGGATGCTCTGGAACGTCTTGCGAATCATGGTCCATGGTCGCTTCCCGAGATCCACGCCTCAAATGGGTTCTTCACCAACACTACCGGGGAGGGAGTTACCGACGAGCCGCGGTCGACCGCCGCGTTGATAGGACAGGCACTGACGGCACTGACGCTTGATCACGAGCAGAGGAGCAAGCCGGCCCTGCCTTTGGGAGCTAATGTGCTTCGCGTGATCGGCGATGGAGGGTGTTCACTCGGGGACCTTCCTCACAGGTCCGGGATCTCGAAGGAGGCCGCGGCAATGGCGGTCAACTACCTCATCAAGGAGGGGATGGTCGAGCGTTGGCCGGAGCGCACCATCGTGTTGACGCATAGAGGTCTCCAGGCGCGGAACGAGTATGAGATTCGTGCAGCCGCTGTAAATCATCCTCGGCTGCGGGCTGCCCTCGAAGAGCTGCTTTCGCGCCGCGAGGCTTTGGTCGAGGGCCTCGCGCCTCCAGAGGGATGCTGGCGGAGCGAGAGACCGTATGCGGCACAGACGAGGCGGCTCCTGGTCGATCCGACATCGGCACTGCCGTGGCAGCCAATGGTCCTGCATCGCGGCGGGTGGCCGGATGGTGCCTAGACCCGAAAAGTGATTGTGAGCGTCGTCACCACGCCTGCGTTCTTGAGCCCTCGGCGTCGGAGACAATTGGGTATTGGACTTCATCCGATAGGAGACGAGGTGACGGTATCGCATTCAGAAGAAGACAGGCTGCTGCTGGAATACCTGAACGGCCAGCGAGAGTCGGTTCTGGCGATCGTGGACGGGCTGGACGAAGATGCGTGGCATCGATCGGTGGTTCCGACGGGCTGGACTCCGGCCGGCATGGTGGCCCATCTCGGCGGAGCAGAGTGGCACTGGTTTCAAGGCGTCGTCGCCGGCAAGGTGCCGGAGCTGCCGGGCGAGGTGGTCGAGGATCAGGCGCCGTACGACCCGATGACCGTGGTCTTCACGGCTGATGAGCCCTCGGCCGAGGTGATTGAGTTCTACCGCCTGCAGTGTGCGGAGTCCGATAGGGTTCTGGCGGAGACATCGCTCTCGGAAAAGCCACGTGGCAAGCACAATGTCCCGGGCGAAGAGGAGCCGGCAACCGTGCGTTGGTGCGTGCTGCACATGATCGAAGAGACGGCGCGCCATGCAGGACACCTGGACATTGCCCGTGAGCTGCTTGACGGCGAGGCCCGTCGGGGTCAGCGATGACTCCGGCCGAGGTCATCGCCTCAACCTGAGCACATCTCGGATGACGGCTGCGGCCGTCGATCGGCCACCGGACCCATAGGCCGCCAGGAACATCGGTCCGACCGGCTCAGCCTCGTAGACGATACCCAAAGCGCCGTTCCGTAGGGACGCCAATGGGTCGTCTGACTGGAGACGCTCGGGGCGGACCGCGGCCAGCGGCCCATCCGGTCCAGGCTCGATTCTCGCCACCAGCTTGACCGGGGTGCCGGCCTGGGCTGCCCCACGCACTTCATCGCCTGATAGATTCTCGATTCCTTGACGGTCGACCTCGGCCAGCCCAAGGCTGCCTCCAAAAAGGCTTCGCCCGACGATCACGCACTTCGCGGCCGCGTCCCAGCCCTCGATGTCGAGCCGTGGATTGGTTTCGGCCACCCCCACCTCCGACACAGCCTGAAGAGCCTGCTCGAGTGACGCGCCCGCCTCCATTCGCTCCAAGAGCAGACCGCTGGTGGAGTTGAACAAGGCGCGCAGCCCTGAGAGGCGGCTGCCGGTCATGCCAAATGCCACCAGGTCGATGGCCGGCAGTGGGGCGCCGTGGGTGGCAGAAATGCCGACCCGGCAGCCGTGATGGGACGCGGCCCGATACAGCTCGTCCCAATGAGCGACCAGGGGACCTTTGCTGGCAAGGACCACATCCAAGCCGGCCTCGAACGCTGCCTCCACATAACCCCAGCCGGGCTGGCCATTCTCGAAGCTGGTGCTGGCCGCCTCCACCAGCACCCCGGACCGGGACTGCTGGAGCTCGGCAGCTGTGAGTGAGCCTTCCCGACCCAAAGGGTGCCCGGCGAGGCCGCCGGATCGCTTAGCGTCCAGGAGAGCCTGGGGCGACAGGCCCGAAGGATCAATCGCGTATCCGCTGCGATCGGCCGCGGCCGTGAGAACGATGGGAAGGTCCGGTCGTTCGATCAGGATGGTGGCCAAGTTCCGGCCGACACTCCCAAACCCTGTCATGGCGACGCGGATAGGCCCGCCTGCGATGGGTGAGCTCATGTAGTCACCAAAGCTGAAGATCGGCAGGCCGAAGCTGTCGACGCGCGAACGCGTGGCAGGGGTCATGGTTCGGCCTTCTCAACGGTAGACTACGTGGGCATGGCCAGAGCTCGTGCGGATCGCGGGTCGGCGGCGTCAAGCCTCCCATAGATTTCAGGCCCGAGTGCCTCCTGTTGAGAGGAGACAGATGAACGACAACGCATCCCCCGGGAAGCAGCTCCGCATTCCAGGCCCGACGCCGATTCCCGAGCGCGTGCTCGAGGTTTCAAAGCGCCAGATGATCAACCACCGGAGCCCCGAGTTCAGCCGGCTGCTCACGGAGATTCTCGAAGGCCTCCAGTACGTGCTGCAGACCAAGAACGACGTCCTGGTGTTTCCCGCCAGCGGAACGGGCGGCCTCGAGGCGGCCGTCGTCAACACCTTAAGCCCGGGAGAGGAGGCCCTGTTCTGCATCTGTGGCGCCTTCGGCAAACGTTGGGCCGACATCGCCGAGGCCTACGGAGCGCGTACGGTTCGGGTGCAGACCGTCCCCGGCGAGGGCGTGACCGTTGGAGCCGTCGAGGAGGCTCTTGACCTGAACCCGAACGTCAAGAAAGTCTTCCTCACCCACAACGAGACTTCGACCGGCGTCACCAATGACGTCCCAGCTATTGCAGCTGCCGTGAAGTCGCGGGACCTCCTGCTCTGCGTGGACAGTGTGAGCGGAGCCGGCTGTCTTCCCCTGGCGGTCGATGCGCTCGACCTCGACGTGGTGGTCACGGGATCGCAGAAGGGCTGGATGTCCCCACCGGGCTTGACCATGATCGTGGTGAGCCCGCGAGCGTTCGTCGCGGCCGAAGCCGCCACGATGCCGCGCTGGTACTTTGACTTCGCTCGGGAGAAGAAGTACCAGGACAAGGCCCAGACCTACATCACCCCGCCGGTTTCGGTGTTGTATGCAATGCACGAGGGTCTGCGGATGCTGCGGGAGGAAGGAATCGAGCGGGTGTGGGAGCGGCACGCCCGAATCGCGGCCACGATCCGCGACGGCGTCGAGGCTCTGGGACTCCGTCTTCTGGCCGACAAGCCCTACCGCAGCAACACCGTGACCGCCATCTACAGTCCGGCCGCCGATGCGGAGGGACTCAAGCAGCTCACCCGGCATATGAAGCAGGTTCACGGACTGGAGGTTGCTGGTGGCCAGGACGAGCTTCAGGGCCGAATCTTCCGTATTGGGCATCTGGGCTGGGTGGACGACGAGGACGCCGTCGCCATCCTGGCCGCCCTCGAGGCTTCCCTCGACGAGTTGGGCCTGAAGGGCTCACGCAATGGGGCGGAGCGGCCATCCACTGCGGCCGTCTGACCCCTGCCTCAGCGACGAGGCAGAGGCTCAGACGACGGGACCTCAACCGATTCGACTCACCCTAACCTCCCGTGCTAGCCTGCGGCACATCGCCTAGTAGCCCGTTTGCAAGCAGGACGCTGGCGGAGGGGAGTCTCACCGTGGCCGACAGTAAACCTCACGGACATGCGGGACGCGATGCTACAAGGCGTTGCGGACGTCGGGCACCTGCCCGTCGGTGATCCCCTAGACGCCCGGGTCGGAAGGCTCCAGGCCGACCCCGGCGACGAAGCCCTGCCAGATTCCGGAGTCCTTGACCGGACGCAATGGATTGGCAGCCGGCCTCCACCCATTGAAATCGCCTATGACACTCACCTCGGACGCATTTGGCGCCCACAGGGCGAAGTGTGTGCCACGAGATCCGGCTTCTTGGTGGAGGTGGGCGCCCAGACTGCGATAGGCGCGAGCATGGGTTCCCTCTCCGAACAGGTAGAGGTCGAGATCGGTCAGCTTGTCGGACCCGATCTCAGACTCAGGCATGCGCTAGACCTGCGGACGGTCGGCGGTCAGCCCTGGAAGACCTGGGGGCGACCCCGTCATCGCCGCCGGGACCCTGGCGGCCAGGGAGGCCTCGCGTTCGGGCTTCAGGAGGCGTTTCCGAATCGCGGCGACAAGGTAGAGAGATCCGGTGACGAGAAGAACGTCATCCTCCGTGAGGCGAGAGAGCGCCAGCGACAGTGCGGCATCGGGGTCCTGCTGGACCTCGACCGCGTCGACATGTTCTCGGAGAGGCCCCGCCAGACGTTCCGGATCGCCGGTTCGCTCGGCCCAGGGCGGCTGGGTCACCACGGCCGCGCGCAACCGTGGGCCGAGGTTATGCGCGACGGCGGCGGCATCTTTGTCCGCCAGGACACCACCCAGCATGACGACCGTTCGATCCGGCAAGAGCTGGTCGATCGTTTCTCTCAGAACTCGAGCGGAAGCGGAGTTCCGGGCACAGTCCAGGATGATCAGCGGGTCTGTGGAGACGATCTCGAAGCGTCCCGGCAGGCGCGCTGAGGCCAGTCCTTCACTTACCGCCCCGCGGCTTACTCGGCCTCCGGAGCCGGTGAACTGATCGATGGCCGACACCGCCGTGGCGGCATTGATGGCCTGATGGCGCCCCAGCAGTGGAACAGCCAGCTCTCGATACTCCCCCACCGGAGTTCTCACGTCGATCACCTCGCCATCGAAGCTGCCGCGGCGGATGTCGACCGTCACCTCGTCTCCAACCACCCAGAGCGGCGCCTCGACGGATTGGCAGCGGCGGCGGATCTCTTCCAGCACCTCCGGATGCCTCGCCGCGGTCGTGGCTTGGCTGCCGGACTTGATGATGTGGGCCTTCTCGCGGCCGATCTCGCGCTCGGTGGCCCCCAAAAGTTTGGTATGGTCGAGGCTGACGTTGGTGAGGACGGCGACCTCGGGATGCAGTACGTTCGTCGGCGATAGGCGGCCCCCGACGCCGACCTCGATGGCCCCCACGTCGATCGACTGACGGGCGAAGAAGAGCGCCGCCATCGCCCAGACGAACTCAAAAAGCGAAGGCCTACCTCCTGCCTCATAGCCGGGTGCCTGTCCGGATTCCATCGCCTCGGCTAGCGGCTTAACCTCATCGAACAGGGCACACCATTCGCTCTCGCCCACCATCTCGCCATCAATCTCCAGGCGCTCGAGGTAGCTCTCGAGGTGTGGAGAGCGAAAGACTCCCGTCCTGTAGCCGGACGCTCGCAGAATGCAGCCGATCATCGTGGTGGTCGATCCCTTGCCACAGGTACCCGTGACGTGGATGGCACGGAAGGAGGATTCCGGATTGCCGAGCCGGCCCAGCAGGTACTCGATGCGCCGGAGCCCTACCTGTTCCGGAGGAAGGATCGGCCGATGGTATAGCGACTCGAGGTAGTCAAAGCTTTGCTGAAGTGTGGTCATTCGCCATCGCCTCGACGCGCGCGCAGCCGGTCCACTGCCTCGCCTTCCTTCCCCTGGTCCGATCCTTGGTAGTAGCGATGGCCCTCGAGGTCGTCAGGGAGGTATTGCTGAGCGACGTAGTGCGAGGTGTAGTCGTGGCTGTACTTGTATCCCTTGCCGAAGCCCTGGTCGCGGTTGAGCCCGGTTACGGCGTTACGCAGATGCAGCGGAACCGGGCGGTTCAGGGTCTCCCGCACGTCCTCCAGCGCCTTGCCATACGCCAGCAGAGCCGAGTTGCTCTTGGGCGCGAGAGCCAGGAACAGGGTCGCCTCCGCCAGGGGCAGGAACCCCTCCGGCATGCCGATAAAGTGCACCGCCTGCTGCGCCGCGACTGCTATCGACAGGGCCTGCGGCTCAGCCAGTCCGACATCCTCGGCCGCTAGGATCACCAACCGCCGGGCGACGAACAGTGGATCCTCTCCCGCCTCCAGCATCCGGGCCAGCCAGTAGACGGCAGCATCGGGATCCGAACCGCGAATGCTCTTGATGAAGGCCGAGATCATGTGATAGTGCATGTCGCCCGACTTGTCGTAGAGGAGAGCCGGTCGCTGCAGCGCCTCTTCGATCAGCCCCCGGTCGATGCTCCTGACGCCCGCTTTAGGTTCTGCCGCTGCTGAAGCCATCTCCAGCGCGTTCAGTGCAATGCGCGCGTCGCCGTCGGCGACTCGAATCAGGTGCTCTCGGGCGTCGGGCTTCAGGTCCACGTGAAACGAGCCCAGTCCCCGTTCGGTATCCGCTATGGCTCGATCGACGATTCTGCCCACGTCGCCCGTCGACAGCGGTTTGAGCGTGAACACGCGCGTGCGCGAGAGGAGGGCCGAGTTGACCTCGAAGCTCGGATTCTCGGTGGTGGCGCCGATCAGAGTAACGGCTCCGGTCTCCACGTGGGGCAGAATCGCGTCCTGCTGAGCCTTGTTGAAGCGGTGGATCTCGTCGATGAAGAGGATGGTCCGCTGGCCCGTCATGGCCTGCAGCTTCTTCGCTCCCGCGACAGCCGCACGCAGGTCGGCCACGCCGGCGTTGACGGCGCTCATGGGCACGAAATGAGAGCCCGTAAGGCGGGAGATGATCGTGGCGAGGGTAGTCTTACCGGAGCCCGGAGGGCCCCAGAAGATCATGGAGTTGATGGTGTCGGCTTCGATGGCGCGCCGCAGGAGGCGGCCAGGCGCCAGGATGTGATCCTGGCCGGCGAATTCATCCAGCGAGCGGGGCCGCAGGCGCGCGGCCAGGGGCTCTTCGGCCGGCGAGCCCGTCTCGGCTCCCGGCTCGTCGAACAGCTTCGGTCTTACAGGCTCAGCCGCGGAGAGGGATTCTCGACTGCAGATTTAG
>DASRCF010000259.1:0-3180 GCA_035653255.1 Chloroflexota bacterium
CCGGTACTCCTCGGCCTCGGGAGCGGGTTCGGCTCTGTCGTGTGGCTCAGCCTCCAGAGAGGCGAGTGAGCCAGGCGGTCCAGCCTGGGTCCATCTGCAGGGCCACCGCGGTCAGCACCACCCCAACCAGCAGCGAGCCGCCGACCAGGCCGCCCCGGACGATCGAGCCGGCCGCCGTCGGCGTGCGCGAGGTGGCAGTCAGGCGAAGGTCCGTCGCCGAGAGCGATACCGCGCGAGCCAGGTGAGCCAGGACATGCACCGTCATCAGGACGAACCAGCCGAGGAACGCCAGAATGTGCAGCCGCCGCCAGATCTCGGCCTGCCCAGGCCCTACGACGAGCAGCATCACCCCGGTCGCGAATAGCGCCACGGTGCTGAGGACCAAGAACGGGGCCAGCAGACGCAGAAGCGGGAAGGGTGGCCCTGCCGCCCGGTAGCGGGGATTGCCGGCGTAGTACATGGCGAACCGATACCCTGTGCTGGCGAGCTTCAGCAGGACCGGAGGGATCAGCACCAATCCGAGGACGATGTGCGGTGCGATGAGCAAATGGAGCCGTAGAAGCGTTGCTCCTTCAGCTGCCAGCAGTACCAGCAGCAGCACTCCGGTCAGAGAAGTGAGCCGGGCGTTCCGGAGCGTGCCCCGATCTGATTCCCGATCCGCCGCTTCCGCCAGACCTCTGACCGTCCCCAAGGCAACGCTATCAGACCCGCTCGATCGCATTCGAGGTACCCCCATACAGTCACCGTACAGGGGCGCGGTTGGACGCTTATTGAGCGCTCATTATCGTTTGATGACAAGAAGGTCAAACCTCGAACGTCGACCGTGGGAGGTCGAAAGGTCTAAAGTCTAGGGTCGAAGGTAGAACGTTGGGTTGGAGTACCGGCAGGCGTGCGGAAGCCAGGTGGTCTGGATTCGCATTGGATGTCAGAGGTTCTACGTTCGAGGCTCAACGTTCACCGCTGAAGATTGAACGCCGACGCCCAGCGTGCTGAGAAGCTTGCAGAGAGACTGTTAGACGGAGGAGCCGAGGATTTGGCAGCAGTGTCCCGCGGCGGGCAGTCGTTCGACGTGGTCGTCGTGGGCGCCGGCCCGGCGGGTCTGTTTGCCGCGTACAGCATTCTGAGCCGCGACCATGATGCGTCACTGCTGCTGATCGATGCGGGCGATGACTTCGAAGCACGGCTTCGAGGGGAGGCGGCTGCCAGGAGCTCACCCCAGTGGCTTCAGGGCTTCGGCGGCGCCGGGTTCTTCATCGGGGGGCGGATGTCCTTTGACCTCGATACTCTGAGCGGACGTCCGAGCACCTGTGATCTGGAGACGGGACGGAGACTGGCCGGCGAGGTTGACCGGCTGCTCGGAGCATGGGGAGCCGAGGGCCAGGCTCTCGACCGTCCACCCGAGCCCTTGCGGCTGGCGGCCGCTAGAGCGTCGGAGGCCGGCCTGCGCTGGCAGCTCAACTACCCCGCGCGACACCTCTCCCAGGAGGACCGCATGCGCTGCCTGACTGCACTTCGCCATCAGGTCGAGGCAGGTCCCAATGCACAGCTCCTGTCTCGGACGCGGGTCGAAGGGATCACCAGCCGACCCGGCGGTTTCGCACTTGAGCTGACCGTCGAGGGGCGGGCTTCTAAGCTCACGGCGGAGCGAGTCCTGCTGGCTCCGGGGCGCGCGGGAGCTGCCTGGCTCGCGCAGACCCTCATGGGTCTCGGCCTCACGGTTCGGTCGAATCCATCCGTCGGAGTGCGCGTCGAAACCAGGCGGGAGCGCCTGGCCTCGCTCACCGACCTGACACCCGACCCACGGCTCCTCTTGGACGCTCCCGAGGGCACCTTCAGGACCTACGCCTTCGTCACCGGGGGCGATGTCTCCCTGGGGCAGGGATCGATGGGAGAGCGAATCACCTGCCGCCCATCGGGGACGCGGGCCGGGGAGAATACCAGCTTCGCCGTTCTCTGCCAGTCGCGAGAGGACGGAACGTCGCCCGCGACATCGCCGGCACCCGGGGTTCAGCGGCTGGACAGGTTGACGCAGGCGCTCGGATTCGCCGACTCGTCCCTTCTCCAGAGTTCTGACTCGACGGGAGCTACTGTCGAGCCGACTTTGAGCTTGGCGGCCGAAGAGATTGTGTCTCACTGGCCGCAGGCCTTTTGGGACCGCTTCGTAGGATTCCTGGAGGCTGTGGACCGGCTCGTCGAAGGTAGGCTGGGCGCCGATGCCCTGGTCTACAGTCCGGCCATCGAAGAGGTTTGGGAGTACGACCTGGGAGCAGCCGGCGAGACGGCACTTTCGGGGATGTACCTCGCCGGCGACGGAGCCGGGATTTCACAAGGCGCCATGGCGGCCGCCGTCAGCGGACTGGTCGCGGCGGAGGCGATCGCCGGCCGGACGTAAGCGTTTCACCCTGCATGGGGTTCAAGCCGGGCATAGATTAACCTAGCGATGAAAGCTGATGGTCTAGTGCCAAACGGCAAAAGTCGAGCTTGAAGGTCGCAAAACATAGGCTCGCGACATGCACCAGTTTCCCAAGGTGCCCGCCACCGTGCTTCGGAAAAGAAAAGGACCGAAGCTTTCGCTTCGGCCCCCGTCCTTGTGCGATGTGAAGCGCTAGAGCGCGTTCACGACCTTCTGGAAGATCTGCTGCAGCTGCGGGCCGATCAAGACGATCACGACAATAGCGGCGATGGAGATGAGCGCCACGAGCAGACCGTACTCGATCATGCCCTGGCCCTCCTCATCGCGACGCAGACCGTTGCGAATCAGATCAGCAGCCGTAACGTACAGTTGAGTCGCCGTTTCGGTAAACATCCAATAAACCTCCGAGATCCTGCCTTTGATGATTTGACTTCTTCGTTCACACACACGAAGCGTTCGATGCCACGATGCCGGGCAGGGCCTGCTGACCACATAGCCTGAAAGTACTTAACCTCTGTTCACCTCAGTTACAATCACCGAAACGGTTGAGGGGAGTTTGGAGTTTGGAGTGTGGGGTTGAGAGTGTTCCGGTTTGGGCTACGGGCGGTAGACGCGGCACCCAGTTAGAGCGAATGCTCGAAAATGTATTCCGACGCGAGTACACAGCCGGTCGTGGTCGACACGCGTCACGTTCAGCACATGGGCAGTGCGGGGAGCGTGGTGCATCTGTGGCCGGATGGTGGGCCCGCAGGGCCTCTTGCTTGGTT
>DASRCF010000260.1:0-30799 GCA_035653255.1 Chloroflexota bacterium
CTTCAATGAGGCCACGGCGCTGATGCCGTGGAGAGAGCCGCAGACGCCGCTCTTCCCTGACCAGCCTGATGCGCTTCAATGAGGCCACGGCGCTGATGCCGTGGAGAGCGATCAGACCTCGTGCCAGGAGTGGGGGATCAAAGAGCTTCAATGAGGCCACGGCGCTGATGCCGTGGAGAGTTCTATGCCGGCTGGGTCACGGCCCGGGTGAGATCCGCTTCAATGAGGCCACGGCGCTGATGCCGTGGAGAGCCACCCCGTCCCAGGCCTACCCCCACCATCGTGTATAGCTTCAATGAGGCCACGGCGCTGATGCCGTGGAGAGTGTCGGCTCGGCAGACGGCGCATCTGTTGACCTGAGCGGACCCCTTTCGAGCAGCCCCTGCGTCGCGGTCGAGCCGGTGCTGCGGGACCCTGAGCAACGCCATTGGCGCTGCTGCTATCCGTGTGACCTGGCCGAATTGTGAACGTTCGAGCGGGGACGGGGGCTTCTGCGCCACTGCGCCGCTCGATCGCGTCCGGCAGGGGTGCTGGCCCAACCCCGACCTTGCCTATATCACCGTAGCACCCCGCTCCAGCTTTGGAACCGTGCGCCCAAGGCTCTCGATTGCGAGGTGTACCGAATCCGCCGGACCTACGTCGACAATGACGACGTGATCGTCACCGAACTTGATGATGTCGGTCAGTTTCGCCACCATCTCGGCGCGGCGCCGAGCCGTCAGTCGGCATTCGAAGACCGAGAGTTGGATCCACTGGCCGTAGCCGTTCATCGTCCTAAACGCCCGGCGCCAGCGCCCCGGGTTGCGGATGTCGTAGGCAACGATGATTAGGCGGTCGCCAGCCACGCCCTACCTCGGAAGGTAGTGGGGGTAGACAGACAGCTCCCCCACCAAGAAGCGCGACAGCAGTCGCGCCTGGACGATCAGCAGGCGGCGCATGCTCAACCGATAGCCGAAAAGCGGGTGCGTTGTCTCCTGTGATAGGCGGCGCTCAAAGGCCTCGATGAATCTCCGTCTGCCGAAGGTGGTGAGCGCCGTTCCCGTCACGCCGCCAACGAAGTCGCCGGGGCGGAGTCCGCCGGTGTTGACGAGCGAGAGCACCACCGAGTCGCACACGATGGGGCGGAACGGCTCCATGATGTCGAGGGCGAGCGCCGGGCGGCCGTAGCGAGGAGCGTGATAGAAGCCTCGAAAGGGGTCGAGTCCAACGGATGCCAGGCATATTGTCAGAGTTCTGGTGAGCAGCGCATACGACAGCGAAAGCATGGCGTTTACGGGGTCTCTCGGGGGCCGGCGATTGCGCGCCCCGAATTGAAACGCTGGCGTCCCCCCAGCACTACCTCTTCCGGCCGGGCCTGTGAGGAGGGCGGCGAAGGCGCGAAAATACACCCCGGATGAGTCCCCCTCGATGCCGAGTAGCTCCGCCATGCTTCGCGCGCGCCGAGCGCGGCGTGCGCTGATAGCCAGCCTTACCAGGACTTCCTTGCGACCAGTCTCGTCTCCCCGCCAGTTGCGTCGCAGGATAGTGCGCTGGTTGACTATCTTCGCTGCAACTGTGGCGCGGGCGAAGTTTAGGCACACCGCATCGTCGAAACTACAGCGGTACTGCGCCGTCCTCGCCTCCACGTTGCGGTGCCCAACGCCTTGGGTCATACCACGGAACCAGCCTCCGTAGCTGTGGAAGGTCACCGGTATCTCGCGCTCCATTAGCGACGCAAGCGCCGGCATGCTGATACCGACGCCGCCGAACAGCGCGACGTCCGAGACCTCGAGAAGGCGGACGAAGCTCTCCTGGCCCGCCTCATCGCTTATCCGAAGTCGGTCGCCGTCCTTGCTTATTCGACTTTTATGGTCCTGAATGACGAGCGGGAAGGCCTCGTCAGAGGGCACGGCGATAGTTCGCGGCTCCGAGGGCCGTCCGTCGAGCCAGTTCGTCTCATCCGGGAGGCAAACCGTGACCAGCGCGCAGCGGCTGCACTTGGGACTGTCAACCAGCGGAGGCGGCAGAACCCCCGTACGCACAGTGTGCCGCAGGCCTCGGACCGCGTCCAATGTGGCCCTCCGCAGGGCCGTGCCGAATGCAACAGGGACACGCTCGCGACTCTCCGCGAAGTAGATCATCCCGCCGGCAACCTGATAGCCATGCTCTTCCAGCAATATCGCCTGAAGGCACAGTTGGACCAGTTCGGGTTCGTGCGCTCCCGTCGCGACGTGCGGTCGCTTGCCGCGCTTGTAGTCGATCACGGTGACCTCGCCGTCACGCTCCTCCGCTAGGTCGATTTTGGCGATCACGCCGAGGCGCACCGACGAGAGCGAGACAGAACGCGAGGCGAGCAAGCGCCGCTCCAAGTCAGTCCCCGGATCGGGCAACGGTGCCGACGGGCGGTCGACGCGACGGTGTACCATGCGGCCGTCCACGGTGTCGGCCGTGTCCGCCCACTCCGCTTGGCCCCACATGAGATACGCCAGCCGCCGGCAGTAGACGTACTCGTTGACCATACGGGCAGGCATCAGCGGCTCGCCCTCGGAGGACGGCGGGCTAAGTTCGGCGGGAACGGCATCGACCTCGTCGTTTGGCGCCATTGTCACCGTTCGGTCGGGCGAGTCGCTCTCGTCATAGCCGGTTTAGGCTGAATCGTCAAGGGCGGAAGACCTCTGCTGGAGGCAAGAATCCGGCAGGCGGTCCGGGACACGATAGCGCCCTGGCTCCTGCCGACAACCCGGCGAGCTGGGCGGGCGGGGTGTAGGCCGAAGGACGCTCGCAGAGCGCTGCAGCCTTCTGTCCGCTGGGGCCCGTGGCCTTTGGTTCACTCTGTGCCCAGCGCCTGAATCCGGGCAATACCAATGGAAAGGAACTTCCCTACATGGGCTCTCTTGGCCCGCGCAACAGCCCCGACTCGGTATGACGCCAGCTCCGGGGCGCGCGAGTCGTCAATCAGGGCCGGGTGGCTAAGGAGCGCGCGATAGCCGTCAAGCGTGGTGGGAACCGCCGGCAACGGCCAGCAGATCAGCGTGTCGCTGCCGGACCCCGCCTGGGCCACCATCTGAAGTCCACGGCTCCGCGGCGCCGTCGTGAATAGGGCAAAGCCGGCGGCCGCCAGCCGATTAGCGCCTGACATCGTGCCGACCTTGTTCTTGCCCTTGCTCGGATCACCGTACTGGAGGGCGTACCGACGGTCCTCCATCGGATCCCACCGAAAGCTCTCTGTCTCGTCCTCATAGTCCCAAACCTCGAAGACGGCCCGCTCCAGGTCGCGCCTCGCCTCGGTCTCGGACACACTGTCCGCCCGTGCAAACGTGTCCTCCAGCCGTTGCAGAAAGTGCTGGTGCCCCTGGCCGAACATCAAGCAGAGCGGCGTCGGCTGAATGTGCTCGTCCTTGCCACTCCTACGCAGCGCGCCGTCCGACCCCAATGCGGATAGCATGAGCGTGCGGTCGGCGTTCCCCGCGGCACTCCGGGCCTCGAGCCGAAACTCCCTGGGGGTGAGGCTCAGGTCCATTTTGCCTTCGAAAAGCTGGACGGGGCCAAGCTGTCGCAGACCAGCATCAACGAGTTCCACCAACCGAGCCCGTTCGGTCCCCGTCGGGCAGTGCAGGCGGCACTGGCGGGACGGCCCCGGCCAGGAGGCCGCGACGAGCGTTTCCGGAGAGGAGCATGCGGCGGCCCGCAAAAACCCCAGCAGCGCCAGAAAGGCGAGGAGGTTGTCCGGCCTCAAACCAGGCGCGTCTATCTCAGTCAGCCCCCCGGCGCGCCCTTCGACAGTCACAGCGTGGCGTCCTCCAAGCACGTCTCGCCCTCCTCCTCGGCCGACGCTCGATGATCCGCTAGCCGGAGCATGGATTCGAAGGCCGCGAGTTCCCAATGTCCGTAGCGTACCCGCACGCGCTGCGCTAGTTCTGGCCAACCCTGATCGAGCGACAGAGGCGCCTCCAACGCCTCGGCCGAAAGGGCAGCCCCGTCCCCAGTCCTTACTTCTGTAAGGGTCCCTGGCGCCGGGTCGCGCGAGGCTGGGAAGAAGGGACGTCCGTATCCATGGTGGGTGCCGAGAAGCCACAGAAGAAGGTCGCGGTCGCCGGCATCGAGGCACGCCACTTCAGGGTGTTTCTGAGCCAGCGCGACCGAGAGGGCCTCGTGCCGGAAACCACGCGGCGTGGCCGTAAAGGTCGCCCTCGCTCTGCTCTTAGCCAGCGGCTGCTGCTCGCTCGAGAGGAGATTCCTCAGATCGGCGGGAATTCCGCCTAGCTGTCCGGCCGCCCCTAGATCCGCCTGAAATCGTGGGTCCGCCTTGCCCAGGTCGTGCAGGCGGCCAGCAAGGTCGAGGACGGCGATCAGGTCCGTTGGAAGTCCGACCGCGTGACCAAACTCCCGGGCGTGGCGGGCCACCCTGGCTTGGTGCGAATCGAGGGTCACCTCCCGAAACGCACGCCAGGAGTCCCACCTGTCGGTGACGGCCTCGGCGCCCGGGGTCTCGGCCTCTTCGTCGCGACCCGCCACATCGATGCCGGGTAGCCTTCCCGCACCCCAGACCACGAAGCCCTCGGCCACGGAGTCCTCGCTCTTGAAACGGAGGTGGATGCCGGAAAGCCGCTCCATCATTGCCGCCAGTAAGCGGTCCCACGCTCCGGGAAGACCGCTCACGTTACGTAGTGCGTCGATCACGGACCCAGCGTCGGTCACGTCGGCAACCTCGGCCACCGCCGCCACGACCGATCTCCACAGCTCGTCCGCGTCACCGCCGTCGGCCAGCACGGAGTCCCTAACAGTCCCGGACGTGAGCCGCAAGGCGACCTTCTCGCGTTGCCGGTAGTTTGCCACTGCACCCAAGTCGGTGACGGGAACCCGGCTTGATGAGCGCCACCCGTAGTGATCGGCGCCGCCGTAAGCAGCGGGCACGACGATGAGATCTCCAGGCCGTAGCTGATCCGCCCAGAAGATGTTCCAAGAAGGCCCGGTGGGGGCCGCGGACGCAATATTCGCCGCTGCGTCCCCGCCTTGCCGCGACCTTGAGAGCCTGTAGTAGGGTCTCCCTCTGGAGGGAGCAGCTGCCCGGCCTCCAGGCTCCCGCTCGGGGAGATCGCCGAAAGGCGCCGGTTCGGTCTGGCGCAGCCAGTCCCGGGCCGCCCACACCGGGATCGAGATCGCCTCAAGGGCCGAGGGTGGACAAGCCTCCAGCGAGACGTTGGCCCACTCTTGTTCATCGCCTGCCGCGACCTCCACGTCGGCCCTCCAGACAATCTGCACGTCCGCTCCCATTTCTGGCCCATGGAGAAACAGCTGAGGCTCCGGCGTGGCGGGCGGCTCAGGCGAGGTAGTCGACCAGAGGTCGAAGTATGGAGCCAGTGGAACCGGAGCGGCCGGTTTCGTGGAGAGGCACGCGGCGTCGCCCGGCCCGGTCGCTTCGGCCTCGATACCAAAGTCGGCGTGCTTTCTTTGGGTGAGCCACTCCGCGGTCCGCCTCGCCGGATCGCCGTAGATCCGCTCTATGGGCGCCCATCCTTCTTTTGAGCCCGGAACGAGAACGAGGCCTTCGCCCCGCTGGCGACCGCCGAGCCGATCGAGGCGCCCAAACCGCTGACGCAGGGAGTCGAGCGGGGCCACCTGCGTCAGGATCGCATCGAAGTCGAGGTCAGCGCCGGCCTCGATGGTCTGCGTCGAGACGAGAATGAAGGGCCGATCAAGCTCGGACCGGCCGGGTTTCGCCTGTAGCGGCTTCAGATCCTCCAGCAGCCGGTCGCGATCGAGAGGCCGGACAGGACCAATCAATAGGCGCACTACTGCTGCATCTGGCTCAAGTGAGCGCATTTCGTCTTGCACCTGCTCGAATGTGCGTCTGGCGAGGCTCACCTGATTGCAGATGACGGCGACGCGGGACGCCGGCCCAGCCTCCGCGCCCTGCTCCCTGGGCGGCGCGTAGAATCGTTCGATGAAACCTACAGCCTCTCGGGCCAACTCACGGGCAGGATCAGCCTTCGAGGTGCGCACTTCGGTCAGTTTGCTGGAGCGGAGTCGCGGTCCAAGAACGGGGTCCCGACGATCATCTGCGCCGAGAACAAACCGTTCGTCGGCGCCCGTCGTGTCGGCGTCCAACCCAGGTGTTGCGGAGAGCCTAACCATGCCGAACGGCAGCGGGCGACGGTCGCGATTGGGTCGACTCCGCAGGTCTATCACAGCCCTCAGTGTGTCAACCAACGGCGCAGCGAGGTGGACCTCGTCCAATAGCCAAAGGGCATCGGCGCCCACGAGCCCGGCGTGTACCGGCCTCATCCTAGGGGAGACGCCGTAGCCCCGGAACAGCAGTCTCGACCCGACCTGGTCGACGGTGGAGACCGCAACGAGTGGCTGAGCCGGCGATCGTGCCCAATCGCGCTCCTGGGGAGTTCCCCCTCGAAGCCGGGCCACGCTCAGCGGCGGACCACCTGAATACGATTTCAGCGCGTCAGCTACCTGGCGGACAGCCGGGTCGACCGACTGTCGCAGCCCCGTCGCTATCCGTAGGGCCCTCTGGTGCGCCTCATCGACGACTATGCGCCGGTCGATCACGAAGAGTATGCGGAGGGGGGCCGTGCGTCGGGTCCCGAAGGAGGCTTGGGAGGCAAGGTGAAATACGGCCACGTCGATTGCTGCGGTCTTGCCGCTCCCTGTCGGAAGATCCAGCAGCTCTGGCCAACTCCTCCCGGACACGACACGCTCGGCGAGACGCTGCTGCCACGGGAATGGATTCACGCCATGCAGCCCTTTGAAGAAGGCTGCAAAGTCGAGTTGCTGCTCCCTCATCGTCCCGGCGCTTCGGGCACGGCCAGGCAGAATCCCAATCCTCGAAACCGGCCAGCCCCTAAAAGCAGCGGGCCCTCCACCGGCCGGGCAAAGGATATGGCCGCATGGGTCAACGGTCGCCCCCGATACGGACTCCCGGCCGGGATCGCTCGCCCCACTGGGCGGACCGACGGGGCGCCCTGCAGCGCAGGGTACGGGCCTGCCTCGATTTCTGCGCCCTCAAGCGCAGCTTCCGGCACCCCTACGTTGAGGCACGCCTGAGCAATGACCGAAGGCGCATCTTCGCCGCCATGGGCCTTCGGGTGCCGGTCGAGTGCGATTGGAAGGACGGTGCGCCACTCCCGGGACTCTCGGCTATATCGACGTGTCTCGAGGGAGGCCACATCGGGCGAGACATCGAGCGTCAGCTTCCAGGTGCCGAGACTACCAAAATGCAGCCGTCCGCCGCCCATCGCGAAGCCGGCGACGGCACGCAGGCTGTCGCGCCTATCATCCGACGACGAGTCCCGCGGCCAGATCAAAGCGATCCCCATCAGGCGGCCCGCCGAATAGGCCCATCCGACATCCGCCAGAGGTGCGAATGCCAGGTGCGGTTCCTTCGTTGGTTCGCCGCGTTCATCGTGTCCGGATAGGAGCGGCGATACCGGGATCCCTGCGTCCGAAGCCGTCCTGATGAGGGCGTCCCGCAGTCGCTTGGCAACGGTCGGAAACGCCTCCAGGGCGGGAGGGACGCACCCGCCGGCGTCGGCGAACACGACCACGTCGCGACTCGAGAAACAGGTGCGGAAGGTGTCTCCGGCGGACGCCCGGACCGCGTTGACTGCGGTGGAGGGTAGCGGCCTCGCCCCACGAGCCCACGCTGTCCTCAGCTCGGACAGCCGCCCGGGGTAAGGCAGTCGGAGCTCGCCGCCCCCTTGCGCCGGCCATTCCTCCGGCAATGTCGTCGGCAGTGTTTCCCCGACATGGACCCGAACGAGAGTGTGGGAGTGGCCCAAATAGGTGGTCTCGCGGGCGAGCCGCTCCAGCGCGCCTCGGTGGGCGTCCAATCCGCTCGCTTCTGTCCAACTGTATACAACGACCCGGCCTCCGAGCGGCACTGCGGCTGGGAAGGTGCGAGGCTGCCGGTTCTTACGGAACTCGGGAATGACGCGCACGCGCTGGTAGAGCTGGTCTGCCGAGGCGCCCCTAACGGCCGCCTCGGTGGTGGCAGCGTCGTTCGGAGGAACAAAGACATCGACCACCGTGCGAGAGCGTGCCGGCGGCGCATACACCCGTAGGTCATGCGGCGGCAGCGTTTCGAGCCATTCGAGCGCCTCCCGCTCGCCAGGATCGGGTGGCTCCTGCCGGCCCCAAGCCGCGACGAGAGCTTGGAAGACTCGGTCCGGGTGAGGCGGCCACTCGACAGTTTGGCGGTCCTGCGGCGCCGCAGCCACGGACACGCCGGTTAGAAGCTCGACCTCTAGGACAAGCATTGGTTCTCTCCTCTACCTCTCGGCACCGTCGCCGTCCGCGGCCAGTGCGATCTCCCTGGATGCAACGACGAGCTCGATCAGGCGCTCCTGAGGGACGAGCCGCACGGGCTCCTCTGGCCATGGGTAGCCGCTCGAGCGAGCGTGCTCGGAGGCTTGGCGCACGAGGTCGGAAGCCTCCCCCCGTGACATCTCGAATGCGGTCGTCCCGCCCTCAGGATGGACAACCTCGAACGAGGCCGCCTGTTCGGGAACAAGGTCACACCGCGAGCGCAGCGCGTACCCCGACACGTCCTGCTCCTTCAGGGCGGCGAGCCCGAGGGCGGCGAGGACTACCCTGCCGGCCGCGTCCGAGGCGGCGCCGGGAAAGCTGAGGCGCCGAAGTCCGGCGCACGTAACGACGGCGGTGTGAAGCGCGTAGTCTACGGTCACCCCCCGCTCGACGGGGGTCGAGATGACGTTGGAGTGATTGACCTCGGAGGGCCTCACCGTCTTTTTCCCTCTAACGTCCTGCTTCACGACCTCGTAATCGAGGGGCCCTCCAACCAGCTTGACTGTTGCCCGGATGCCCAATGGGTCCAGGCGGACCGCGCCGCTAATGCCGGGATCCGCGCCCACCCCGATAATCTCTGACACCAGGCAGCGCGTGAACTTCGCCCCAAGTCCCCCGCCCTCTCCCGTCGAGTTCCAGACCCCGAACAGAAGGGATGTCGGGCTCAGCCTGAACACCTCCAGTGCGTTGTCTGGCTTGGCTAGCATGAGCTGACGGTAGTCGGCGGTGTCGGTAAACCTCGTCCCATCGAGAACGCTATCACGAATGATCGCGTCGAAGATTCGATGAGGCGCCTCGAGTGATGTGATTGCGCCCAGGTCACTCAGATCCATGCCATCCTTGGAGCACCCAACAAAGTCGACCGCGACCATTGGGAGTGAGAAGCGGCCAGACCGCACAGCCCGTAGGAGCGCCTCCTCCAGGCGATTCGCCTGCGACTGCACACTGTCCAGAAGAACGCATTTCACCTGCTGCCCATCGATGCGGCGCTCCTCAAAAATCTGCTGTGCCGGGTCGTTGGCCCGCACTCCGGGATAGGTGGGGGGGTAGAGCTTATCGCCCCGACCCCCCGCCGGCTGCAGACGCATTACGCGCCGTATAGCGGCGTCGTTCTCGACCACGTCACTGAGTTCACTCAAAGCAATGCCCACCGGCGCCTCCGTGTGGCTTTTCACCATAGTAGTACATCAGTCCTAACCCGGTCCGTTGCCTCGGGTCCTCGACCACTGCCGGTCCCCCGTGGACGCTATCCGGCTGCGCAGTCGGATGAGTGTTCATCTGCCGATTGCGATTTGGGCCGTAGAGCACCTATGCTCTAGAGCCTGCGTTGACGTACAGTCGCTCAGTGCCACCCGGCCTTGTCGAGGTCTGTTTCTTTCGCTGAGAGGGCGGGAGCGAGAAGATGCAGCAGTTGGAACTCCACCTCCTCGGCAGTATGTCGGCGGCATGCCATCGCCTCGGGGGCTGGGAAATCCGCGACTCCTTCGTAGGACACGCACTCGGCGGCCGAGTCAACCGCTCCGCAAATCACGCAATCCGTTGAACGTCGGCGACTAAACCATGCAGTCCGTTGGTCCTGTCGTTCGCCTTGGGTCAGGGTGGCGCTGGCCTCGCGACGGAGGCGGGGCCGGTGGCGGGAAAGCGCGTGTGAGCCGTCCGCAACCTCAAGAAGTGCTTTCTGCAGTTCGGGCACGACCCGATGCCCGCCAACAGCTCGCCACCTGGGCCGAAATGGACGTGTGAGCCGCAATCAGCCGGGGCGGCCTTCAATGCTCGCCGCGACGGCGCCCTCGTCGGGGTGGCTGCAGTCCCGGTCGTCCTCTGCCTCGCCCAGAGCGTGTCGGTGCCGGCGGCTGCGGCGGCCGCCCTCGTTGGGTCGTCGGCGCGGCCGAGGGGTTAGCGCAGCCCCGGCGACCCGCGTGGCTCAGGCGGGTTGTGCTCGCGATGGCCCTCTTGGCCTGGGTCCTGACGCGTGGCTCCCACGTCTCGGGCGCGGACCCCTGCTCGGGGTTGCGCTGGCTCCCTGGGCAACGCGCAAGCTAACCCCTGTGTTCGTGGCGGCGCTCATCCTTCCGGCCGCAGCCGGCGCCTGGGTTTGTGCTGGAGTCGCTGAGATATGGCCGCCGGAGCGCGCCGTCCGAGCGGTAGCCGCGGCTAGCTATCCCGGCCCTCACGATCAAGGCTACCCGCGCGGCCCCCGATGCCCTGCCTGCGGCCCGACCGTGGCGATTGCTGCGACCCAATGTCCGCGGCGGCAGAATGAGGGCAGCCACAGAAGGGAGGGACGTGCCGGGGGCATATGCCCCCGGCACGGAAGTCAGATCAACGGCACGCTGCGCTGCTGAAATCGGAGGTTGGCTGCGCCCGTACACTGCCGCAGCCCAGCTGGATCAGCCGGATCTCGCGAGGTGCGGGCGGGTGCGGATGCCGAGAGAGAGCAGCTCGGCTTCGACGGCGTCGGCCATCGGGCGCGCTCCCAGGGCTCGATAGCCGGCGTGCGCCTCACGCAGGAGCGTTCCCGCTTCGGACTTCTCTCCGGCGGAGAGCTTCGCCAGTGCCCAGGCGCGCAGAATGTTGGCCTCACCCAACCGGTAGGGCATGGCTCGCGCCGCCTCGAGCACTGAGGCGAAGGCCGACTCAGCCTCATCGAAGCTGCCCTCCAGGGCCCGCACCGAGGCCGCGAGGTAGTCCCGGTCCACCGCCTGCCACGGCGATTCCGGCCGCAGGGGCGCCGCCTCCGCCATGAGGCTGAGCGCTCGGTCCAGGTGCCGTTCATCCACCGCCGCCTGCAGCGCCACCAACAGCCATTGCAGCCTAAATGTTCGTCTCACCTCGGTATCGGGGAGCGCCGCCTCCGCCAGAGCCGCCGCTTTCGCCGGCCGGTTCTGAATCAGGTCCTGCATCGCCAGAACCAGGTTGACGTGATGCCGGAGCACGCCACCCTCGTCTCCCGAGCTTTGGTCCAGTAGCTCCGTCAGCCGCCGCGTGGCCTCCTCTTCTCGGCCTTTCTGTGCCAGAAGCCACGCCGGTACAACCAGTGCGTGCTCCGCCGTCGACCGGCGCAGCGAGGCGGCAACAGTAGCCGCGCTCTCCGCCCAGTGTGTGGCCTCGGTCCACTCACCTCGGAGCCAGGAGTAGACAGCCCGAACCATGCGGGCATGCGCGATCTCCAGCGGCGACCCGCTTCTCTCGGCAGCCTCGAGGGCCAGACGGTGATACTCCTCCCCACGGGCGAGCCCAAGCTCCGGCCACGACGCCACGGCGGCGGTGTTGAGTGCCCGCCACAGCAGCAAATCGTCCCCCAGCTGCCCGGCGAGGTCGATGGCCTCCTCCAGAAGCGGCATCATATCCCGACTGTGTCCCAACCGTTCCAGGGCTACCGCGCGGTCGATCAGGGCGCTCGCCAGGGTCGCCCGGTCGCCGGTCTCTCGCGACAGCCGTTCCGACTCAAGTGCGGCGGCGGCCTGACGCTCCGGCTGACCGAGCCCCAGGAACACCCGCGCCTGCACGGCGTGAGCCGCCGCCTGGAGCCGTCGATCCCCGAGCCGCTCGAGAGCCGGCAGGAGCGTCTCCAGGCGAGCCAGTGCTTCGTCCGGTCGCCGGCACAGGTAGACGGCAAGAGCCGCCCGCGTGCAGCACCGTGCCCGACCCGTGGCGTCTCCCAGCTCGCCGTAGACCTCGGCCGCCGCATCCAGGGCGGCGGCCGCCTTCTCGTAGGCTCCGGTCCGAAACAGGCTCTCGCCCAGTCTTTCCCGAGATTGAGCGAGCATCTCGTCGTTGCCCACTTCGGCCGCCAGGCCGGCGGCGATCTCGAGCTGTGCGCCGGCCTCGGCGTACGCCCCCACATCCATCGCCCGCTTTCCCGCGAGGACCACAAAGGGAAGCGCCCGCTCCGGATCATCTCCTTCGAGATAGTGGTGGGCGACGTCCGCGGCCCGCGCCTCAGCCGTGTCCGACGCCTCCAGGACGTGCCCGGCGGCCAGATGGAGGCGCCTCCGGCGGCGTGTGGGGATGTCGCAATAGATGGCCTCTCGGGTCAGCGAGTGGTCGAAGGAGTACAGCTCGCCGTCGGACGTGGTGACGAGACCGTTGGCGGCGGCCCTCGCCAGCATCGCCTCCAGCTCCTCTTCCCCGGCGCCGGCGGTGGCCGCCGCAGAGGCCGCCAGCTCCAGAAGATCGGAGAACAGGAAAGATTGGCCCAGCACGCTGGCCACGCTCAACAGCTCTTGGGTTCGGTCGTCGAGGCGCAGCACCCGCTGAGCGGTGACGGAACGGATGCTCTCCGGCACGGCCAGGTCTCGGAGGCTCTCCTCCGCCGGCTCCTCGCCCGCAACGGCAAGCCCCTCCGGCAACGACAGCACCCTCACCACCTGCTGCACGAAAAAGGGGTTGCCCTCCGTTCGCCCGTGAATCAGCTCCGCCAGGCGCCCCGGCACCTCCGTCCGGTCCATGAGCGAGGCGACGAGCTGCCTCGTCTTGCCTTCGTCGAGCCGGCGAACGGGGACCCGAATGAGCAGCTGCTCCCGATCGAGGTTGCGCAGAGTTGCCTCCAGCGGGTGGCCGCGGCGAATCTCAGTGTCCCGGTAGGTGCCGAGAATCAGTACCGGGAGGCCGCGAGTCGCACGCGCAAGATAGTGCAGCAGCTCCAGGCTGGAGGCATCGGCCCAGTGGAGATCGTCGACCAGGATGGCCAGCGGCGAGCCGTCCGCCAGCGCTTCCACCAGACCGAAGACGGACCAAAACAGGCGGTCCTCCTCCTCGCCGCCCGCGAACTTCGCGCCACCCGCCACCGGCATGAGCGGGATCAGCTGCGACAGGGCCGGCCACTGCCGGCCCACACGGTCTCGTAGGTCCGGCGACGCCAGACGGTACAGGGTCGAGAGTATCGTCACGAAGGGGTAGAAGGCACTCGATTCCCTGGTCTCGTAGCAGCTTCCGGCTGCGATCATGAATCCGACGTCCCGGGCCGCCAGGGTCAGCTCCTGGGCCAGCCGAGTCTTGCCGGCGCCCGGCTCTCCGCTCAACACGGCGAAGCGGCCGCCGCCGGCCAGGACCTCCTCCACGACCGCCGTGAGCAGCGCCAGCTCGTCCGACCTGCCGACCAATGCCCCCGGTGGAAGTGCGCCCAGGAAGCCGCCGATCGGCAGCTCCCGCGCCGTTGGGTCGCTTAGGGCGGCCGCATCGGAAGTCAGGGCAGCAGCATCCCCGCTCCTGACCAGGAAGACCGGCACGAGGTTGGTGAAGCCCTTGAGCTGAACCTCGCCGCGGGCGGTGCACTCGATCCCATCCATGCGGCCCGCGAGATTGGTGACCGTCGCGCTCGCCAGGACCTCGCCGGGACCGGCCAGTGAGCACAGTCTCGCCGCCAGATTGAGGGCGCCGCCACGGTACCCGCCTTCGAGGGGAACTGCCTCACCCGCGTCGATGCCGACCCCAATGCCAAGCGCTCGCGCTGCACCATCAGGTTGGTTCTCCTGCCAGCGTGCCTGCAGGTCCACTCCCGCCCTCAGCGCCTGACGCGCTGAATGGAAGACCGCCACAGCCTCGTCACCCCGAAGCTCCAGCACGCGCCCGGCTGCCGGCTCGACCGCCTCCGCCACGGTGCCGGCGAACGCGGCCGTTAGCTGGGCAGCCGCCTCGTCGCCCTCTTCCTCCGTAAAGCGTGTATAGCCGCGAATATCGGCGAAGAGAAACGTGAGGACCGCCGGTGCGGCCGGCGTGTCCACGGCCGGCGGTGAGGACGATACAAGGGAGGCCATCGGACTTACTCTACTGTAGTCGGGTGACACCAATCGCTCGCAGCGAGGGTGGCAGCGCGGGAGATACCTGGATCGGCCCGCCGGCCCTAACCGGTCTCCCGCATCCGTTGCTGTAAGCCCGCGATGTCCGCGTCCGTGATGCCCGCCGCCGACGCGTATGCGTCGACGCCACCGTACCTCCGGTCGAGGTGATCGAGCACCTCCAGCATCACCTCTCGCGTGGGTGAGAAGCGGGCAAAACGCTCCTCACGCTCCGCCCGCGTGCCCGGTCCGTTCGCCAGCCACTCCTCGTCAAAGGCACGAAGCTGCTCAGCCGAGAGGGCATAGTCATCGGCCACCACCTCCTGAGCGACCCCGGCCAGTCGCAGGAGGAGGGCCGAGATCAAGCCGGTGCGATCCTTCCCGGCCACGCAATGAATGAGCACGCCTCCCTCAGGCGCACGGGCGATCACGTTCAGCACCTGAGCGAACCGGCCCTGCGAATCGTCGAGATGGGCGAGGTAGCTGTCGACCACCCGCTCGAAGGTTCGGTCCTGCGCCGGGTCGGCAAGCGAGATGTTGACGTACTGAAGGCAGTGATGGTACGAGCGGAGCGGATTGGGGCTCTCGGCCACCTCCTCCGGCCTGCGCAGGTCTACCACCGTCCGGATTCCATGATCGAGAACGCACCTGAGGCCGGCTTCGGAGAGGCGTCCGGGATCGTCGCTGCGGACCACGGCGCCCCAGCGAGTCATGCGACCGTCCTGCGTCGGATATCCGCCGAGGTCGCGTGCGTTGAGACAGTGTTCCCAACGAAGAATCCGCCCCACTCCCGGATCCATCGCCTCCGGTTCAGTCGATTGCGTCGACTCCGATACCTCTTCCGGGGACGCGGCCGTCTGTAGGTTACCCACGAGTCTGTCGTGCTCGCGACGCATCGCGGAGGGAAATACCCGAGCAGATCACCTTACAGCTCCGACGGGGCTCCAGACAACGACCGCATCGGTAGATGGTGCGGGCGCCGTTGGTAGGGGCTGAATTCATTCTGCGACCGGGTTTGAGGGCAATCGACAGACCGGTCTCGCGCGCCCTTTCAGATCTCCCAGGTATGAGCATGGAGCCTTCCATACCTCTCAGGGTATCGACCCTGCATTCCTCCCGGACGAATACGGGTCTCCAGACAACGACCGCGTCGGCGGATGGTCCATGCCGCGTTTGGTAGGGCTGAATTTATTCTGCGACCGGGTTTGAGGGCGACCGACAGACCGATCTCGATACCCTCCCGCGGCCTGCTGCGTCACCGTCACCCGGGGTTAAGCTGGTCACCGAATTCGCGGCGGGCGTGCGGTAACCTCGAATCCTGGGTCGGCCTTCCTTCGGGAGAGGGCGTGGACGACCTAGGTCACGGCGAGTTCGGACCGTTTCCACCAGTCGGTCGCCGGCGGTGCGCGGGGATTCGTGATCATGGTCGCAGCACCGATGCCTTCGACCCCGGTAGCAGTATGAATTCAGCCCCTACGAACCATCGGATTTGCGCAACGTGCTCTTGTCTCAGACGCGTTCGGAGCGAGGCGTGAAAGATAGTTCACAGCTCAGCTGGGCGTTAGCATTGGAGGCTTGGATGCGGCGGCAGGGAGTGGACACCTGCTAGCCCATTCATACGCCTGCCCACCGCACGCGGCACCCGCTGGCAGCCAACGTAATCTCAGTCCCCCTTCCCACCACAACCCCGACCTGATAGGGAGGTCCCCATGAAGAGCAATGCGGTCTTGCTCGAGGCCTTCGGGCGCCTCAAGGGGATCGTCCACGGCGCCGTGCGCGATCTCTCGTCTGAGGAGCTGCATCGACGGCTGGCACCGGAGGCCAACTCCATCGCCTGGCTGGTCTGGCATCTCACTCGAATCCAGGACGACCACATCGCGGGCGTCGCCGGAACCGAGCAGGTCTGGATCTCCGAAGGCTGGGAAGAGCGGTTTGGGCTACCCTTCGAGCCTTCCGCCATCGGTTACGGCCACTCCTCCCAAGAAGTGGCGCAGGTCAGGGTCGAGTCGGCGGACCTCCTGACCGGGTACTACGACGCCACGGACGCGCGCACGATGGCCTTCCTGGACGACCTTGGAGAGGATGATCTCGACCGGGTGGTTGACGATCGATGGGACCCTCCGGTGACGATGTGCGTCCGGCTGGTCAGCGTCCTCTGCGACAACCTGGAGCATGCCGGACAGGCTCAGTTCATTCGTGGGATCGTGCACTCGGGCTGAAGAGAGAAGCGCAAAGTATTCAGCGGAGAGACGCAGAGGCACAGAGGGACGCAGAGTGGAGACGAAGAGGCCGGCGGCAAGCCACTGTCGTTCCCTACCGGGGCGCTCATCTTATGTGCTCCGGCGCGATGCCCGCTGGCACTGGCAGCATTCGATTCGTCCACTGCCGACAACCCCGCCCACCGCATCCACTCCTGAGCAGCTCTTGCTCCGCCTCAACTGACGCGGCTCGACCACCCTCCAGCCTCCACCGCAGGGCCGACGGCACCCCGCAACATGGAGCAACTTTCAGCGCTCACGCCGGCAGCCGTTACTGTTTGCGAGGCAGGGAGCGGGCAAACGCCGTCCCGCGCTGCACCCATGTCCGGAGTTCCTCGTCGGAGGCGACCTCTCCGGCACCGACTCTCAGCCACCCACTCATAGGGCGGCCTCGCATCTCCGCTGTCGTGGCCGCCGTCGTCGCCACCAGATGGTCTGACTCGGCCGGATCGACGCGAACCAACAAGCCCCCCTGACCCGCGGCCGCGATCGCCATGTTGCCGCCGATCAGGAACGCGAGCCCGCCGAACATCTTCTTTTCGGTGAGGTCGGGATCGTCGCCAATGGTCTCACGGATGCGATGGGCAAGGGCTTCGTCGTAGGCCACACCCAACTTTAGACCGGAAACCGGGACCATCTCCCGCCGTTCCAAGCAGACCCTCAACGTTTCCGGCCTCGCGCATTCGCCTTCGCGCGATCAGTAAAATATGTATGTATCCATGATTCTTCGACATAAAGCGGCGAACTGCGCTATAATTCAGTGTAGGTAAGTGCCATGTCGATACAGAATTATTCGATCCACCACCGGCTGACGTACCACTTTGTCTGGAGCCCGATGCGGCTGAAGGCATGTCTCTGTGGGGCGGCGTCGGAGCGGCTGGAACAGCTGATCAGGGAAAAGATCGAGGAGCTCGAGATCGAGCTGCACGACTACCGGATCCTCCCCGATCGCGTATACATCTCGGTCTCGGCGCCGCCGACGCTGGCGCCTCACCGCATCGCATGCCAGATAAAGGCCCACACCTCGCACGTCCTGAGGTCTGAGTTCAAAGAGATGACCCGAATTCCGACCCTTTGGACACGCACCTACGCCGTCTTCGGGGGTGAGCAGGTCACTCCCGAGGAGGCATTGGCGGAGTTCGAGGCGCTGCTACCGCCTCGCCGGCCCCGTGGCCGGCCTCGCAAGCAAAACAGTGAACCGCGTTGATGTTCAGAATCTACTGATTGGAATCCCACAATATGAAATGTGAAAAGTGTCAAACCCGCGAGGCGGAAGTCCGCCTCGACCAGATGGCCGGCGGCCAGCGCGTGCAGCACTACTTCTGCAGCCAGTGCGCCGAGGAGATCATGCGCGGCGCCATGCAGGCGGCCGGCTCTCCGCAGGCTCCCAACATCTTCGGCGCCGGCAGAGCGCCCGGAAACGGAGCCACTCAAACGCAGACGGCCACCCGTGAGCCCCAGAGCAAGACTCCGGCACTCGACCACTTCGGTCGCGATCTGACGGCCGACGCCGTCGAGGGCCGCCTCGATCCCACGGCCGCTCGCGACCGCGAGATCAGGCGGGTTATTACCGTCCTCTGCCGCCGCCAGAAGAACAATCCCGTGCTCATCGGCGAGCCCGGCGTCGGCAAGACCGCCATTGTCGAGGGTATCGCGCAGCGCATCAAGGCGCATGACGTTCCGGCAATGCTCGAGGGCAGGCGTATCGTGGCTCTCGACATCGGCTCGATGCTGGCCGGCGCCATGTTCCGCGGGCAGTTCGAGGAGCGCATCAAAGCCATCGTGGAGGAGGTTCGTCAGAACCCCGAGATCATGCTCTTCATCGACGAGCTGCACACCGTCGTCGGCGCCGGAGCCGCCGAGGGAGCCGTGGGCGCGGCCGACATGCTCAAGCCCGCTCTGGCTCGGGGCGAGCTGCGCTGCATCGGCGCTACCACCCTCGACGAGTACCGCAAGCACATCGAGAAAGACGCGGCCCTGGAGCGCCGGTTCCAGCCGGTCTTCGTCGACGAGCCCACGGTCGAGTCCGCCGTGCAGATGCTGGACGCCGTCCGCGGCCAGTACGAGCTGCACCACGGCGTGACCATCGGCGAGGAAGCCGTCCGGGCGGCCGTGACGCTCTCCGACCGCTACGTCAACGACCGCTACCTGCCTGACAAGGCCATCGACGTGATCGACGAGGCGGCGGCCACGGTCCGCATCGAAGCGGGCGAGCGAGGCGAGGGCCCGGATCGGCTCACCGGTCTGGAGAAGCGGATCGAGCTGATCCAGGCGGAAAAGGAGGAGGCCGCGCTGCGCGAGGACTACGAGCGAGCCGCGACTCTCCGCCAGCAGGAGCTGCTCGCGCAAGAAGAGCTGAACCAGGCCCGTGCGGATGCCGGCGACGCCCAACCATTGGAGGTGACGGAATCGTCGGTGGCCTCCGTGATCGAGTCCTGGACCGGAGTTCCGGTCAGCGAGATGCTCGAATCCGAGCGCATGAACCTCATCAACCTGGAGGACAACCTGCGGCAGCGAGTCGTCGGCCAGGATGAGGCCGTGGCGGCGGTGGCTCACGCCATTCGACGGTCGCGGGCGGGCCTGAAGGACGCCCGGCGCCCCATAGGCTCCTTCCTGTTCCTGGGGCCCACGGGAGTCGGCAAGACCGAGCTGGCACGGACTCTGGCGGCGACGATCTTTGGCCGTCAGGATGCGGTCATCCGGCTGGACATGTCGGAGTACATGGAGCCGCACACCGTGTCTCGCCTCTTCGGCAGCCCGCCCGGCTACGTCGGCTACGACGACGCCGGCCAGCTCACGGAGCAGGTTCGACGGCGGCCCTACAGCGTGATCCTCTTCGACGAGATCGAGAAGGCTCACCCGGAGGTCTTCAATGCCCTGCTGCAGGTGCTCGACGATGGACGGCTGACGGATGGACGTGGCAGGACGGTCGACTTCAAGAATACCGTCGTCATCATGACCAGCAACGTCGGCAGCGCCGAGCTGAAGCGCGGCGCCAGGATCGGCTTCCTCACAGGCAGCCTCGACGCCGACGGAGCGGACAGGGCGCACGACGAGATGAGCACCCGCGTGCTAGAGTCTCTGCGGCGTTCGTTCCGGCCCGAGTTCCTGAACCGGGTCGACCAGGTGGTCGTCTTCCGCAGTCTCAGCCGGCAGCATCTGCGACAGATCGTCGACATCCTGCTGGCGGAGGTCCAGGACCGGCTCACCGATCAGGGCGTAACTCTGCATGTGAGCGATGAGGTCAAGGACTTCCTGCTCGACCACGGCTACGACGAGAACTTCGGCGCCCGTCCGCTCCGCCGGGCCATCCAGACCAATCTGGAAGACCTGCTGGCGGATCGAATCCTCAGCGGCGAGATCGCTCGCGGCTCCGAGGTCACGGTGATGCTGCAAGACGGCGAGATCGCCGTCGAGCGAATCGAGGTGCCACAGCCGCAGGCAGCCTAAGTCGAAGCGGGAGTTTCGAGTTTCGAGTTTCGAGTTACGAGCTCGTGAGGTACGTCTTCTAACTCGGCCCAAACTTTATCTCCAGCGTAGGACTAGCCCCGGCGCCGTGCCGGGGCTTTTTCTGTGCCGCGCGAACGAGATCCCATGGTACGATTGACAAGTGATCAGTGGCGTGCGGCGAATGCGCTGCACTCGAAAGGGACTCTCTCGCGATGGCCAGCACCAGACGCCGAAAGCTTCGCAAGCTGCGAATGAAGAAGGCGAATCACGGCAAGCGCCCGAACGCCGGGTAGCTTCTCGTACTGAGTTCCGGTCCCAGACCAAGCACGGTCGAACTCCATCGGGCGCTCCGAGCCCGCGCCGGCCGGCGAACCTGGTAGTGGCGTGGTGAGTGCCGGCCGGCCGGATTCGATCCTGCTCAAAGACGGGCTGGTGATCGACCCCTCCCAGGGGCTCGCCGAGAAGCGACATGTTCACGTCGAGGGTGGCCGCATCGAGGCCATCCTACCGCGTGATCAGGCGCCGCTGCCCCAGACGGAGGTGACCATCGATGCCTCACATCTCGCCGTCACTCCGGGCTTCGTAGACATACACACCCATGTGCGGTATCCCGGACAGGAGCAGAAGGAGACGGTGGCCAGCTGTACCTCAGCGGCCCTCAGAGGTGGCTTCACGACCATCTGCGCCATGGCCAACACCAGTCCCCCGGTCGACTCGCCGGACCGAGTGGAGCAGGTGCAGCGGATGGGCTCCGAGGAAGGCCGGTGCCGGGTGGAGGTCGTCGGCGCGGCTACCAGGGGGCTCGCCGGAAGGGAGCCGAACGACGCCGCGTCGCTGATGGGGGCCGGGGCGGTGGCACTGTCCGATGACGGCAGGCCCGTCGAGTCGGCGGATATCATGCTCGAGATCCTGCGCGCGAGCGCGAGGCAGGGCTTTCCGGTGTCGGCCCACGAGGAGCGGCTGGAGCCGGCAGGCTCGCCAGGAGTACGATGCTGGACCTGCGCCGGTGAGGCCGACATGATTCGCCGCGACCTCGAGCTGCTCGCCCGATCCGGCGGCCGGCTGCACATCGCTCACGTGAGCTGCGCCGAAAGCGTCGAACTGCTCGAAGCCGCCCAGGCTCACGGTCTACCGGTGACCGGCGAGGCGTCGCCCCATCATCTTCTCCTGACCGATGAATGCCTGGCCGGGTTCGGCGATTTGCCCCCACGCCACGGATGGACAAAGGTCAGTCCTCCGCTCCGCTCAGAACACGACGTCGAGGCGGTGAGGCAAGGGCTCGCCGCCGGCGTCCTCCAAGCCATCGCTACCGACCACGCGCCGCACACTTCGACAGACAAGGCAGGCGAGTTCGACCGGGCCGCCGTCGGGTTCACCGGACTGGAAACGGCTCTGTCGGTCGCGCTCGAGCTGGTCAGCACGGCCGTGCTGGATCTTTCAACCGCGGTCCAGCGGCTGACCTGCGGCCCGGCGCGGATCTTCGGCCTCAGAGCGGGAACTCTCCAGCCCGGATCTCCGGCATCGGTCTGCATCTTCGACCCCGACGAGGTGTGGTATCCGGGACGAGACACGCTCCTCTCCAAGAGCAAGAACACTCCACTGTCGGGCAGGCCACTTCGCGGGCGTGTCCGCGCCGTGGTCGCGGGTGCGACGCTTCACCAGTTTTCAGGTGACCATGAACTACGAGCAGTTCGAGCTCTCTAACGGTCTGCGGCTCCTCGTCGCTCCCATGGACGGCGTGCGTTCGGTGACGACGGCCCTCATGCTGGCCGTCGGCTCCCGCGCCGAGGACGACTCGGAGGCCGGCGTGGCCCACCTCATCGAGCACCTGGTCTTCAAGGGCACGCCTCGCCGTCCGACTCCCTGGGCCATCTCCGAGAGCATCGAGCGTGTCGGCGGCGTCATCAACGCCTCAACCGACAAGGAGGCCACGGTGTACTGGACCAAAACCGCGGGTGAGCACCTGCCGCTGGCCATCGACGTGTTGGCGGACATGCTTCTGCACAGCAAGCTGTCCTCGGTCGAGATTGCCAAAGAGAAGGCAGTGATCGTGGAGGAAATCGGCATGTCCATGGACGAGCCTCAGGGCTGGGTGCATGCCCTCATCGACGAGGCCATGTGGCCGGATCATCCCCTGGGACGCGACGTCGCCGGAACGCGGAGCAGTGTGCAGGCGATTTCGCGTTCGGGAATCCGCCGCTTCATGGCACGGCACTACAGCCCGGGCAATGCACTTCTCGTGGTGGCCGGCCACGCCGACCCGCAGCAGGTACGGGGTTACGCCGAGGAGGGGTTCTCGGGCTGGGCGGCCGGTCCACGCTCCGGGTATCTCCCCGTCCCTGAGGGCAATGGCGGCCAGTGGAAGCTCGAGGACAAGCCGACGGAGCAGGTGCACCTGTGCCTGGCCTTCCCGGGCCTTTCGCGGTACGACCCTGACCGCTACACGCTCGACGTTCTGGCCACCATCCTCGGAGGCAGCTCAACCTCCCGCCTCTTCGTGCAGGTCCGCGAGCGCCTGGCACTCGCCTACGACGTCCACGCCTACAGCAACAAGCTGGCCGATGCCGGGTCCGTCGTCGTGTACGCGGGAGTCGATCCCGGCCGGGCCGACGACGCCGTCTCAGCCATCATGCACGAGATCGAGCGGCTGCGGCGGCGCGTGGTGACGGAGGACGAGCTGCGGAAGACCGTCGAGTACATGAAGGGCCGCCTGTACCTGGGCCTGGAGGACACCCACGCCATTGCGAGCTGGATCGGCTGGCAGGAGCTGCTTCTGGGACGGATCGAGCCGCCCGAGTCGGTGGTAGCTGCGCTGGAACGGATCGACGGGCGCCATATTCGTGAGCTGGCAAACCGCCTGCTCCAACCGGACCAGCTCCACATCGCCGCCATCGGTCCGGGCGTCTCCCAGCTCCTCGCCTCGGCAGCGTAGAGGGTGAAATGTTCAACGTTCAACGTTCAACGTTCAATGACCTGCAAGCGGATCCGTGACGGCCGCTTCGACCACTTCGGCATATACACGGCATCAAGAACGACTACAACACTGAGGTCTGGAACAATGGCCTCAAATCACCCTCCGGGTGTAAGCTGAGCGCGTAGCAGGGCTCGTACTGCCTCATCGGGATCCGACCCCCTTCTCCAAAGCTCCATAAAGCGTTCCTCTCCGAGCTCGGCTTGAAGCTCCAACCGAATGCGCTCATCCTGCTCCTGGGAGGAGCTGGAGAACTTCAGTCCGCTCGCTTCTCGGATGGCGGCTCCCACCGATGCCAGCGTTGTGGCCTGCTCACCCTCGCCGCAGTCGCATTCGAGCCGTGACCAGTCCGAGAGACACTCGGCCAATCCCGAGCGGTGCCCGATCTGTTCATTGATCGCCAGGCACTCCCGGTAGTGATGGCGCGCCTCCTCGATTGCTCCGTCTTCTCGGGCAACGTTGGCGAGATCGAGATGGGCGTATGCCAAGTTGCGGCTATGGCCTAACCGCCGGTTCAGATCGAGAGCCTCCAGAGCGAGTGCTCGGGCCGCGACCAGGTCGCCACGATTCCTGGCCACGATACTCAGATTCGAAAGAAGGAGCGCCTCGTCGCGCCTGAGCCCCACCTTTCGCGCCACCTCGAGCCCACGCGTGTACCAGTCTTCTGCCTCCTCACCATCCCCCTGAGCCAGCGCTACGTTTCCCAGGTGAGTCATGGCCAGGACCGCGGGTACGGGACGCGGCAAACGCTGGGCGGCTTCGAGCGCTTGAGACGCCAGGGCGTACGCCTCCCCCACGTCGCCGCGGGACAGGGCGACCTGGGCGAGATTGTTCAATGTATTGGGCATGGTAGGGATTTCTTCGCCCAGCGATTGGTAGACGGCGAGCGCCTCTCGGTAGAGTGCTTCCGCTCGATCGAGGTTGCCGAGGTAGAGGATGGCACTGCCCAGATTGTTCAGCGCCGTGGCCAGACCAAAGAGATCGCCCTGATGTCGCTGGAGCCGGACCGCCTCTTCCAGCATCGGCACCGCTTCCAGGTACTTCCCGGTGGCCACCGTCACCAGCCCCAGGCCGTTAAGAGCCCAACCGAGGATGCCGTCGTCGCTCACCGAACGCGCCAGCACCCGGCATTGCTCCCATGACCGGGCAGCCGCTGAGTAATCGGAGGTCAGGTAGGCCAGATTCGCCACCGCGTCAAAGGCTCGTGAGCGAAATTCGGGCTCGACGGTTTGGTCCAGGGAAAGAAACTCCTCTATCCACTGCCGCCCCTCGACGAGACCGCTCTGGAATTGCCAGTATCGCGATATGGCCGTACAGAGGCGCAGCCCCCTGGCCGCATCTCGACGGCCAACCAGCCACTGCAGCGCCACTCGCAGGTTCGGTTCCTCAGCTTCGAGTGCCTTCAAAGAGGCGGCCGAGCTGGGTCCCACCACTCCGGGTCCCACTCGCTCCGAGAGGTCGAGGAAGTAGGCCGCGTGTGCATCCGAGGCACGCCCTGTTTCGCCGAGCTTCGATAGCTCGGCGGCCGCAAACTCTCGGATGACCTCCAGCATGCGAAACCGTCTCTCGCCGTTGGCCGTCTCACAGACGAGCAGATTCTTAGCCGTCAGCGAGTGCAGAATGGCCGAGACCGTGGGCAGAACGGTCGAGACCACGGTGCCGGCCGCCGAGGCGTCGAACCCTCCGGAGAAGACCGACACGCTCCGAAAAACGACCTTCTCCGGCTCATTCAGAAGGTTGTAGCTCCAGGCGACCGCCGCTCTCATCGTCCTCTGGCGCTCGGGGAGATCTCGGAATCCCTCTCCCTCAGCGGCAAGACCCTCCCGAAGCGCCCGCGCCAGCTCTCCCGCGTTCAGGTGACGCAGCCGAGGGGCGGCCAGCTCGAGCGCTAGCGGCAATCCATCAAGGCGCCGGCAGATCTCGGATACGGCACCGGCGTCAGAGTCCGTCAGCTGGGTCTCCGGCGCGGCAGCTCTTACTCGGTCGAGGAATACGGCCGGGGCCGAGTAGCGGACTATCTCTCCCAGAGTTAGCGTCTCATCCGCACCCGGGAACGCTAGCGGCGGCACCTGGACCGCGTGCTCCGCCCGCAGCCGCAGTGGCTCCCGGCTGGTCGCCAACACCCGGAGTCCAGAGCACGAAGCCAGCAGCTCGGCCACGATGGTGGCGGCATCAAGGACGTGTTCAAAGTTATCGAGAACGAGGAGAACCCTCCTTTCCCCGATTGCCTGACGGATATTCTCCAAGATGGCTTCCGCCGATGTCTGAGGCGCCTCACAGGCGCCGGCGATCGCGGTGAGGACCATGCCGGGCTCGGGTACCTGACCAAGCGACACCAAGACAATACGCTCGCCGCTCACGTCTGCAAGCGTGCGCGAGGCGCGATAAGCCAGTCGCGTCTTCCCCACGCCTCCTGGTCCGGTCAGCGTGACTAGGCGCACGGTCTCTCGATTGAAGAGGCTTACCACGTGAGCTTCGTCGTGCTCGCGTCCAATAAGGAGTGTTGTGTCCAGGGGCAGCGGACCTGCGGCGCGAGCAGGCGACTCGGCGGCCGCCCGACCTCGACCCCGCGCGACCGACCGCTCCATGGCGAGTCGGGCTTCCGGCTCCATCTCTAGGGCGTCGGCCAGCTGGGCCACGGTATCGACGCGCGGACGCGTTCGCCGCCCCCGCTCGAGATCGCTTATCGCCCGGGCGCTGAGGCCGGCGCGCTCCGCCAGCTCCTCCTGGGTCAGGCCCACTTCCAGCCGTCGCCTGCGGAGCAGATCGGAGAAGTTTTGGGTTCGGTTACTCACAATCGTTGTCCGGCCTGGATAACCAGCGACCTCATGGCCCACGATGTGGGACATAGGATGGCCAATGGAGCATGATACATCGTTGTTGGTCGGATTGCGTGGGTTATTGCGTGGTTTCGTCGTGGACATCGCGGCGGCAGGAGGTCAGACTTGTCTTAAGGCGGCGCTATCGGTCTCAAACAAGCCGTCAACCAGAAAGGTACCGTCCAGTGACTAAGCAACCGAGCATGACGGAGATGTGGGATCTACTGCAGGCACAACGAGCCCTGGCAGAGAGCCAGCGCATGACGATCGAGGAACAGCAGGTGAGGATCGCCGCCCTCGAAGGCCGAGCCGGCCCATCACGCGAGCAGGGAGACCGGCATTCGGCTGGATCTTCACTCGACCGACCAGGCCGCCTGACGAGGAAGCGGCTCTCGCGTGGATCACTACTAAAAGCGGCCGCTGCCGGGGCGGCCGGCCTCATCGCTGTGGATCAGATTACTGGCGCAGGTACGGCTCAGGCCAATGATGGAGACAACTTGCAGCTGGGAGAGAATAATGGCAACTATGCCCAAAGCCTCACGAGCCTGTCGCCGTCATCCTGGATAAACGACGGCTTTCCCATGTTTGAGGTCGTCGACTATGGCGAGTCATTTCGGGCCATTGCCAACGGCGGCACCATATCGCCGATGATTTTTGGGACCGCGACCGGCACCGTCAACTTCGACGCCGGCGTCGCCGGAGCCGTCTCGTCGGGTGGAATTGGTGTGTCGGGGCGAGCCGAGTACTTTGGCGTGATGGGCGAGAGCACCGGTCAGGGCAGCAACAACAATATCGGCGTCTACGGGTTTGACTCCTCCAGCTATGGCTGGGGGGTCGTCGGCCGGTCCCTCAACGGCACCGATCCGGGCAGCCCCGGCTACGGCGTCGGGGTGATGGGCGAGAGCGGGTCCACGGGTACCGGGGTCGCCGGGAACGGCTACAACGGTGGAACCGGTGTGGCGGGACAGAGCGACCGCGTGGGGGTGCGCGGCACCAGCACCGGCCAGGGCAGTGACGCCAACATCGGTGTCTACGGCATCGCCTCCTCGGGGTATGGCTGGGGCGTCGTCGGCCGGTCGCTTGACGGCACCAGCCCGTCTACGTTTGGTGAGGGGCTGGGTGTATTGGGAGAAAGCGGCGCCTCGGGCACCGGCGTATGGGGCAATGGGTACGGCGGCGGGACCGGCGTGCAAGGCCAGGCCGTCGACGGCGGCATTGGCGTCGGTGGACAGAGCTCCGACATCGGCGTGCAAGGAGAGAGCACCGGCAACGGGTCTCAGCAGAACATCGGCGTTTACGGGTTCGACTCCTCCGGGTACGGTTGGGGCGTCGTGGGACGCTCGCTCAGCCAGTCCAACTATGGCCTCGGGCTTGGTGTGTTGGGCGAGAGCGGAGGAGCCGGCATCGGCGTGTCCGGAAACGGTCACCAAAGTGGAACCGGGGTTCAGGGGCAGAGTTTCGGCGCCGGCGCGGGAGTACTGGGACTATCAACCTCCGGACCCGCTATCCAGGCGCGCTCCACGAGCGGCCCCGGCGTGCAGGCGACGAGCGCGAAAGGACGCGGTGTCGTTACCTCCAGCAACATCGCCCAGCTGCGCTTGTACCCCTCGACCGCGACCACACACCCGGCCAAGGGGCTCGCCGGTGATCTCTTCGTCGATAAGAGTCATCGCCTCTGGTTTTGCAGAGGCGGCAGCGCCTGGGTCGAGCTTGCTTAGACGGAAGCTCGATGTTCAACGTTCAGTGTTTGGCAGTGACCTGCAGACTCTGGGCGTAGCGGAGATGCTGACGAGGGTCAAACGCTGAGACGCGGAGACGCAGAGCCACGCCCAGTGGCTCCGGTTGGCAAAGGGGCGAATCCCATCAATTCGTTGGGCTCGGAGCGTCTGTCCGAGACGGGACAGTCCTCGCCATCGCCCTGCGGCCTTCTGCGCCTCTGCGTTGACATTCCACCGGTCCTGACGCAGTACGACCGGGTTCAGCACACGGCAGATCGACGGCCTGAAGGCCTGGACTACGCAGTTGTGCGCCTCTGCGTTGAGATTCCAACGGTCCCGACGCAGTACGACCGGGTTCAGCAGACGGCAGATCGACGGCCTAAAGGCCTGGACTACGCAGCTGCGCCTCTGCGCCTCGGCGTTGAAATTCCAACGGTCCTCACGCAGTACGACCGGGTTCAGCGCACGACAGATCGACGGCAGGAAGGGGCTGGACTACGCAGCTGCGCCTCTGCGCCTCGGCGTTGAAATTCCAACGGTCCTCACGCAGTACGACCGGGTTCAGCGCACGACAGATCGACGGCCTGAAGGCCTGGACTACGCAGTTGTGCCTCTGCGCCTCGGGGTTGAAATTCCACCGGCCTGACGCAGTACGTCCGGGTTCAGTGCACGACAGATCGACGGCCTGAAGGCCTGGACTACGCAGTTGTGCGCCTCTGCGCCTCGGCGTTGAAATTCCAACGGCCTGACGCAGTACGTCCGGGTTCAGCGCACGGCAGATCGACGGCCTGAAGGCCTGGACTACGCAGCTGCGCCTCTGTGCCTCGGCGTTGAAGTTCCAGCGCTCCTCTCGCCGAGCGACTGCTTCAGCGCACGACAGATCGACGGCCTAAAGGCCTGGACTACGCAGCTGCGCCTCTGCGCGTCGCCGTTGAAGTTCCAGCGCTCTCTCCAGAACGACCGGGTTCAGCGCACGGCAGATCGACGGCCTGAAGGCCTGGACTACGCAGTTTTGCGCCTCTGCGCCTCGGCGTTGAGATTCCACAGAAACGGTGATGTCCCTTGAACATCGAACGTTGAACATTGAACATTCCCCTACCTTCGGATCATCGTGCCCAGCCGCTCGATCTCGGGAAGCTTCAGCGCCCTGGCCACGCCGAGGTAGATGGCCACGCCGATGGAGACGCCCACGACGACCTCGACCAGGGCGCCGAACCCGGTCCCCGTTCGGAGCAGCACGTCGGACGCTCGCGCCACCACAAACACCCCGACTCCCATCAGGAGAGAGGCGGCGGCGATAGCCATCACGGCACGAAGGAACTCACGGTCCAGCACCCCGCCGATCTGCGGGCGCAGCGCCACCATCAGCCAGACCGCCTGCAGCCAGACGGCGACAGCGGTGGCGATAGCCAAGCCTCCCTGTCCCTGCGAGCGCGGAAAGGTGTGGATCAGGATGATGCTGAGCGCAATGTCGACGGCCAGCGAGACAACCGCGATCATGACCGGCGTGCGTGTGTTCCGGAGCGCGTAAAAGGCTCGTGGGATCACCTCGATCAGGGTCATGGCCGCCAAACCGAGGCTGTAGAACAGCAATGCATAGGCGGTCGCGGCCGTCGAGGCGGGGGTCCAGGCGCCATGTCCATAGAGGACGACGATGATCGGCCGCCGTAAGAGGATCAGACCGATGGTCGCCGGCACCGCCAGGAACAGGATGCCTCGCAGACTCTGACGCAGCGTTCGCCGGAGCTGGAGCCGCTGATCGCCGGCCGTCTGCCGTGCCAGGGTCGGGAACACGGCCGTCCCCAGAGAGCTGCCGATGGCTCCGACCGGGAACATCAGCAGCGTCCAGGCGTAGGAGATGGAGTTGAAACCGGTTGAGCCCAGACCCGAGGCCAGGTAGGTGGTGACCAACAGCATGACCTGGTAGGCCGAGAGGCCGAGCAGGCGTGGGCCCAGCAGCTTCAGCACCTCTCGGGCTCCGGCAAGCCGCCATTCCATTCGCGGCCGGTAGCGCGACGACTCCGGGCCTACGCCCCAGATTTGGATCTCGAACATGATCAACGCCCCGGCGGTCACCGCCCAGGCCGCCGCGTAGACGCCGAAATGGGGACCGAATAGGAGAGCTCCCAGCACGATGACGACGTTGTACAGGACGGGGGCCACCGCCGGCAGCACGAACCGCCCGTAGCTGTTCTGCATGGCTGCGAACAGTCCACCAACCCCCAACAGGACCGGCTGCGCCAGCATGATCCGGGTCAGGTTCGCCGTCTCCGCCTTTCCGGCCGCGGTGAACTTGGGCACCAGCGCATCGACCAGCTGGGGCGCCAGGATGAAGGCGGCGACGGCCAGGACGATCATGGTGATCAGCAGCGTGTTCAAGACCGTATTCGCGATTGCCCAGGCTTCATCCTCCCGACGCCGCTCGATCAAGCCCGCGAACACCGGGACAAAGGCTGAGGACAGCGCTCCGCCGGCGATGACCGCGAACAGCAGATCGGGGATGCGGAAGGCGGCGTTGTAGTCCGCCATTTGCGCCGAGGTGCCGAACAAAGCGGCGAAGATGCTGACCCGAAAGAGCCCGATGACGCGCGAAAGGATGAGCGAGGCGGCAACCAGAACGGCCGCCGACATCACCCCCTGAGTCGACGTGCCGAGTGTCCGGATCCTGGCGGGGAGGATGCTCATACCCCGCGCTCACGGCCTCGCACCGGCCGGCTTCGCCTCGGTCGCATCGTTAGCCTGAGTTCCCGAAGGCGGGTGCGGCCGTGGCTCCCAGACGGAGAGGCCACTGTTTCAAGGCGCTTCCGGCCGGTCACGGGCATCAAACACCCTTGATAGTATCGAGCGGCCCAGAACCCAAGGCGCGGAGTCGGCAAGTTCCCCTAACGCTGCAGGAGTGGAGCGACCAGAGAAGCTGGGACGCGTTTGTCGGCTCTCAAGAGACCTGTCATTTCCATCAGGGTTGGGGTTGGGGAGATCTGGCGGAGCCTCTGGGTGTCCAGGTTCGCCGGCTCGCCGTCATGAGCGGGACGGATATGGTGGCGGCGGCCTCGGTCGGAATCATTCCGATACGGCAGGGAAAGCTGAGCCAGCTCTTCATCTCTCGGGGCCCGGTTGTGGACGACCCGACCGCCGAGATCTTCGAGCTCCTCGACAATGGGTTACGACGACTGGGCCGAGAGAACAACGCCATCGGCTGCCGGATCGAGCCCGGCGCATCCATGGGAGACCGGCGCTGGCCACATGCCCTGCGCGCTATCGGATGCCGGCCCCTGTATCCGCCATCTCAGGCGCGGAGCACCTGGGTGCTCGACCTTGCGCCCGACGAAGACCGGCTCCTCGAGGCGATGAAGCCGAAATGGCGATACAACATTCGGCTCGCTCAGAAGCGTGGCGTCGAGGTGCGCACCGGAGGAGCGGACGACGTGGACGTCTTCTATCGCCTCTATCGCGAGACGGCGACGCGGGACGGCTTCTTCATTCATGGACCCTCGCTGTATCGCGAGGT
>DASRCF010000261.1:0-6419 GCA_035653255.1 Chloroflexota bacterium
ACCCCCTGACCGGAGCCGCTGAGCCCATACACGCCCTGGCCCTGGGCGGTGTTTCCAAAGATCCCGCTTCCCGTCGCCACGGTAGATGAGCCCCACACGCCGGTGGGGCCAGAACCGAAAATCCCGTTCCCAAACGACCCACTCGTGTTGAAGCCGGACACGCCACTGTTGCCCGCCTGGCTGGTCGAACCCTGTACCGCATCGGATCCGCTGCTTTTCCCGTACACCCCGACGCCGGACGCACCATCGCCGTAGACTCCGTACGAGCCGGAGGCGGGGACGGCGGCCCCGTTCGTCAGCCCCAGCACACCCAGGCCGGATCCGCTCGACCCGTACACCCCGGGTCCCGCGCTGCTGGTGCCGTACACCCCCGTGCCGCCCGACACCCAGGAGTCTCCCCACACCCCTGTATAGCCGCCACCATAGGTGCCGTTACCGCTGCCGGTGTTGTGGTTGAAGCCGGCGATACCGCTGTGGTTCCCATCGTTCGTGCTGCCCTGGTTGCCGTCGCTACCGTTGCTCGACCCCCATACCCCCACACCGCTCGTCGACGTGCCGTAGACGCCATAGCCGGTGTTGGCCGACGACAGAACGCCGAATGGGCCGCCGCTTGGGGCGTTGCTTTGTCCCGGCCCCTCGCCTTCGACTCCGGACCATACGCCGACCGCGTCGCCGCCGAAGCTCTTACCTGCCTGTGCCCAGATGCCCATCAAGTCACCATAGGCATTCACGCCGACCGATTGACCGCCTCCGTAGTAGGTGGCGGTGGCCTGGACACCCCACAGGGTCCCGTTGAAATTGCCGCCCGTGATCGCGGCGCCGGACTTGACCTCAACTCCGTTGTCATAGGGGTACTGACCGGCGTCGGCCTCGAAGGCATTGAGATTCGAGCTGCTGTCGCTGCTGTTGCCGGTCGCCGTGTAGTTCTGGTCGCTGCCGGCCAGTGCGGGAGCGGCCTCCAGCCCGCCGGCGATGCCCGCCGCCGCAACCCCAACCGCCCCGGCAGCTGCCGCCTTGAACAGCCCCGACCGCGAAACCGTGCCACGACCTCCTCTGGTGATTCTCTTGGTTGCCGCTGCTAGTGCCGCCTCCAACGCCCGTACCCGTGCTTCGAGCGCCTGAGTATCGTCCTCGGCAGTCAGGGTTCTGTCCAGTGGCGTCTCGTCGATCATCGCGGCCTCCAATGCGAGCTTTCTGTCATTTCGCGAATCGATGCCGGAACATCGAAACGTGGGCGGCAACACTCCGCGGATGTAGCCACGCGTGGTTTGCCTACCATACAGGCAGTCTACGGCCAGATCGCGGGCAAGTCCATGAGGAACTCACAGACTTACCCACGGACTTTCGAGACGTGGGCTTGGCCCGGCAGAAGTTCGTCCGGTCGCCGGCATGCCGGAGAGCTGAGCAGTCCGATACTGGGGCTTAGGCGAGCCGCATCGTGGAATCCATCAGCCGGAGCCCTTCGAAGACGGCCTGGTCGGAACTGGTGAGGCCGGCCTCACGGAGGAGGTGCTTGAAGAGCGAGCACGGCTGAGCGTTCGCGCTATGAGCGACCTCGAACGCGGCATCGACCGCTATCCCTACCGGAGCACAGTTCAGAGCCTGGTTGTGGCTCTGGGGCTGTCCGAGGTCGACGCCGCTGCGCTGTTCGAAGCGAGTCGTAGACCCGGCGTCACCTGTCCCAAACTCACCTCTCGCCGCGTCACGCCTCGGACGCGAGGTGTGGGAGCGTTCCTGGGAGGGTGCCGCTTCCACACCGTGGCAGGATGGCGTCGCGCTGGCCGTTTCGGAGCCGGCAGGTGAGGCCCGGCTCGTAGAAAGCGCGAGAATTGGTCTCTAGCGTCCGCGCCTGGGCGAAGAGAGCAGCTGGTTACCGGCCGACGCGGACTTCGACCATGTCGTTGCGGACTCTGGTGTCGTAGTACGGTTCGGGGGCTGTCGCGGGCCCGTTGATCACGGATCCATCGACCAGACTGTACTGAGACCCGTGGCAGGGACAGATGATTGTGTCATCCTCCACCTTGCCGCCTGCCAGCGAGCAGCCCGCGTGTACGCAGGTGTCGGACAGGGCATGAATGTGTGAGCCCTGTTTCACGAGCACGATGGGCACTCCTGCGGCGTCCACCTTGACCGGCTTGCCCTCCTCCAGATCCGAGTCACGAATCACCTGGGTGTACTTCGTCGGTCCATGCTCGAACGCGGTGTGGTTGACGCCGTAGCCGATATCGAAGACCTCGTCTCCACCCAGGTAAGCCCCGGCGGTCAGGACGGCAGCCGCCAGATTGGACAGGCCCGTGCCGGTCTTTCGGTTGCCCGTCAGTCGTGACACCAACGAGAGGCTGTACAGCACCGTGGTGCTTCCCATGAGCAACCCGTGGAGCAGCCCGACCTTACGTTCCTTTCCGTAGGTGTCGCTCCAGTCGGTGAATCCTGTCAGCGCGGCGCCGACGGCGGCCGCGATTCCGGTCCCGACTGCGATGTCGGCTGCCGTCGCCACTCCCTCATTACCCGTCATCGCCGCCGCGGTGTCAAGGACCATGCTCGTCGTCCACGCGCCCACAGGAACGTCCGTGATTACGGGATGGAGTGGGTGTCCCAGCCAGGTGCCGTTGAGCAGGTTCTTGAGCTGCTTGCCGGAGTTTCCCATGCTGGAGAAAATCCCGTCGATGGTCTTCTGAAGAGGCTCGCCCAGCGAGTCCAGCCACTTCTGTTCCATGACATAACGGTCGAGTGCCGGATACATGTGCAACTCCTTTCTCACGTCGGTCTGCGCCTGCGCGCACACGCCCATCAGAACTCAGCATGAACGCTGCCATGCAAGACAGATGTTTTGGATCAGGTATGCAGGTCGCCGGAGATGATCCGGCGGTAGAAATCCAGCTCCGCCTTGTAGGAGGCGATGATGCTGCCCGCACGCCGGAAACCGTGCCCCTCGCCCTCAAAGGGGATGTACTCGCATGGGATGCCTCGACGGATCAGGGCATCGCGCATCTCCTCGGCCTGCGAAGGCGGAACGACATGGTCGTCCAGACCCTGCAGCAGCAGGACGGGCACGTCGATGCCGTCGACAAGCTGAACCGGTGACCGTTCTCGGTACACGGACTCGCACTCGGGGAGCGGGCCCAGCAGAAGATCCGTATAGTGCGCCTCAAACTTGTGTGTGTCTCCGGCAAACGGCACCAGGTCGGTGACGCCGAAGTAGCTGGTGCAGCCGGCGAAGACGTCATGCCCGCACACCGCCATGAGCGCGACGTAACCCCCCGCGGAGCCGCCGGTCACAAACATGTGGCGGCCGTCCACGAGCCCCCGGTCGGCGAGATGGCGGGCCGCGTTGAGCGTATCCTCGATGTCGACCACGCCCCAGTTCCCGTAGAGCGCCTGGCGATAGCGGCGGCCATAGCCGGTGCTGCCGCGGTAGTCGACGTCGAGGAAGGCGAACCCGCGGCTGGTCCAGAATTGAACGCGCAAATCAAGCCCGTTCGAAGCCGCCGAGGTGGGTCCGCCGTGGGCGTGGGCGACCAACGGGGGCAGGGCGCCGGGTGCAAGAGCCTCCTGACCGTTCCTGGGAGGATAGTAGAGGGCATGGGCGCTCTCGGTCCCGCTCGCAAAGGTGACCGGTTCGCCGGCGGAGATGTAGTCGGTGTCCACGGCAACATCGACGGCGCTTTGGAGGATGGTAAAGCCGTTGCGGTCCACATCCGTCAGCACCACGGAGTCGGCGTAGGTTGGGCCGGCCGTCAGCATCACCGCCTCGGAGCCTCGGCATGCGAGGGCTCCGATTTCCGTGAACGGCAAGGTCAGAAATCGGATCGTGCCGTCGCTCTCGACGACAGCCAGGCGCCATACGCCGTCCTTTCCCACTCCGGCTACGAGCCGTCCATCATCTAGGAAGCAGTAACTCGCGCGCCCGAAGATCCAGGCCGGCAGTGCACATTCGGCCTCGGTCACCAGCCGCGGGACCTGGTCGCCATTGCGTTCCGTGTAAATTCCCCACCAGTTCGTCCGGTCCGAGATGAAGTTGAGATCTGCGGCACCGTCCCACAGCGGCGTCATCACGGATTCCCCTTCTCCTCCAGCTACCAGAACCGGCTCCTCGGGCATGCCCGCCTCGTCTAGGGACGAGCGATACAGCATGGTGTCATCCCAGGGCATGTTGGGGACGTTGAAGGTGATCCAGGCAAGTTGATCGCCTCTCGGGCTCAGTCGGGGATTGGAGTAGAAGTCGTTGCCCTCGAGAAGGGTCGTCGGCTCGCCGCCCGCAAGAGGTACGGCGCCGATGAAGTTTCGGACTTCAGTCCCACGATGGTCCTCGATAACGGCGATGACCCGCCCACGGTTGGCGTCCACCGCCATATCGGCGAAGCGGAGGCCTTCAATCGCGCAGATGGGAGCTGGTTCTCGTGCGCCCGGGTCGAGACGATAGAGGCCGCCGTCGCCTCCGTTCGAGAAGATGATAGTTCCCCGGTGCACCGTAAAGGCGCCTCCTCCATACTCATGGACGAATGTCCGGGCGCTCCATGGGGGGGCGAGCACGTCCTCGATATGGCCGTCTCTGTAGCGGACGATAACGTAGCGTCCTTCCTCCAGAGGCCGGCCTTCGGACCAGTAGATGTCCTCACCGTCTACCTGCAGATCGCCGAACGAGCGACCTCCCTCGGCCACCATCTCGGGGGAGATGGGCGATGGCCAGTATCCCGGAGGGCTGGACGGTGCCGTCGTCATGAGCCCGGCCTCAGCATGGAACAGTGCCTGATCCTTGCACTCGCGCTCCTGAGCAACCCCATAGACGTCACGCGTCCTCCCACGATCAACTCCTCCATTGTCCATGTCGCCACGGCCGGGCGTTGGCGCGATTGAGACAGCTCCCTCTTCGACCGTCCGCGCTATCGCATGCTTTCAAGGGCAGCGGAATATACCTCGACGACGCGGTCGATCTGACGATCCAGGCGGAACGTTTGGGCGTGCCTGATCGCCTCCTTCGATTTGGCCGAACGATCCTCGGCCAGTGCGCGGATCGCGGCTGCGGCCAATGCACTTCCGGTCGGCTCGCCGACGAGGTAGCCGCTCTCGGCCGTGACCACCTCGTTCATCGCGGGATAGTCGAAGCAGACCGGCGGCAGGCCACAGGCCATGGCTTCGATCAGCACCAGGCCGAAGCCCGCGTACAGCGTCGGAAAGATGAGCAGGTCGGCCGCGGAATAATACCAGCCCATCTCCGCCGCGTCGACATGTCCCATGAATTGCACCCGACGGCCGAACTCTCGCTGGACTCGCCAATCCGACTCATGATGGAGTACCAGAAGCGTGACTTCCTCCGGCAGCATACGCAGCGCATCCAAGAGGATGTCGCCTCGGGACATGTTGAAGTGACCGATATACATGAGGTACGGGGCGGTCGCGCTGAGCCCGAGTCGCCGCCGGGCTTCGAGGCGGTCCCGGGGAGCGAACACCTCGTGGTCGTACCAATTGAGGATGGTGGTTATCCGGTCCGGGGACGCCCGATAGAGCTCGATCAGCTCAGACTCAACGCCTCGCGATACGGCAATGCAACGGTCTGAGACGCGAGCGAGAGCCTCTTCCATCAGACTCGTGGCACGGTCGACGGCGGCTTCCCTTGGCTCAGGAAGTCCCAGGTCACGGTAACGGACGACCGGTCCCAGGGCCGTGAGGTGGAAGGTCGAGACCAGGGCAGGCCGGCCCCGCTCCGAAACAATGCGGAAAAAGGGCTCGTAGCCGAACTGGCCGTGGCTGTGGATGACGTCGTAGCGTGAAAAGTCGATGGCGTCGGCCAGGCAGCGCGATTTTTCGCGGAAGGCGTCAACCTGGTTGTCCGGATGGGTGAGCTTCCCCCTGACGTCGAGGAGGTGGTCCTTCAGCGGGTTCTCGGCATCGGGCAGGAAGCTGCGGTCCTCGCAGGCGAAGTCGACGGTCAAGCCTCGCTCGAGCAATCCCGAGACCAGCTCGAAGACGTACTTCTCCGTCCCTCCACCCGACGGGGTAGGGCGGTAGCCGCAGATCATGCAGATGCGGAGCTTGCCGGAGCTCGTCATCGCCTCGAACCTCCCGGGCGCCCCATGCTACGCCCTACGAAGCGAAGCCGGACCATTGCACCGCCCAAGCGCAGCCCTTCCTGTCGACGGTCGAGGTAGATGCCTAAGGCGCCTTCAGGCTCCGCCTACGCCGACTCTTGCAACAGAACCCGACGCAGGAGATCAATCGCGGACATGGCCACGTGGTGCTTAACCAGATCGCGCGGACCGATGCGCTTGATCAGGCGAGACGCAGAGCCATGGGGGCCGGCGACGGCGATAAAGGCGGTGCCCGGCTCTGCTCCATCGTGGGGCTGTGGCCCCGCGGCACCCGTCGTCCCGACCCCGAATTCCGACCGGAAGCGCCTTCTGGCCGTCGACGCCAGAGCC
>DASRCF010000262.1:0-12415 GCA_035653255.1 Chloroflexota bacterium
ATCCGCCCGCACCGAGACGGTGACGACGAGGCGGTGGTGATGGTGCTGGATCACTCCTTCCCGCAGCTTCCGAGAGAGGGCGTCGAGGGGTACCAGCATAGAGTCCGGCGCCAGGGGAAGGAGGGCCTGGAGCTGCGGAGGTTCGTGGCGGAGGTGCAGGGAGCCGTCGTGGGAGCCTCCTTCATCTTGAGGGTGCCGACTGACGAGCCCGACATCTACTTTCTCGACGTTACCGTCGTTCCCGACCATCGGCACCGTGGGATCGGCTCGGCGATGGCCGCCGGCTTGCTGCAGCAGGCGCAGGACTTTGGAGCCCGGACGCTCTTGGCAGAGATTTCGGCGGACGAGCCCTACGCTATGGCGTTCATCGCGAAGCACGGCTTTGAGCCGAACGGGCGAGGTGAGCAGTTGGCGCGCCTGGACGTCGAGGCGGCGAATCTCGACGGCTTCGAGGACGCCGAAGCCACGCTCGGGCGTCAAAACCTCCGGATCGAGCTGATGAAAGACTTGGATTTGGAGGACCCTGACCTGCTGCAGTCCCTCTACCGGCTCGACATGGATACTCACCGCGACATCCCGTCATCTGTAGAGTGGAAAGACATTTCCCTCGACGAGTTTTGGGAGTCGATTGTCAACGGTCCGGGGCGGAGCCCGGAGTGGGCCTGGGTGGCCTTGGACGGGACCGTTCCCGTCGGCGTGGCGCGCCTGCGGGTGTTTCCAGACGGTAAGGCCCTGAATGCCTATACGGGAACGCGGTCAGACTATCGCGGACGCGGAATCGCCCGAGCCCTCAAGAACCGGACTGTCCAATGGTGCCGGGAGCATGGCATCCGCTGGGTCTACACCGGAAACGAGGTCGAGAACCATCGCATGCTGGCAATCAATCGGTCTTTGGGATACGAGCCGTTGCCCAGGTCGATCGAGGTCGTCAGACACCTGAAGAGCTAACGTTCTCGAGCTTCGTCCGCTGTTCCGGGAATCGATCCCGATCGTGCATGGCCATCCACTGCATCTCGGGGCCCTTGGGAACGATCCGGGTTGGATTGATATTCTGGTGGGTCACGTAGTAGTGCCGCTTGATATGATCGAAGTCCACGGTTTCGCCGAAGGCCGGCCGTTGGTAGAGGTCCCGGGCATAGTTCCAGAGATTCGGGTAGTCGACCAGACGGCGCAGGTTGCACTTGAAATGACCGAAGTAGACGGCGTCAAATCGAACCAGAGTGGTGAACAACCTAACGTCGGCTTCGGTGAGACGGTTGTCGACCAGAAAGCGCTGCCGCGATAGCCGGTCCTCCAGCCAGTCGAGCCGGGCGAACAGGGCGTCGAAGGCGGCCTCGTAAGCCTGCTGGGTGGTAGCGAAGCCGCAACGGTAAACGCCGTTGTTCACGTCCGTATAGACGACGTCATTCACAGCGTCTATCTCGGAACGAAGCTCGGTGGGATAGAGGTCGACAAAGTGGGTTGCCAGATCCCTGAACTGAGTCTCGAAGTCGATGGTGATGTCGGGGTAGTTATTGGTGACCAAACGTCCGGTCTTCTTGTCCCAGAGGCACGGAACGGTGTACCTGCCCTGATAGCCCGGGTCGGTCTTGAGGTACGCCCCGGACAGGAACTCAAAGCCGTTAACGGGATCCTCGGAGAAGCCGGCGCCGTTGCCGAACCGCCAGCCGCGCTCGTCCCTGATGGGATCGACGACCGTCATGCCGATGACGTCCTCCAGGCCCAGGACTTTGCGCACGATGATGGATCGATGTGCCCACGGGCAGGCGAGCGAGACGTAGAGGTGGTACCGCCCGGCTTCGGCCTTGAATCCGGAGGAGCCGTCTGCCGTGATCCGGTCGCGAATGCTGTACTCCTGGCGAACGAACTCACCTCTGGAACCGGTCTCGGCAGCAAATTGGGGCGTAGCGACGGTGGTGGTCATGGGCGCCTCCAGGCGAGCGTGGTTATCTCATTCTCGGTTACAGCCGGAACGTGGGGTAGCGACTGTTTGGGGACATACGGCCGCATCTTCCCTCCCCGGCGTTCCGCGCCACCGCCACCCATACGACCATCGTTGTTAGCGGGACACCGACGGCCTGAAGGCCTGTACTACCCAGACCGAAGCCGCTACGCGTGGCCGTAGTACAGTGCTTCAGCCCGTCGATGTCCCGATTGCGCACATTGCCCCGCGTATCCACAGCGACGGTGGATGGAATCTTCCCTCGCCGGCGTTCCGCGCCACCGCCGCCCATACGACCATCGTTGTTAGCGGGACACCGACGGCCTGAAGGCCTGTACTACCCAGACCGAAGCCGCTACGCGTCGCCGTAGTACAGTGCTTCAGCCCGTCGATGGCCCGATTGCGCACATTGCCCTGTATCCACAGCGACGGTGGCCCGAATCTTCCCTCGCCGCCGTTCCGCCCCGCCGCCGCCCATACGACCATCGTCGTTAGCGGGACACCGACGGCCTGAAGGCCTGTCTCGAAATGGATCGATCGATCGGTCCTCAATTTTCATTGCTCGTTGTGCCCCTAGAGGGGCATGAGTATCTGTACTACCCAGACCGACCTACATGCCTCCGTAGTACAGGGCTTCAGCCCGTCAATGTCCCGATTGCGCACACTGCCCCGTATCCACAGCGAAGGCGGTCGGAAGCTTCCCTCGCCGGCGTTCCGCGCCACCGCCACCCATACGACCATCGTTGTTAGCGGGACACCGACGGCCTGAAGGCCTGTACTACCCAGACCGAAGCCGCTACGCGTCGCCGTAGTACAGGGCTTCAGCCCGTCAATGTCCCGATTGCGCACATTGCCCCGCGTATCCACAGCGACGGTGGACGGAATCTTCCCTCGCCGGCGTTCCGCCCCACCGCCGCCCATACGACCATCGTTGTTAGCGGGACACCGACGGCCTGAAGGCCTGTACTACCCAGACCGAAGCCGCTACGCGTGGCCGTAGTACAGTGCTTCAGCCCGTCGATGTCGCATGTACTACGATGCTCTTACGCGGCCGGAATCCCCTCCCATGCCAACCCCCGGAATATCGGCCGCAAACGGCAGTTCGGACAAGGGACGAAGTCGCACCAAGGCTCTAATCGTAAGTGAGCAGGGCTAGGCTGACATCCGCCCAGGCCTCCCGTCCAAGCCCAGAACCTCAGGACGGCTACTCGACTGATCGCACGGTCGCCATACGCGACCGGCATGTGGCAGGAGCACAGTACATTTCGGCTTTGATGGCAATCAAATGCCCGGTGGACCCGCGGGTCAGCGGCGACCCCGTTCGTCGACGGGCAGGGTCGATTCACCCACATGCCGCTCGAGCCAGCCCACCAGCGGAGACGTTTCCCGCAGGAGGTCCGCGACGCGTTGTTTCGCCTTGGACGTTCCCAGCCATGCCTCCACGGGCCAAGCCCTCATGGCAACGATTCCTCGGTAACGTAGCAGCTCGACTCGCGGATGATCCTTCGCGTAGCCTTTCGGTGCCAGCTTCAGGGCGTCAGACCCGTAGACCTCGACGCCTGATCCTCGCAGCAGGTCGACGATGTTCCGCAGCTCGCCTCCGGATGCGTCCTTGTCCACGGCGAGACGGTAGCGCTCCAGCTGGTCCGGCGCCAGGTGGTACATCCCGGCGCCGGCACGAAGACCGTCGGCCGACAGATGAACGTATCCGTGCCCGATGGTGGCGGCGATGTTGGTGCGGTACGGCGATTTATCCCGACTGAACCTGACGTCTCGGTAGGGACGGAACAGGCGATACTCGCCATATTCGGGAGCAAGCTCGGCCAGGAGCGCCTCCATCGGCGCTTTGACCTCGCGTTCGTAGGTGTCCTTGTGAGCCAGCCAGTAGGGCTTCGAATTGTCGGCCTCGAGCCCCTCGAAGAAGTCCAGCGCCTCCGGTTTCCAGCCTCGGAAGCTCACCGAGATACGCCTCCTCAATCAGATCTTGGAAACGACGTCACATACTCAACATTAACGATGTGTACGACGGCTCGAAAAAATCTTCGCCTTCGGCCGGTTACCCGGAAGCGGAGCGGGGTCGAATCACAAAATGATTCGTTTGCACTTATCGCCCAAAGCGCATATGCTTGCGATGGTGGTGGAAGACGTCCTCCACACATACAAAGCTGAGGGAGGAAGACCGTGCGTCTCCAACACTCATTTCCGGCCGCAGTCGCTCTGGCCGCCATCACCGTGGTCGTGTATGGGCCGGTCTCCGCCGCCCCTGCACCCCGACCGGCCGAGCCTGTGGCTCGAGTCGCTACCGCGAATCCTGCCGTGAAGCACAACGTCAAGTTCACTCGCACAGCGGCCGTCGCTACCCGCACCCCCATCAAGCACCTGGTGGTGATCTTCGATGAGAACGTCGCTTTCGACCACTACTTCGGCACCTACCCGCACGCCCAGAATCTGGCAGGTGAGCCGAGCTTCTATGCGTCGCCCAACACGCCCGGCATCAACGGGCTCAACAGCTGGCTGCTCCATCACAATCCCAACCTGTATCAGCCGGCTCGGCTCTCACCATCGCAGGCCAAGACATGCGACCAGGATCACGCTTACGCGGCGGAACAGAAGGCTGAAGATCATGGCTTGATGGACCAGTTCGTTCAGAACACCTCCGGTTCCTCCTCTAGCCTGTATTGCCCGAAGGGCGTCGTGATGGATTACTTTGACGGCAACACCGTCACGGCTCTGTGGAATTACGCCCAAGACTTCGCTATGAACGACAACTCCTACGGAACCACATTTGGACCCTCTACACCCGGCGCACTAAACCTCATCTCCGGTGATACAGGAACTTCTGTTTGCGGGCCGGCATCGGTGACGCTGGGTGCTGCTCCCGCTTGCAGCGCTACTCCGCCTCCCACCTCCCTGGCCTCGAACCCGCCAACCAGCAGCCTCTATGGGGATGCGAACCCCTACTACGACATGTGCTCCGGCACCAACAAGGCCACCACCGCCGCGCTTGCCGGCAACAACATCGGGGACGTGATGGATACGGCAAAGCTCACCTGGGGATGGTTCCAAGGCGGCTTCGACAACTGCAAGACCACTCATCCCACCGTCGCCTACGACACCTACACTCATGTCAACCCGGCAACGGACACTCATGTCGTGGCCGACTATTCCGCGCATCACGAGCCGTTTCAGTACTACTACTCCACCTCCAACCCAAACCACCTCACTCCGAGTAGCCCCGCCATGATCGGAAGCACAGACCGAGCCAATCACCAGTACGATCTCACCGACTTCTGGACCGCGGCGGGCTCAGGCAACCTTCCGGCGGTCTCCTTCTTGAAGGCCTCGGCCTACGAGGACGGACACGCCGGCTACTCCGACCCGCTGGACGAGCAGGCCTTTCTGACCGGCACGATCAATAAGCTGCAGCAGCTGCCGAGCTGGTCAAGCACCGCCGTGATCATCGCCTACGATGACTCGGACGGCTGGTACGATCACGTGTTTGCGCCGGTGGCGAATCACTCCAGCTCATCGCTCGACGTGTACTGCGGCTCCGTTTCGAACGGTGCACCGGCCCGCTGCGGCTATGGTCCCAGGCTGCCGTTTCTCGTGATCTCACCTTGGGCCAAGCAGAACTATGTGAGTCAGCAGATCACCGATCAGTCTTCGATTATTAGCTTTGCGGAGTACAACTGGCGGCTTCCGAGCCCGATCGACGCCGAATCCGCCGACGCCAAGGCGGGATCAATTCTCGACATGTTCGACTTCAATCAGAGCGCGTCGCAGGTCGCCGGCCACAAACTGTTTGTCGACCCGCGAACAGGTCGGGTGGTGCAGCGGTAGCTGGAATTCGTCAGAACCGAGTGAGCTTTGCCCCATGTTCCGACCGGGAACATGGGGGCAAAGCTCCATCAGGACTCGGCGTTCGAGGCGGGTAGACCGCCCGGTTGAGAAGGCTACTGGCTACTTCGATTTGGCGCCTGGTAGACCGCCATGGTGTTGCCGCTCGGGTCTTCAAACACGGCAAAGGCGCCGTGTCCACCCTCGATGTCGATGCGAGGTGTGACCGTCTTGCCGCCGCGCTCCTCCACCTGCCGCAGGGCCGCTTCAATATTCGGCACCTGCAGGTAAACACGGACGCCCGGCATAGCTTGGGGACCGTTACCCTTCTGGGGGAATCCGCCGCCCGGTCCGCCCTCGGCGCTATACATCGGATACCCGGGCATCGAGCTATCGATCTGCCAACCGAAGACATCGCGGTAGAAGTTGGTGTCGGCCTCGGGGTTCCTCAAGGGAATGTCCACGTGAACGATGGGACTCACAGCCACTGTTTCCTCCTTACGTCTGTGTTGCCTTCTATCGTACTCGAGCATCAGCCGTTGTGATCTTTTATGCTCGCCTGGGTCAGCGATACATGAAGCGCATCGACCAGGCGCCCTACGGCTTCCTTGATCTGCAGCTTCGAGATCAGGACGTCAAGGCTGCCTGCATCCAGACGCCACTCCACGTTTCTGCCTTCGGGCAGGGCCACCGGTTTGGATGATCCGGGGCGGACCACCTGTTGAGCGAGTCGGACATACGCGATATCTTCATCAGATAGTGTTCCGCTCGCTATCAGCTCCTCGATGCCACCGTGTCGTCGTATCAGCCGCGACGCCGTCTGCTCACCGACGCCGTTCAGTCCGGGGAGTCCATCGGAGGGATCTCCCCGGAGGATGGCGAAATCGCCATAGCGCCGGCCCGGGATCCCGTAGCGGCGCGTGATCTCGGCCTCGTCTACCTCGGCCATACCGCCCTTCTCGGGATACAGGACCTTGACCTCGGGATCGTGCACGAGAGCGAAAAGATCACGGTCCCCGCTGACGATCTCAATCCTTTGCCCCGGAAGCTGCTCTACCCAGGAGGCAATCACGTCTTCAGCTTCCAGCTCAGGCGCTCCCACGTACTCGACGCCGATGGCCTCAAGGACGGCTTGAATCTGCGGCATCTGAGGAATCAGGTCGGGTGGTATAGGTTCCGCCACACGGTGGGACTTGTAGGTGGGGATGAGGTCGACCCGCCACAGTGGGCGCCAATCCTCATCCGCCGCGATTGCCACACGCACCGGCCGACGCCACAGAACTAAGCGAGCAAGGGACTCGAGGAACGCACGCACGGCCTTCGCGTCATGGAGGTCCGCAGAGTTCCGGCTGGCATAGAAGGCGCGAAAGATGAGGCTCGATCCGTCGATCAGGAGCCAATCCGGACGTGATGCCGGCACGTCTAGGCTATTCGAGCCATTCGGTGATGAAGGTCCTGCTGGAGTGTATGCAGACCATTCGGGAATTCACCTGCCCCACGTTCTCGAACTTGTGTGGCGCGTTTGGCGGAGTGGTTACGATGTCGCCGGCGGCCGCCTCCGCCGTTTCATCTCCAATCCACACCTGAACTCGACCCTCTTCCACGATCCAGGTCTCGTCGTAAGGGTGACGGTGGAGACGAGGTCCGCCGCCGGGAGGGCTTTCATCCAAAATCAACGAGACGCTTGCCGGTCCCCTGGTCGCGCCCTCTACGCTACTCGAGGTTCGCTCGGCTTTTCTCAATAGGTACATGTAACGTGCTCCTCTTCATCAGGTCATCATACCCCTGCAATGGCCCCTGACACCGCATTTCCCTGATGGACACGCGGAAGCCTTGGGCCAGCTGCGCAGCCGGTCTCCACATCACCACGATTTCTCGCCCCTGCGCTTGAATGGACGACCAGCAAGCCCTGCTGTACCGTATGGCATGGCGGTGAGTCGGCACGCCTATGGGGCGAGGTAGCGCTTTAGACACCTGGGACGGGGCATCGGAGGCGATGGCGGCATGACGCAGGCGGCGCGTGACGCGCCAGTTTCGGAGACCATCCCCTCGCTTCCTCGGCGACAGGCCATTTTCTACTCGATGGGCGCAATTGCCTCCGGGGTGTACAACGGCTTCAATCTGGCAGTGCTGAGCATCTACCTGAACGGCTTCATGGGACCTTTCCTACAGGGCTATCTCTCGAACACCAATACCATCGACGGAGCGGTGATCCAGCCACTGGTCGGTCGATGGAGCGACCGTACGACGAGCCGGTTCGGGCGCAGACGGCCCTTCATCGCCGTTTTCGCTCCTATCTCGGTGCTGTTCCTCATCGCCATTCCGTATCTTCACGGCGCCGGACGCGATCTGAGGGTCCCTCTCATCGCGGCGTCGATCATCCTCTTCTCCATTGCCAACAATATCGCGGCCGATCCGATGAAGGCGCTGTTGGTCGACATCACGCCGGAGCGTCAACGTCCGAGATTCAACGCGGTCATCTCGATGGTCAGCACCGGTGCCCAGCTCGGGTTCGTCCTTTTCGCCCTTCTCATCAGCATCAAGAAGAGCAATACTCCGGTGGCGATCTTCTGGGCAGCGGGAGGAGTGATGCTCCTCTCGTACATACTCGTGTTTCTGGGAGTTCGAGAGCCCGCCCTGGCCGAAAGGTCTGCTCACCGCGAACAGCGCTTGCCGTTGCGCCAGTATCTTATCGATCTGCGGCAGTTCGGGCAGGCACAGAAACTGTTGATCAGCTTCTTCTTTCTCTGGACCGGGCTCAATCCGCTGGTTGTCTATCTCGGTCCCTTCGTCAAGCACGACTTTCATGCCTCGAACTCGGCCGCGTACCTGGTTCTGCTGGTGCTCTTCGGTCTGGTCGCGGTCTTCGCATATCCGTGGGGCCTCTTACAGAAACGGTACGGATACCGGCCGATGATCACGGTCGGGACTGTGCTGATGATGGCGGCCGCGGGGGTCGCCCTGGTTATCCACGTCTACGTGCTCCTGTTTCCGGTCGCCGTGTTGGCGGGAGCCGGATTCTCAGCCACCACCGTCCTGAATTATCCGTACCTCTCGACTCTGGTTCCGTCCAGCAAGATCGGAGTCTTTACCGGGCTTCAGACGGCCTTCTCCTCCATTGCCGTGCCGATCAGCACCGGCATCGCCACGATTCTGATCGACACCGTCGACTACCGCGCGATCTTTGCCCTGCAGTTCGTCATGATGATCGCCGACCTGATCATCCTCTGGCGTATCGACGAGACCAGGGCGGTTGCGGAGATTGCCGCCGTCACACGAATGGACCTCGAGGCGCCCTCGGACCAAACAAACCCGCCCTGACTCTGAAAACCCGGAACTCGAAATTCGAAACCCGAAGCTCGAAACCCGAAACTCGAGATTCGAAACTCGAAACGAGGAGCCCGCTCGCCTGTTTCTCCATGGCGACTGTTAGTTCGAACACTTCATCCTGAGCCCGTGTGGCTGAGTGTTCGATCGCTTGTTGACTTCGGCGACTCGGGCACCGGTGACCCAATGTGGAACATCGCGACCATGGTGCTGTGGGATCCGGCCCTGATGCAGCCCGTTCTCGCCGGCTACGATGCCGGGTTTCGTACCATCCACACCATTCATACGATTCGGCCGTACGTCATCTTGCGACACCTGGCCGCGATCGGCCGGGTCATCGAAAACGGCTTCGACGCCTCACGCCACATCCGCGAGCTGCAGTGCTTTGGTTGAGTGCTGCACTGCGCTCGCAGACAGTGTAGACGAATCATGGTAGACTTTCCGGAACGTAACCAACGGGAGTTCACCATGGCAACTGGCTATCTGCAGGCCCCCGTTCCGGCGGCGCTTAGGTAGAACGGATCTCCGGCAATCTGCCGGTCAGGTCTGACGACCACGGGAGCGTGGAGTTCCGGCCTCCTCGAAACGGTTGGCCGGGACCGTATACCAGTGGCGGCCACGAGCGTGTCGCTCGGCCGCCGGCGTAATGCTGCGTTCGCTCCATTCTTAAGCACGCCCTGGGCGGCCTGCAGCACCTTGACTCAATTGTTTCCGCACAAATCTTCAAGGAGCTACAGTTGCCGACGTTCGATCGTGCCCTGCTCGCCGCCTACCTACGCCCGGAATGGCGCCGCGCCGTCCTTCTGGCGCTGCTACTGCTCTCGGCTATAGCCCTCCAGCTGGCCAATCCACAGATAGTCAAAGCTTTCATCGATCACGCCCAGTCGGGCGCACCGCTCAGCCTGCTGCTCACGATAGCGGCCGGCTTTCTAGCGGTCGCCGTGCTCACCCAGGTGGCCTCGGTCGTGGAGACGTTCGTGGCAGAGGACCTGGGCTGGCGTACCACCAATGCGCTTCGGGCCGACCTCACTCGACGGGCATTGGAGCTTGAAGGAGCATTCCACGCCGAGCACGGCGTGGGCGAGCTGATGGAGCGTATCGACGGCGATGTTACCGCCGTCGCCGACTTCTTCTCCAGCTTCGTGGTTCAGATTCTCGGCAGCGGAATCTTGCTGGCCGGCATGCTGGTCCTCCTGTACCTGGCGGACTGGCGGGTCGGAGCCGTCCTCACCGCGTTCTCGTTGCTGGGGTTGCTCTTCGTCACCCGTGGCGGCGGATTCGTCGCCGTCAAAGCACGGGCCTCAAGACAGGCGGCGGCCGAGCTCACGGGGTACCTCGAGGAGCGTCTGGCGGGCTTACCGGATCTCAAGGCCAACGGCGCCGACGAGTACACGCTGTACCGGCTGGACCAGAGACTGGCTGCTCGCTTCCGCACCGCCTGGGCGGCGGCCCGTGCCGGATCGCTGTTCAATGGTGGCGTGGGGGCAATCTTTGCCGTGGCGATGGGAGCTGCCCTGGCTCTCAGCGCGGTCCTCCACGAGTCAGGCCTGGTTACGCTGGGGACGGTATACGTTGTCTTCCGCTACACCGGAATGCTCCAGCAGCCGATTGAGGCGCTGTCTATCCAGATGAACGTCATGCAGCAGGCTACGGGCGCCACGGTCCGCATTCGTGAGCTGCTGGAGACGAAGTCCGAGGTGGTCGGCGGCGCTGGTGCAATCTTGCCCGATGGCGGCCTGACGGTCAAGGTCGAGAATGTTTCCTTTGCCTATGCGTCGGCTCCGGTGCTCGACAACGTATCATTCCATCTCGATGCCGGACACGTGCTGGGTCTGCTCGGCCGTACCGGCTCGGGCAAGACCACGATTGCCCGGCTGCTCTTCCGGCTGCAGGACCCAACGGCAGGTGTCATACGCGTCGGCGGGGTCGACATCCGAGATTTGCGGCTGGAGCAGCTTCGATCTCGCGTGGGCTTCGTTACTCAGGATGTGCACCTCTTTCATGGAACGATCAGAGAGAACATCTCACTGTTTGACGGGAACGTGCCCGCATCCCGAGTCCACGAGGCGTTCGAGCACCTGGGGCTGCAGGACTGGCTGGCCGGTCTTCCCCAGGGGCTGGAGACACGACTGGGGCCCGGCGGCCGCGGGTTGTCCGCGGGTGAGGCCCAGCTACTCGGACTGGCTCGAGTGTTTCTCAAGGACCCGGGGTTGGTGGTGTTGGATGAGGCGTCTTCCCGGCTGGATCCCGTCACTCTGCTCCTCGTCGAGCGAGGAATCAGCCGGCTGCTGGAGAACCGGACCGGAGTCATCATTGCCCACCGGCTGGAGACGGTCGAGCGGGCGGACCGCATTCTGATCCTCGAGGATGGCCGCGTGGCGGAGATGGGTGACCGAGAGTCGCTCGTCCGCGACGCAAAGTCCAAATACTCAATCCTCCTGCGTACCGGTCTCGGGGAGGCACTGGCATGAGAGAGGTACGAGAGCTGCTGCGTTTGATGCGCTTCACGGCTCTGTATTTCAGTCTCTGTCTCGGCTTCGCCCTGGTCGTCTATCTGGTGGTCCCGCTGCTCCTCGGGGTGGCAACGCAGGCGTTCTTCGACGGGCTGTCTCGGCATGCCCACCTCAACGAGGTCGCGGCTCTCACCCTCTTGGTCGGGCTTCAGATCTTGGGAGTAGCCGCCAGCCCGCTGCTTGGTGCACCCTGGAGCCCGATGCAGCAGAAGGCGCATGTGCTTCTGCGCCGCAATCTTGTCTCCTGCATCCTCCGCGGATACGGCTCCCACGGCCTCACGCAGCCGGTCGGCGAGATCGTCAGCCGCTTCCGTGACGACCCGGTGCTGATCGCAGACGTCTTGGACTCGCTGTGCGATCTGATCGGGCGCACTGCCTTCGCGGTGACCGCGGCTGTGATCATGTGGCAGATCAGCCCGCTGCTGACGGTGGCGTTGTTCATCCCGCTCGTGCTGTCGTCAGTGACCACCCAGCTCTTCGGCAAGCGAATTCGAGACTGCCGTGAGGCGGCCCGAGCCGCCAGCGGCAAACTCACGGCCTTTCTGGCCGACCTCCTGGCGGGCCAGATGGCAATTAGAGTCGCCGGAGCGACGCCGACCGTCATCCGTCGTCTGGAGGACCTCGGGGCCGAGCGACGGCGGGCCGAGGTCCGGGACAGTGTCGTGGTCGCTGTTCTGGAGGCCTTCAACCTCAACTTCGGGAATCTGGGCACCGGAATCGTCCTGCTCTTGGGGGTGACCGCGATGCGGTCGCATGCATTCACCGTGGGCGATCTGGCCCTCTTCGTCGTCTACCT
>DASRCF010000263.1:0-14779 GCA_035653255.1 Chloroflexota bacterium
CTTCGCCATACACCATCTTCAACGGACCGATGCGGCGGTGCGGTTCCTGTCTTGCGAACCTCTATTAGAGACATTACCCAGTCTCCCTCTTGACGGGATCGATTGGGTGATCGTCGGCGGCGAGAGTGGCCCTGGCGCTCGACCCCTGGAGAGGGACTGGGTTACTGGCATACGGGACCAGTGCGAGCGCGCTGAGGTACCGTTTTTCTTTAAACAATGGGGCGGAGCCCGGAAGCACAAGAACGGTCGGGAGCTTCAAGGGAGAACTTGGGACGAAATGCCGACTGGACCTGCACGGACTCCAACGGAGCGCCCGATCCTAGTGGCGTCCTAGTTAGGTGTCAATCACCCTTGGTCTTTCGAGCGAGTACTAAGCTCTCCTTTGGAATAAACCTGTGGAAATCGTGGCAGGGATCCAACCGCAGAACTGGCACTAGGTGCCTGTGTGAGCTAGCAAGTCGGCCACCTGCCAGTCAGATGGCACATATTCCCCCTGCATTCGCACTAAAGCGCTCCACAGCCAGTTCGCTTCTGGCGGGACCGCCGGTCGTCGTGATATCCGGCTGTCCACCAACCACCGGCGCCGTTCCCAGCTCGATACGGTCTGCCGCGTTCGACTAGGATAAAGGGCTGCGGGAATTTCCGAGACACTGTTTGTTTCAGCCGGCGGCGAACACGCGCACGCTGTTCCGGCGCGGCAGCCTGGCCTGTCAGCTGTGGCACCGGACATCGAAGGTAGAACGCGTGAGTGACCATCCGAGCCGATGGACCCAGGCAACAATCTACCCCGACATGTGGGCTGACCCGGACGACGACCCCCGCAACAGCGAAGGCGTCAGTCCGGACGGCGAGCTTGCGACGCTGCAGGACTACCTGACGAAGTACCGCATGACCCTTCGGATGAAGTGCGAGGGCCTGAACGCGGAGCAGCTGGCACGTCGGTCGGTTCCGCCGTCGACGATGTCGCTTTTAGGGCTGCTTCGACACCTCGCCGAGGCTGAACGAGCCTGGCGCAACTGGATCAGCGAAGGCGATCCGGAGCCGAAGCTGTATGGCGAGCATGACGCGGACTTCGACGGAGCCGCCGGCGACCTGGCGGAGGTCGACTCTGCGTACTCAGCTCTGTCCCGCGAGCAGGCCGTGACCGACGCCGCGCTCGCAGAACATCCCGATCTGAGCGAGCGGGTGGGGAAGAAAGCCATCGCGGTTCGTGAGCTGATGGTGCACAGGATCGAGGAGTACGCTCGCCACTGTGGGCACGCCGACCTGTTGCGCGAATGCATCGACGGCAGGGTGGGGCAGTAGCCGGGGACGATTGGCGGGTCGCGTCTCAACCGCGGAGCCTGATGAGCAAGCGGAGAGCCGGCATACTCCCGAGACCTTGGGTTCGGCGCTGGCCGGACACCTCGCCGAGCCCACGCCGATCGAGGCCATTCTTGGACGGCCGGTGGTCGGTGCATCTTGAACAGCATCGACGGCTACTATTGCAGCTACGTATAGCGGTGCACTATACGTAGACTGCTGCACTACAGTTAGTGCTAGGCTGAATCGAGGATCGTTTACGTTTACGGTCGGAGGGCGCGGCGAAGAGCATGGATTTGGCACTCTCAAAAAAGGGCGACTATGTTGTTCGAGCCGCCATTGCGCTGGCTCGGGATTGGGACAGCGGCCACTACCGGAAGATCAGGGAGGTGGCCGAGGAGATGGCCCTCCCCTTGAGCTACACGCCCCAAGTCCTGTCGGCGTTGGCGCGAGCGGGCCTTGCCTACGCACGCGCGGGGCGGGAGGGCGGCTATCGCCTTTCCCGATCTCCCGCGGAGATCACCCTGCTGGACATCGTACAGGCGGCGGAAGGCTCGCTGACACCAGCGAACTGTGCTCTTCGAGGCGGTCCCTGTCGCTGGGAAGATGTCTGCGCTCTGCACCCCGCTTGGAGTGCGGCCTCTCGGGCGCTGCGTGATTCACTCCAAGGGGAAACCCTGGCCCAGATCGCCTCGGTTGACGAAGCCCTGGAAGCGGGCACATTCCCGACCCCAGCCGACACGCACCGCCGTCGCGCGGCTTCCGCGATAGCCCCGTGACCGGATCGCCGGCTTGCCCTCACGTCGCCGATCGCGGCTTTGCTGCGGAATGGCGAACATGCGGAGCTCGGGTCAGATGACGGCCTCCGGGTATGACGCCGCGCCCATGATGGTCTATTGGGAAGTGACGCGCGCCTGTGGCCTGGCTTGCCGGCATTGTCGAGCCGAAGCTGTTCCGAACCGCGATCCGCTGGAGCTGTCTACGGAAGAGGGCCGGAAACTCCTGCGCTCGTTGACGCGTTTCGGTGACCGGATACCTCATCTGGTGCTCACGGGAGGAGACCCGTTTCGCCGTCCCGATCTCGATGAGCTGGTGGCTTACGCGGCCGGCCTGGGTTTGTTCGTCTCGGTGACCCCCAGCGCCACTCCGTTGGTCACTCGCGACACGATCATCCGGCTCAAGCACGCCGGAGTACGGTCTCTGGCATACAGCATCGACGGCTCGAGGGCTGAGCGGCATGATCGGATCCGGGGAATCGAGGGGACGTTTGAGCGCACGGTTAACGCCGTACAGTGGGCTCTGGCTGAGTCGATCCCCGTGCAGGTCAACACGCTCGTGTCCAGCGAGACAGCAGACGATTTGGACGCAGTCTATGACTTGGTATGCCGGCTCGGCGCGCAACGCTGGGCGCTCTTCTTTCTGATCGCCACGGGTCGCGGACAGGCACTGACCGAGGTATCGCCGGCCGAGTCTGAGCGTCTGCTTAGCTGGCTCTTGGACCTGTCAAGCAAGCCATCTCCGGTCATCAAAACTACCGAAGCCCACCATTACCGCCGGCTCGACGCGGCCCGCCGTGCTCCTGGGAGAACCAGCACTCACGCCTGGGGCATTCGGGACGGCGCCGGCATTATGTTCGTCTCCCACACCGGCGATGTATATCCATCCGGATTCCTGCCCATGTCTGTCGGCAACGTGCGTGGACGCGATCCCGTGACCCTGTACCGGCAGTCGCCCCTATTCCGCCAGCTCCGGGACGTCCGATCACTGAAGGGCAAGTGTGGCCGGTGCGAATTCAAGGTCATCTGCGGTGGATCGCGAGCCCGCGCCTATGCCGCTACCGGTGACCCTTTGGAATCGGATCCGCTGTGCCCGTACGAGCAGGCCGAGGCATAGGGGCCGGCGCACACGGACTGGGTGACTTCGTTTTGAAATTTTTGTCGCCCTTATTGGACATTCAGAGGTTCCGTTGGCTTGCTGGACTGACAACTCTGTTGGTCTTTGTTCAGATAACGCTCGGTGCGGTGGTACGCGTTTCGGGATCTGGCCTGGGCTGCGGGAACAACTGGCCGCTGTGCGGCGGCCGGCTGACTCCGGTTGATAGAACAACCGCCATCATCGAATACGGCCACCGGGCGGTTGGCGCGACCGCCGGGCTACTGGTGGTGCTCACTCTTCTAACGGGCTGGCTACTCTTTCGCCGTAACCGATCGGCGATCGTTTGGCTGCTCGTTGCCACCGCGGTGCTGATCATGGTCGAGGCGGCTCTCGGCGCCCTGGTTGTCTTCAATGGTCTGGCCGGCCTTCTTGTGCTTCTGCACCTGGCAATCGCCCTGACCTTGATCGCCCTGCTTCTGACCATCATCGTCAGGGCTTATGATCCGACTCCAACTGTACTCCCAAGACGCCTAGGACGCCAGATGATCATCTCGATCGGCGTGACCTTTGTGCTCGTTTTGAGCGGCGCCGCCGTGGTCGCGACAGATTCCGACCGCGCCTGCAAGTCGTGGCCGCTATGTGCAGGTGGATTGCCGGCAAACGCAGCTGCTTCGTACACGACTGTTCACCGGTTGCTGGCCGGCATATTTGGATTGTTCGTCGCGTACACGCTCATCCGGGTAATCCGATCCTGCGGAGCCAAATCGGTGCCGGGCCGGGCTGCCACTCTCACTCTTCTCCTGATTCTTCTTCAGGTCGCAGTCGGTTATCCCGTTGCCGTCAAGCCGATCATGCTCTTCCAGGGCTTGCACGTCGCTTTGGCGACAGGCGTATGGTGCGGCATCGTTACCGTCGGCGCTCTGACCCTCAACAGCCGTGAGCTGGAGGCTCACGCGCATTGGCGATTGGGTGATCCGAGCGATCGTCGAGGTCGTGCCTTGTCGGCAAGAATGTAGGAAGCTGCAGCGGGAAGGAGGCGGTTTGGAGAGATGCCGGATGACTGAGCAGGTCGTGCAGGCTGGCGCTGTCGCGGACGCGACGTTCAAGGTTCGCGTGTTGGATGCGTCGGCTTGGAATGCGTTTGCGGAGCTGGTCGAACGTAACAACGGCATCTTCGGCGGATGCTGGTGCATCGCGTACCACCGGGAGTACCGGCGGGGCGTCGACGATAACCGCACGTTGAAGGAGCAGCTGGTCCGCGCGGGCCGAGCCCACGCCGCGCTGGTGTTCGACGAGCAGGGTTTGGCCCAGGGTTGGTGCCAGTACGGGACGCCGGAGGAGCTCGATCTCAAGCATGCGCGCGAGTACAGCAAGGACCCGCCACCGCCCGCCCGCTGGCGCATCGCCTGCGTCTTCGTCGATAAGCGCCATCGGGGTCAGGGAATCGCGCGATGCGCCGTCAAGGGAGCGCTCACGCAGATCGCGGCTGCCGGTGGGGGGCTGGTCGAAGCCATCTCAGAGGCGACCACGGGACGTGAGGCCCACAGCCGGTTCCTCTTTACGGCGACCGTCGAGCTGTTCGAAGAGCTGGGCTTCAGCCGCGGCCGTCAGGTCGGCAAGCACGCCTGGATCGTCAGCAAGTCCGTCGATCCGCTCTAAACCCCGCTCTCGCCTCGGCTTTCACACCCGAGCCGTGAGACGACACCCGGCACCCTCCTCCCCACCGGACCTTCGACGCAACCGCGTCGCGGCATGTTTAAGGAGTAGCCCTCGTTCCTACAGGCCGCCCCCACCCGGCATGAGTGTTCGAGGGGGGCCGACCACGGCGCAGGTCATGTCCGTTGGAGCTGAACCCAAATGATCCAGTGCTCAGGCGTTCCACGCGGGCCACGCCTCCGTTTCCGGGGCGTATGGCGCGCCGGGTCTAGATGCCGGGCTGCCGGGGCGATGGCGGCCCGAGGACATCAGAACCCGCGGGGACAGGGAAATAAAAAGGGCGACCCCCTCGAGAGGAGATTCCGCGTGGGAATCGTGCCCCGAAGGGGGTCGCCCCTAGCTGCCGCCGTTAGGCGGAGCGGACGTTTTCGGCGCGAGCCTTGTTGGACCGCTGGTCGCGGCCCATGTCGTACTCGACCGTCTGGCCTTCACGGAGATAGTCGAATCCGTTATTGGCCACCGAGCTGTGGTGGAAGAAGACGTCGTCGCCTCCATCCTCCGGCTTGATGAAGCCGAAGCCCCGGTCATTGACGATGCGAGCGATGCTGCCTTGAGACATAAAAACTCCTTGCTGTTTCAGGGGAAGGGTCCCTGAACAACCAAGGAGCTACACCTATCCGAACTGATATGTACTTATACCATATTCAGACGCGATGCGACGCCTTGTGACATGATGCCTTAGCGCCTACGGCCACTTCGTTTCACCGGCGATATCTGCGCGATTCCTCGCTGCACCGTGGCACTCCGGGTGGCTTCCGTCCTTCGAGCGGTTAGAGGACCACCTCCCCAACTCGGGCAACGGCGCCGCGATCAACTCTGTCTCATGCCGTTCAGCCGGCAACTGCAGCGCCGGCGGCCAGGAGGCAGGTAGCAGCGTCGGTCTGAGTAACACAGGCCTTCAGGCCGTTGGTGTCCCGCTTACTACGATGCTCGTGTGGCGGGATAGAACACCGGCGAGGGAAGATTCCGGCCACGGTCGCTGAGGATACGGGTCAGTGTGCACAATCGGGACATCGACGGGCTGAAGCCCTGTCTCGAAAATGGATCGATCGATCGGTCCTCAATTTTCATTGCTCGTTGTGCCCTTAGAGGGGGCATGAGTATCTGTACTACGGAGGCAGGTAGCGGCGTCGGTCTGAGTAGTACAGGCCTTCAGGCCGTTGGTGTCGCGCTTACTTCGATGCTCGTGTGGCGGGATCGAACGCCGGCGAGGGAAGATTCCGGCCACGGTCGCTGAGGATACGGGGCAACCTGCACAATCGGGACATCCAGGGGCTGAAGCCGTGTACTACGTGGACGTTTGACGGTAGCTAGAGCTACTCCTGTAGCTGGGCGCTACCCGCTTGTACACCCTAGGGCCGGTGACCGGCCGCTCCCCACTCGAAACCCCAAAACTCGAGACTCACAACGCCCTCTTCGAGACGGCCTCAGGAAGGGCCCGCACCCACCGGCGACGTCGAGGGTGGAGCGCCGGCCGTCTCGCTGGCCGACGTGACAGCCGCCTTTCTCCGGTTTGTGCCCTCGGAAAGGGCATTGAGCGCGTACCGATAGCGGCGCCGGGTTATTCGCGCCGCTGAGGGCCGCCGCACCTCGCCCACCAGCCCGACGCGCGCCATGGCCCGGATCGCATAGCCGGAGACGTCGATCTCGTACCAACGCAATCCATGAAGGGCCGATTCCGGAAAGGCATGGTGATTGTTGTGCCAGCCTTCTCCAAGCCCCAGAACCCCAACCACCCATTGGTTGCGGCTCTGGTCCGGCGTCTCGAAGGAGCGGCGGCCAAACTGGTGACAAACTGAGTTCACGGACCAGGTCACGTGATGGGCCAGGAAGACGCGCACCAATCCTCCCCATAGCAGGCCGCGCCAGCCGTCAACCAGGAAGGGAATCGCGAAGCCGACCCCGACCCAGACAATCCAGGTCCGGCTGACAAAGCGGGCGACCGGGTCGCCCATGAGATGCTTGGCGTCATGCTCGGGGACGCCCACGTTGGCGCCGTCGAACATCCAGCCGACGTGGGCGTGGAGCAGCCCTTCGAGCGGGCTATGCGGGTCGCCGGGCTTGTCGGCCAGACGGTGATGCTTCCAGTGGGTCGCCACCCACTGCAGAACCTGCCCCTCGACCGCCATAGAACCGAGGGCCAGCAGAACGAACTCGACCGCGCGGTTGGTCTTGAAGCTGCGGTGAGTTGCGTACCGATGGAAGCCGACGGTGATGCCGAGCCCGGTCAAAAGATAGAAGATTCCGAGAAGGGCCAGGTCCACCGGAAAGACTTGCCGCTCCCAGAGCTCCACCACGGCGAAAATCGTCGCCGCCATGGGAACGATGACAGCCACCAGGGTGACGACCTTCGGCAGAATTCGGTTGTCGAGACTTGCCGTGAGCGGGCTTGAGGCCTCATCCTCCCCGGCATGGGTCACTATAGGGGAAGTGGATGCGGCCTCGGTCATGCGCACTCACGCGACTCCTTACTTGTTCTACTGACATCATACTAACCTATGCCATTTCACTCGACGGGTTACCCGGCTACACTCTAAAATGCAGGTAGAAGTCGCGAGGAACGCTACCAATGGACGAGCCGCAGAACCGCCTTCACACCGTGAGCGAGGTCGCAGAGTATTTCCGCGTCGACCCTGAGTCGGTGCGCAGGTGGCTTCGCGACGGAAAGCTCCTGGGCATCAATCTGGGCCGGGGACCCGGGTGGCGGATTCGTCAGGCCGACCTGGAGCTGTTTATCGAAGAGCGGCGCACGCGCGCAGGCGAGCTGCCGCATGACGTCGGCGACGGTGAGGGGATCGAGACGCCGGACTGACGCTCGGGCGAGTCCTCGAAAGCGCCGCCAGATCCGCTCTCGGGCGAGAATTGCTTGCACCGGAGGAGTTCGGCCGCGGCCTCCCCCAAGGGCTGGCACCACGAGTGCCGGCACTCAGCCCTTTCTGGCAATGGCGTTTGTTCCGACGCTATGCCACGACACTCGTGATGTTGTGCGATAATGCTACATGAGCCAAGCCGTAGGTGGAACTCGCTTGAATGAGGATGATGTCCTCCTATCGGTCAAGGAGGTTTCGGAGTATGTGCGTGTAGGCCCAGAGTCCATCCGGCGCTGGCTACGAGACGGCAAGCTGTCCGGGGTAAACCTGGGGCGTGGGGCGGGCTGGCGAATCCGGCGCAGCGATCTCGAGGAGATGGTCGAGGGTCACCGGACCAAAGCTCGGACCGAGCCGGAGGCTCCCGGCTCGTTCGAGTCCAGTGTGGAAGACCCGGCCGAGATCGAAGTTACGTGTGTGACCAGGGAACGGCTTCAGAACCCACACACCGGAGTGACGCACCTCGGCAGCCGAAGCCGGCGCTGGACGCGGGACCAGATCATCGCCGCCATCGACGCCGGCACGCACACCTTTTACAGCGTGACCCCGGCGGGCCGAGCGGAGGTCGCGGTGTACGACGGACCCTTCTGTAGGTATCTGCGAGCCCGAACTGACGGCCAGTGGAACGACGTGCTACTGGGGCTGGCTGAGTGTGAACATTGAGCTCAGCTTTCCGGAGTCCGCCTCCCTCGGCATCCGTTCGAAACTACACAAACACAGAAAGCTAGGGGAACGAGTGAGAAGCTACAACCTGACCGACACCTTCGACATCGAGCTTGGCATGGCCGTATTCGACTCGGAGGGGCGGAAGATTGGCACCGTGTCCAACATCGCCGGCTTCGGATCCGGACAGGTGGGCGGTGGTTCGAGAACGGAGGCATCGGTGACTCGAGCCAGCGGCGGCACCGGCCACTTCGACGTGGACCGGTCTAACCTGCCCCCAGGGAAGAGTCAGCCTCTGTGCCTCAGCTTCAGCGCCATCGACAAGGTCGTTAGGGACCATGGCGTCGTCCTCACTGCCGCCGCCGCGACTCAGATTTCTCCACCTGAAGCCGAGCCGCCGCCGGCTGCGGCAGTCCCTGCCAAGGGGCGAGGTCTGCGGTTCTGGCGGGGCGCTCGCCGATGACCGCAGATCCGAAGCCGGCATCTGCCGATCAGCAAGGCAACGCACATCACCAGCCGGATTCCACGGAGGCCGACGCAAGCATGGAGACTCAAGTTCAAGAGACTGCACATATCTTGACCAGAGACGGCACGCCGCTCGACCCCGGCAGGATTGCCGATTTCTGCAAGCATCACCACATTCGGAGACTGTCGCTCATCCATAAGGTTGAACCCGGCAGCCGCGGGGCCAATGACTGGGACATGCTGGTGGAATTCGGAGACGGGAAGTCGCCGAGCATCTTCGAGCTGGTGGCCATGGAGATTGAGCTTTGCAATATGGCCCAGCGGAGAGTCGACCTTAGGACCATGGACCAGCTCCGGCCCACAACGTCAAGCAAACTTCTCGGCGCGGCGATCCCTGTCTTCGTAAGCTAGACCCGACCGGGTCGCGAGGACGTTGCCGGGCAACGTCGATCCAGCGCCCTCCAAGGCGGATGAGCAGGTGACAAACCTCTCCCATCTACGCTGAAGCGTGGGAAATCGAGTGCTGCCAGCCCGACATAACTCGTCGGAAGGGCGGGGACGCGATGCCGGTGTTTGAGTGGGGCGAAGGCTGGACGACTTTCCCGACCGGTCCGGTCGATGAGAAGGGCAGACCGAAGGGTCTGATCGAGGTCGAAGCCGGGCCGCGCCGGCTGTCGCTCCCTGAGGAGTCTGCGATCGAGCTGACGGGCCGGCAGTCGCGGCGTCGGAGCGGCTGGATTCCACTGGCAGCGTGGTCGGGTGCCTGGTCAACGATGCACACCGTACCGTGCTCCATGGCGGCGACTATCCTCGCGTGGTCGGGGGACCGTCGCGGATCTCTACGGCATGAAGTTTGAGCGTAGAGATGGAGAGCCCCGTCTCGCAAGCCGTGACGAGATTGGTGACAACCGCCATTCCGGGCAGCACCGGCATACGCACGCGCGCAGCTACGATGCATTCCTCATGATCCTTGAGGTTCGTGAGCAGAAGTACCTGGCGGATTGACCCTTAACCGTCGGGGTTGTGTTAGAGGACCTCGATCTCGGGCGCGCGCGCCACGCCGCCACCTCCACGAACCGCTCCGGCCATCAGGAAGCCCGCGACGAGGAGCGCCAGCACGAACGTCAAGGCCACGCGCAGGCTGAGGGCCTGGGCCACAACTCCTATGAGGACCGGCCCCACCAAAAACGCGGTGTAGCCGCACGTCGCCGCGGCGGCGATGGAGGCGGCCGCTGACGTGCCACCCGCGCTGCCGGCGGCACTCATCGCCAATGGAAAGATGGTGGCGGCACCTACGCCCACGAGGGCGAATCCGAGGATGCCCGCCGCGCCGGCCGGAACGGTGAGGGCCAGCACCAGCCCCACCATGCAGACGGCGAAGCCCGCTCGCACGACTCTCGGGGCACCCAGGCTGGAGGACAGCCGGTCGCCTGTAAGCCGGACGGTCGCCATCATCACGGAATATGCGCCCAACCCGAGCGCGGCGACGGCCAGAGAGGTTTTGAGTGTCCCATGAAGGTAGATGGCACTCCAGTCGATGATCGAACCTTCGGTGATGGCAGCGCAGAAGGCAACGAGTCCGATCGCCAGAACCGCTTTCGACGGCCAGGAGAAGGCCGGCGCGGGCGGCTCCGTGGGCACCTCCGGGTTAGGCGTCAGTCCGGCCGCGACTACCGCGACAACGCCCAGCGCGGCCACGGCGAGGAACTCTGATCCGGGGGTAGCAGCGAGTCCGGCGGCTATGGCCCCGGCCGCCGCCCCCGCCAGGCCTCCCCAGCTGAAGAATGCGTGCGAAGCGCTCATGACGGCACGACGGTACAGCTTCTCCAGGGCAGCGGCATCCGCGTTCATGGAAACATCCATGAAGCCGCTGCAGAGGCCGAGTACGAACAGCCCGCCGGCAAGAGCGGCCAGATCGGGGGCAAAGGCGAGCGGTGGTAGTGCTAGGCAGAAGGCGACGCCTGCCACCGTCGCGACCGAGCGGGGTCTGTATCGCGATGCTATGGCGCCGCCGATGTTGAGCCCCACCAAGGCACCGATGCTCGCCAGCAGCAAGGCGATTCCCAGCTCCGCCTGACCCAGCCCCAGAGAGGCCTTGATCGACGGGATCCGCGCCGCCCAGGAGGCGATGACAAAGCCGTTGACGAAGAAGAGGACGGTGGTGGGCATCCGCGACTTCCACAGGCTGGCTTCCATCGGCCATTGTCCCAGTTGGATCAAGGGAGACCTCGCATCGAAACCCGTTAACTGCTTGCAAACGCGGAGACTGCGTATAGTCCTTCAACTCGAAACTCCCGACGGCTCGTAGAGGCTGCCGACGCAGGAGGCCGCCCGCCTGCACCTCTTGGCTCCGAACGGCGCCGCCGTAGCCTTCCCGGGCGCGCTCGTTACCTCGCAGGCCCCTACGAGTCCGGAAACGCCGCCGCGGACGGCACGGACCCGTCCTTCAACTCGAAGCCCGCAACGGCCTGTAGGGGCTGCCGACGCAGGAGGCCGCCCGCGTGCACCTGATGCCCCCGAACGGCACCGCAGTAGCCCCTGCGGGCGCGCTCGTTACCTCGCGGGCCCCTACAAGCCGAAACCCGAAACTCGAAGCTCGAAACTCGAAACCCCTTCTAGAGCACGAACGGGATCAGCATCTTGGAGGAGCGCGTGTATTCCGGATATTCGGTTGGAAAGCGAGCGGTCATCGTCTTCTCTTCAGCCCTGGCGCTGTATACAAAGTAGGCTCCCAGCACGGCCACGACGATGAAGGCGTAGAGGTTGACGGCGAGCGCCGTGCCGATCATGGCCAGGATGATTCCCGAGTAGATCGGGTGTCGCACGTACCGGTAGGGCCCTGTTCTAACCAGCTCAGGGTCGACCGTTTCCGTCATCGGCATACCCCAATTGCGACCGAGAAAGACTCTCGCCCAGACGGCGAACGCCAGCCCCAGAAGAAAGAAAGCCAAACCGACTCCCTGCAGCACCGGATTGCGGACGACGGCCGTGATATGGTGGCCGCCACCGCCGATGGAAGACGTCCGGATGGCCAGGATGATGAAAGCGGCAGTCACGATCCTGATGACGAGAAACCGAGACGACCATCGATGCGTGCTTCTGGTACGTATCGCCTCGGCCATCCAGTAGATCCAAAACGCGATCCAGCCGGCCAGAACGATGAACTCGACGACGTGCATGCAACCCTCGCCTTATATCGTAAGAGACCGCGAGAACCTCATCCCCCGGCTCCCCCGTCGGTCGCCCCGGACGGTAGCCTGAGGGGGTGATGCCTGCAGGCGGCTCCCACGCTCGCCGGGGCAAGACGTGGCGGCAGGGGCGAGGCGCGCATAGTCGGAGGTAGAAATTGAGCCGTTTCGTCGTCGATGCCGGAGCCGCGATCCAGCTTGTGACCGAGGAGGTCGAGGTTCACGACTCCCATCAGCTCCTGGCGCCCACCCTCCTTCGTTCACAGACGCTTTCGATGCTGCACGAGGCGGTACATCGAGGCGAGGTCCCGTCCGACGTCGCCCGCCAGCGGCTGCGGCGGGTTGCGGCGCTGCCGATCAGACTGTTGGGAGACGCCGTGCTGCGCCGCAGAGCCTGGGAGCTGGCGGACCGGTTGGGATGGGCCTCCACCTACCAGGCGGAGTATGTCGCCCTCACTCAGCTGCAGGCCGACGCCTTCGTTACCCGCGATCCCGAGCTTGCGCATTCCCTCCAGGGCATCGTCAACATCGCATCGATTGAGGCGCTGCGTTAGAAGCCGCCTTCCGACTGGATGCCGGAGTCTCCACGTGGAAGCTTCGGATCGGGAGCAATCATGGTTTCGCGTCAGCCGATTCCGCTCGCCCGACAGCTATCTCGCTAGCATTCAGCGAGAAGAACCTCCGGCTACCGGAGTCGCCGGAGGTTTTGACAGAGCTGCTGCGGCGAGCCCTACTTGGGAGTAAGAAGGAAGGCCGCCTCCTGGCCCTTGTAGCTCCCGATCCCCGCAATCTCACCTTTCGCGTTGATGGCCTTGGCCGACCAGAGGGTCCATCCCGACTTCGCCGGGATTAGCGAGTTGAGATTGTGCTGGACTCCTCCGATGGCCACCGTGGCGATGCTATTGGTGTAACTGTCGCACTCGCCCGCTCCGATGCCCGCTGCATTAATGCCGTTCAAGACGCACCATGGATGGCCGGCCGGGCTTGGGATCACCAGCGGCTTGGCTGACTGAGATATTCCGGGCTTTGCCGAAGGAGTAAGGGTCCAGATCGCCGCCGCCATAGAGCCAACTTTGGCGTTCCCAGAGGTGCCGCCGACGAGTATCTTCACCGGTTGGCTTGACGTCCGAACGACGGCCGAGCCGGCGCTCGAATCGCCCGCCTTCATCGGCACCAGGGCGTCACGATGTCCGGAGGCCTCCCACACGGCAGCGGTGGTCACCGTCTTCGACTCGGACTGGCCGGCGCTGTCGCCGCTATTGTCCAGCGCGTACACATAGCTCGCCACCGTGCCCGTGGGCACCGAAAGGATTCGCGGCTTGTACGAGTCGGCTCGCGTCCAAATCACCGCGTGAGCATTGTTCTTACCGTCGTAGTAATACCCTACGGCGTCCTCCTGATCGTTGATGGCCGCGGCCGTCCCGTGGAGCTTCTCGTTCTTGGGAGCCAGGAGCTGCCGCCAGATGACACCTTTCCCATGGGGGAAGCCGAGATACGGATACAGGGGGTACCTATCGGGACCGGCAGCCACGGCGACGTCGTCGTAGTCGTTGATGCCGTAGGTGAAGGAGTAGTTCGTGCCCTGCGGACTGCCGAACCAGATCAGCCCATTCTGCCGGAACCGAAAAGTTTGAGCGGACGCGGAGCTGTCCGAGTTTCCGCCGACATCGCCCTGGGCGTTCATTCCACCGGCCTCAGACTGGTTGGAGCTGGGAGCCGGCCCTGCCAGCGATATGGAGTACCTGGGAGGCGGCGTCGGGGCCGCCACGGCGGCATGCGCGGAGAGGAAGGCGGCGCCAAGAAGGGCTGGTACAGCCGCAATGCGGGCAGCGTTCCAAAGTCGTTCGATCTGGATCACGGAATCATCCTTTTTCTGCTTTTCGGCCTCTTCACGCTCAGGTCTAGGCCGTCATGGTCAAGCATGCGCCACCGCTGTTCCAGTTGTGTTCCATGGAGCCGCGCGAACACTGCTTCTGAACCGCCAGGATCGGTCACGCCGAGTCGACCTCGCCAGCCGAGACTCAGGCGGCAGCCGAGATTTCGGGCTCGGGAGCTCTCGAGGTGGCTACAGCGTGGGTCTCCGCGCGGCGTCCCGTGATTGCGACCAGGGTCACGAGCACGGTCGCCGCCACGAACAGAGTTCCGGCAATGAACGCGTGGTCGGCGCCGGCCACGAATGCCTGCCTTGCCGCCGCGACGGACTGGGTGACCGCGCTCCTGCCCACGGTCCCAAATACGGAGACCAGCACGGCCAGTCCGAGGGCTCCGCCCAGCTGCTGCATCACGTTGACGAGCCCCGATGCCGCACCCGCCTCGTCCGGTCGCACGCCGGCCAGAGAGACAGAGGTCAGCGGGACGAAGCCGAGTCCATTGCCGGCTCCGAACAGAATGATCGGCGCCAGGACCGAGAGGTAGCTGCTGTCGCCGGAGAGCTGGGTCAGGAGTACCATGGCGACGGTCGAGAGCGTGAAGCCCCCGACCATCACGCGCTTGGGACCGAACCGCTCGACCAGCCGTCTGGAGCTGAGCTGGGACATGGCGAACAACGCCACAGTGAACGGCAGGAAGGCGAAGCCGGTCTCCAATGGTCCGTAGTGAAGGATCTCCTGGAGAAACTGGCTGAGGAAGAAAAACATGCCGAACATGCCGGCGGTCAGGAAGAGACGGGCGACGTAGGAAGCGCTACGGCTGCGCTCGGCGAAG
>DASRCF010000264.1:0-4557 GCA_035653255.1 Chloroflexota bacterium
TGGGACGAAAGCGAGCACACATCTTCCGCACGGCAAGGTCTGAAGTGCACCTCGCCGATTGGTTCGATTGGAACCTCGAGCGGCCACCGTGACGGAAAGAGGACGGGCTGACGTCACGCTGGTGGCGGGTACCTGGCCCGACATGCAATGTGGCATTGCTCCGTACTCGTACAACCTGGCCCGCGGGCTGCGGGACGCGGGAGTGCAGGTCCAGGTCATAACCGCGGTGGGCGGCAGGTTGGAAGAGGGCCTCGCGATGGAGACCCTGAGTTCCTGGGGCCTCCGTGGCCTCGTGCACCTCTTCGCTTACCTCCGTCGGTCACGTCCGTGCGTTGTCCACCTCCAACACCCCACCCGTGCCACGCGATTCGCGCCGGCGGTCTACCTGATGCCGGTGCTTGTGCGACTCCTGTTACCTCGGATTCGAGTGGTCACAACCTTCCACTACCTGAGGCCGGTGGATCTACGGACGGCTCTCCTTCGGGCCTGGTTCCTGGTGCCGGCGGCTGCGAGCCACGCCGTCATCGTCACCACAGAGAGGGAGGCCGGCTTCCTGGGGCACCTGCTTCCCCGCAAGCGCACGACTGTGGTTCCCGCCGGCCTGACGCTGCCACTGCAACGGCCCTCCGACGTCAGCAGAGCCCGCCAAAGGGCTGAACTGGGGTTCTCGCCAAACGACTTCGTAGTCGGCTACTTTGGATTCCTGCTTCCGAACAAGGGTGTGGAGGACCTGGTGAGGGCCCTGGCGAGGACGGACCCGACCGTCAAAGGTCTCATCATCGGGACCAACTATCCTGGGACCGACGACCACGCCGCTCATTTGCTTGAACTCGCTCAGCGTTCCGGCATCTCGGATCGTTTGGTGTTCACGGGGGCAGTGCCTGAAGATCACCTGGCTGCTGTCGTGTCGTGCGCTGACGCCGCTGCGCTGCCCTTCCACGAGGGAGCAAGTCTGAAGAGAAGCAGTTTGCTCGCCTGCCTCGCTCTTAACATCCCCGTCGTCACGACCCGGGGGCCAGAGCTGGACCCCGAGATGACTGACGGTAAGAACCTGCTACTGGTGCCGCCCAGGGATGCAACGCGGCTTGCCTCGGCATTCGAACAGCTTCGCGTGAACGCCGACCTTCGACGGAGCTTGGCGACCGGGGGCTCTGCCCTACTTCGTTTGGTCAGCTGGGAGCTGATCGTGGACCGGCACCTCAAGCTGTACCACTCGCTAAGTCCTCTGTCCGGAGCAGGATCGGAGGGTGCTGCATAGCGCCGTCCGGAGCCATGCCAATGGTCCCAATGGGGGTGTATGCCAAGATTCTCTGGCCGCAGCTATCCGGCTCCAACACACCGGTGGTGTTCCTCCGTTCGCATGGACCTGGCCTAACTACGATCGAGCCGGGTCGCACGGAAGAAGCCCACCCCCTTTCGGTCTGGTGTCATCGAGACGGCGAAATCGGCCTTCTCCAGCGCACGTCGTAGCGCTTGAACCGAACGACCTTGGGCAACGTGATACTCTCCCACCACGAAATGGATCTGCCGCAGAACCTGCTCGTCTGTTGTGAGAAGAATATCGTACTCGGCGCCCTCGCAGTCCAGTTTGAGAACGTCAAGGGCCGTAATGCCATGCTGTTGCAGTAACTCAGCCAGCGAGGTGACCACAACCTGGCTCTCGCCCGTCTCCGATAATCGGCCAAACACGGAGGTAAACCCGCTGCCGAATGCAGCCCTCCCCGGCGTGGCACTCATCGCAGCGGGAATGCATGTCACCCGTTTGCTGAACTCGTTGCGGGCTACGTTGGCTGATAACTCCCGAAACGCTCCTGGCGATGGTTCGAGCGACAGTATTGAGGCATTAACCGCGTGAACCGCGTACCACAGGGTGGCCATGCCGACGTTGGCTCCAACGTCGACGATGGATGCGACCTCGCTCCAATCCAAGTCTTCAATCTCGTAGCATCTCTCCACAAAGATCTCGAGGAAGGGTGGGAATTCGTTGGCCTGGCACTCGATCTCCAAGCCGTTCCGCAGTTGCAGCATGAGCTTGTGCTTCGCGAGCCTGCTGCGGATGAGTGGATTCCAACTGGGTAGCAGACGGCTGGGAGAGACGAGATACCCGAGTGCCAGACTACTCGCCCAGTTTCGCAATTCGCCGCGAACTCCACGGAGGATCCCGTACACATCGCTGTCACTCCCGGCTCCCACTGTTCACCGCCTGACCGAAGTCGCCGAACCCCCACTCCAAGGGGGTTCGTAGAACAGACTACCTTGTTGAACTGCTCCCGGTCGAGAAACGCCGGTGGTGGTCGGTCAAGGTAGTGCGGATCTGCCCGGCGTGCGCCTGGAGTCGACGGAGAGCGGACCTTACGTTTCGGCGGCTAGGAAGCGGTTCCACTCCCGTTCGACCGTGCCGGCCAGCTCCGCCGGCGAGCCGTCATTTTGGATCAGGCGAACGCCGGTACCGGGAGCGAAGTCGGGTTGCGCGCGAAGGCGCGCTTCGACCTGCTCCGGCGTGTAACCGCGGTCTGATACCAGCCGCCGACGTTGAACCTCGGGAGAGCAGGTGACGACCCATATCTCAGTGGCCAGGTCGCGCAGCGGGCTCTGGAGCAGCTTGATGGCTTCGACCACCACCACGCCGTCTTCCCCGCCGGAACCAAGCGTGTCCACGCGGGCGGCGATCCACGCCCGGACTTCCGGATGCACCAATCCCTCCAGCGCCCTCAGCCTGACCGGGTCGTCGAAGACAACCTCGCCCAGCGCCAGCCGGTTCACCGATCCGTCCGCCTGAATCACGCCCGGACCGAAAATCTCCTCGATTGCGGCCGTCAGAGCCGTGCCCGGTCTCATGAGCTGGTGGGTCACGGCGTCGGCGTCGATGTGCTCCCTCGCCCCAAGCTGAACCAGTAGGCGAGACAGGGCCGTCTTCCCGCAGCCGATGGGACCCGTAATGCCCAGGAGACGAACGTGGCCGGGTGGAGGCGAGTCGCTCAGCCGCCGTTCCTTGCCGAGCCGATTCGCTCCTCAACGCCTCGCCCGCCGTCACCCTTTGACACATCGGGGCGGACCGCCTTCAACCACTGCCCGACCGCCAGCTCCAGCTCTCGCTCGAGGTGCGCCAGCTCCTCCGCCAGCTCCTCCAAACGGGCCGGCGGTGCAGCCCGGCTCTCAGTTTCCAGGCGAGCCGCACCGGCGCTCAACCGCTCCGAAACAAGCCGCGCAGCAGCGTCCAGCTCCGCAACCGAAAGCTCCTCGATCGGCGGCGCCGGTACATCGGAAGCCGGTTCCGAGTAGGTGAGCGGGCGCTCATGACGCCCGGCGACGAAGTCGCTCCACGGTCCGTCGAAGACCGCCAGCCGCCCGTCGCGGATCGTCCAGGTTTCCGAGGCCACCCGGTCGATGAGGTAGCGGTCGTGAGAGATAAGGATGAGCGTGCCCTGAAATGACCGCAGGGCTCGTTCCAGCGCCTCTCGCGCAGGGATGTCCAAGTGGTTCGTGGGCTCGTCGAGCAGCAGGAAGGAAGGCTGCTCCAGTAGGAGGCATCCCAGTGCCAGGCGGCTCTGCTCGCCTCCGGAGAGATCCCCGACGCGCTTGAACACGTCGTCGCCTCGAAAAAGAAATCGGGCCAGGTAGTCGCGGGCGGCGTCCTCGCCGGTCTGAGAGCGTTGCTGAAGCGTCTGCAGCACTGTGGCCTCCGGCTCGAGGTCCCGGCTCGACGACTGCGCGAAGTAGGCCGTGGTGCTGTTGGGCGCCCACCACACGGAGCCTGCAACCGCCGGCAGCTGCCCCAGAAGCGTCCGCGCCAGGGTGGTCTTTCCCGAGCCGTTGGGGCCCACCAGCGCGATCTTGGCACCATGATGCACCGCCAGCTCGTCGGGGCACTGGACCAGCACCTTGCCGTCGTAGCCGGCGGCAAGCCGCTCGAGTCGAAGAGCAATATCACCGCGGCGACGTTTTCCCTTGAGGTCGAGCTTGAGCCGGCTCTCCGCTTGCGGCCGCTCCAGCCGCTCCAACCGCTCCAACCTCTTCTGCCGGCCCTGCGCTTCCTGTGAGCGCTGTCCCGCGCCAAACCGGCGCACGAACTCCTCCGTCTTCTGAATCTGTTCCTGCTGCCGCCCGTACTCCCGCTCCTCTCGCTCTCTCGAAGCCTCGCTCAGCTCGACGTACTTGGAATAGGGCGCCTTGAAATCGCGGATCCGAGTCCGCGACAGCTCCAGGGTGCGAGTGGAGACCCGGTCGAGGAAGTACCGGTCGTGCGCCACGACGATGAACGCCCGCCTGAGGCCTCGGAGGTACGACTCCAGCCATTCGAGAGCGGCGATGTCGAGGTGGTTGGTGGGCTCGTCGAGCAGGTAGAGGTCTGAATCATGGAGAAGGGCTCGCCCGAGGTTGGCCCGAGTCCGCTGACCGCCCGAGAGCCGGCCCACCGGTCGATTCCACAGCTCGCGTCCGAGATCGAGGCCCTCCAGCACGCGCTCGATTCTTGACTCGTAGTCGTAGCTGCCATGGTCGGCCACCACACTGACCCGCCGGTACTCCTCCAATGCCTCCGGAGGCGCATCTGCGGCG